>JAEWSN010000025.1 GCA_023459915.1 Bacillota bacterium
CCCAGAAACACAAGCGTCAGGTGGTAGTTCTCCCGGCGTGTCCAATGTCCCGACGGGAGCTGTGCCTGAAGGCGTTGTGAGATGTCCGCCAGTGCGGTTTTTATCCTGTCGGGGAAGGTGATGGCAAAAAAAAGTCGCATGGAATCCCCCGCATGGAGATGGAAAGCACATGTGTCCTGTCTGCTGTTGCGTTCAGGGGAAAGACGCCGGTGCGGTTCGAATGGTGGCCACCGCCGTTTGACACCTGATGGTTTCCATTATATACTAAACAGTGTGCCTGTTGGCAAAGCGATACCCGATGAGAATTTTGGATGCTCGCATGCTTGACAAAGTGATGCGGGCTCTTTTTGCAGATAGCCTCTGACCGACCGCAATCGTGTCGTCAGGCCCATTCAGATACAGAACTGAACTGCCACAATCAGGCAGTTGAATAAACAACCCAATACGCGGCCGAACATGCCATATGCCATGTCGCCGCATGGCAGGCAGAACCTGCCGGAGGAAAGTCAATGACTGACAAAAAACTGAATAAGCAGGGTGTCCCGGAAGGCTCAAGAACGCCACAGGCAGCGACCTCCGCTCCGGACAGCCAAAACAATCCCAGACGTCGCAGGAAACGGCCTGCGCAAAAGTCTGCGGGTGCTGAAGTTGTGTCCAAAGAGAGCACACCACAGGCGCCGCGCCGAAAAACGGGGAGTGGCGGCGGTGCCGGTACCACGGCAACGGCCGATAAAACCGCCCCCGGGCAGCCGGCGAAAAAAGGCGCCTCCCGGGCAACAGACACCCTCAAGATGATTCCGCTTGGCGGCATGTGTGAAATCGGGAAGAACATGTTCGTCTACGAGTACGGGAAAGACATGATCATCGTGGACTGCGGCCTTTCTTTCCCGGATGAGGCCATGCCCGGCATTGACATTGTCATCCCGGATTTCACCTATGTCCTCGAAAACCTGGACAAACTCCGCGGCATCTTCATCACCCACGGGCATGAAGACCATATTGGCGCGCTGCCCTGGCTGCTGCGCCAGGTCAAGGTGCCTGTCTATGGCAGCGGCATGTCGATGGCGCTGGTCAAGCAAAAAACAGAAGACCGGGAAACCGGCGTCAAGGGTGCCAACCTGGTGACGGTCAAAGACGGCGACCGGGTGCGCGCCGGGGTGTTTGAGGTGGAGTTCATCCATTCCAACCACAGCATTGCGGACGCCAACCTGCTGGCCATCCGGACGCCGGCCGGCACGGTGATTCACACCGGAGACTTCAAGATCGATTACACGCCGCTCGATGGCAGAACCATGGATCTGGGGCGTATCGCGGAAATCGGCGCGGAAGGCGTGCTGTTGCTGGTCTGTGAGAGCACGAATGTGGAGCGCTCCGGTTCCTCGTCCTCGGAGATAAAGGTGGGAGAGTCTCTGGAAAACCTCTTCCGACAGGCGGAAGGCAGGATTTTCGTTACGACCTTCTCCTCCAATGTGTTCCGCATCCAGCAGATATTCACGGCAGCGGAAAAGCAACGTCGCAAGGTGGTGCTGGTTGGCCGCAGCATGCTCAAGTATTACGAGGCCGCCAGTTCGCTTGGCTACGTGACACACCGGCCGGAGACGCTCATCGACATGAACAAGGCGTCTTCCTTCAAGCCGCACGAGCTGCTGTTCATCACCACCGGCAGCCAGGGAGAGCCGCTTTCGGCCCTGACCCGCATGGCCAATGCCGAACACCGGCAAATCGAGATCATGAAGGGTGACATGGTGGTGCTCTCCTCCAGTGCCATTCCCGGCAACGAGAAATCCATCTACCGTGTCATCAATGAACTGTACCGCAAAGGGGCCCGGGTCATCTATGAGTCGCTGTCGGAGATTCATGTTTCCGGACACGCGTATCAGGAAGAGCTCAAGGCCATCCACAAGCTGGTGAAGCCGCAGTTCTTTGTGCCATGTCATGGCGAGTACCGCCACCTGTACCGGCATGCGCAAATGGCCATCGGCATGGGCATGAAGCAGGAAAATGTACATCTGCTGAACAACGGGGATGTCTTCGAATACAGCAAGAAACGGAACCAAGCCCGTGTTGCGGGTGCTGTCCACACCTCTGCGGTACTCATTGACGGCACCGGCATGCTGGGTGAACTGGATCGCCACATCCTACGCGATCGGCTGCTGTTGGCGGAAGACGGCGTGGTAACCGTCGCCATGGCCATCAGCAAGAAAACCGGTGCGCTGGTTGGGCAGCCGGATATCCAGGCGCGGGGCTTCCTGTATGACAGCGAGCGCGATCGCATCATCAAGGAATGTCAGCATAAAATCCGGGACATCGTCAAGAAGGCCGAGGAGACTGGGAATCGTGTGGAGACCCTGCTCAAGGGCGATTCGCTGAGTTTCCAGCTGGAGCGGCTGTTGCAGGGGCGCACGAAGCGTCGGCCGGTATTGATCATTTCTGTCATCGACGTCTGAGTGATTGCGGTGGTGAAAAAATATCCGAAACGGTCATAACTCCGGCCGTTGTGAGAGAATCATTCAGGATGAAATTGTTTTGGGTATTCAACGGCCGGAGTAATACCAGTCAGGTCTGCGCAGGGACAACACATGAGTCTTTGACCACAGGCATCATCAATCAGAGCAAGACGTATGAGGCAACGGGTGGATATCCCGTTGCCTCTGCGCGTATAATGGACCGGGAGCGTATTTGACCACTTGTCTTGAAAGGATGGATGGGATGCGGAACTGGCCATACCCATTGGAAACAGATCAGGAGACAAGGCTTCATACAGAGGTGCTGGTGCTTGGTGGCGGCATCTCCGGATGCATGGCCGCCATCGCCGCTGCCCAAAAGGGAAGCCGGGTTTTGCTTGTGGAAAAGGGTGCCACACCGTATAGCGGCGCCGGCGGATCCGGTTGTGATCATTGGGAATCTGCTGCCACAAATCCCTGCTCAAAGGTTTCTCCCGAAGTGTTGACACAGGCGATGCTTGATGACAACGACGGGTTCAACAACGGCATTTCCCACTATATTGAATGCCGTGAAGGCTATGACCGGCTTTTGGAGCTCGAAGCGATGGGCGCCAAAATCCGTGACACGGATGATGAATTTACCGGTGCGGCATTCCGTGACGAAGCGACGAAATTCCTGTTTGCCTACGATTACGAGAATCGTTTTACCCTGAGAATCTGGGGCACCACCTTCAAACCGGCGATGGTACGTGAGATGCGGCGGCTTGGCGTGAAGGTGCTGGACCGTGTGATGATCACTTCCCTGCTGACAGAAGACGGCCAGCCCGGTAGCCGATGTATCGGCGCAACCGGTTTGCATGCACGAACCGGCAGGTTTTATGTTCTGACAGCGGACGCAACGGTGATGTGCATGTCCAGGCCGGCCCGTAACTGGCTGTTTTCTCCGGAGTTCTCCGGGTTGTCAGAGTTCCGGCCCACCCAGTGCATTGGGGATGGACACGCCATGGGCTGGCGGGCTGGCGTGGAGTTCGCCATGATGGAGAAATCTGTCCCTGCGGAATTCTCAGCCGCCGGGCGCAGTTATCCTCCCTATGCAGCCGGCAACAACCACAACACTTGGTACGGCACATCACTGCTGGACGCGGCCGGTCGGGAGGTGCCATACGAGGATCGTGACGGGAACGCGCTTTCGTCAGTGGCGGAACGGTTCCGGCCATCCGCCGGCCAAGCCTTTTTTCTCAAGGGTGGCTCCGTCGACA
>JAEWSN010000026.1 GCA_023459915.1 Bacillota bacterium
CCGGAAGATTCCCCATCGATGTCTGGAAGGCGCACAATCCCAAAATCATGCAGCTGACAGGGGACGAGGGAAGAACCTACATCCCGCTTGAGTTCCAGAAGTACAACGGCAAGGAACCGCAGTTTGCAGGCGGCCGTGGTGCCGGCTGGGTGGGGACGATGGTGACAACCAATGCCAAGAATCCGGAACGCATCATCCGGTACCTCGAATACAGCTGGAGTGACGAGGGACAGCTCACCAACCTGTTCGGCCGTGAAGGGGAAACCTACGACATGGTGGACGGAATGCCCAGATACAAACCGGAAATCCTGGCGGAAATCGAGCAGGAACCCGCCGCGCTGAAGGACAAGTATGGGTTCGAGCAGCGGCTGCTGATGTGGCGCTCCAAGTGGGCTGGCTTGCAGAAGGTGGCGATGGCGCCGGAATCCTACGCAAATTACCTCAAGGATGTCGGCAAATATGGTGTGGACGTCTGGGAGCTTGGCCTGGACAGCCTGGATCCGGACCCGGCGTCTCCGGAAGGCGTTGCCTACGCGAAAATCAAAAACATCTGGAACCGGTATCTGGCACAGATGGTGCTGGCGGAAACCGACGCCGAGTTTGACGCCATTTACGCGGACGCGATGACGGAATTGCAGGGAACGGATTTGGATGCCCTGAAAAAGGTCATGACGGAAAACCACCTGAAGGATCAAGCCAAGAAGATGGGCAAATAACACGGCCCAATGACACGGCCCAATAACACAGTCCAATGACACGATCCAACATCAGGGTCCAGAACAGACACGAATGCGTCCACACGGATGCGCACGGGCGGGTTCCCCAGGGATACCCGCCCGTGTGATGAAAACGGATCGGCTTCGTCCATGTCCCCAATTTGAGGCGCGTCCACGCAGAAAAAAGGAGTTGTGCCATGAATCATCCCTATCATCTCAGATATGACAATCAGGCCAGTGTCTGGAGCGATGCCCTGCCCATGGGCAATGGTCGGCTGGGCGCCATGGTGTATGGCCATGCCTGCGTGGAACGCATCCAGCTCAACGACGATTCCCTGTGGTATGGCGGCTTCACCGACCGGAACAATCCGGCATTGAGGGAGAAGCTGCCGGAAATTCGCCGCCTGGTCTTTTCGGGAGAGATTGAAAAGGCAGAGGAGCTTATTTTGCAGTACATGGTGGGCACCCCGAACAACATGCGCCACTATGTGCCGCTGGGTGAGCTGAGTTTCGCCCTGAACCAGCGGCTGCCGTTTGCGTTCGGCTGGCTGCCCCACAGCCACGGGTCGGAGGCGTACACCTCCGACCTCGATCTGATGACAGGTGTGCTGGAGATTGCACACACGCAGGCCGGTGTGCGGTACCGCAGGGAAATGTTTGTCAGCAACCCGGCACAGGTTCTGTGCATCCGTTTGACCACGGAGACCCCGGGCGCCATCAATCTGGATATCCTGATGGACCGCACCGTGGTGTCCGACCAGACCATCGGGGACGACCGGCGGCCCGGCAGGCGGGTTCGGGCCGGCATCTGGCCGGCGACGATGGCGGATGCCAACCGGACCGTCGATGACCGGACGATCCTGCTGCAGGGCCATGAGGCACAAACAGGCTTTGCAACGGGTGTTCGCGCAGTCTGTGACGGCGTGGTGCAGAACCCCTCCTCCCAATTGCTGGCGCGGGATTGCAGCGAGGTGGTGCTTTATCTGGCCTCCTCGACCACCAACCGGTGTACCGATCCAACCGCGGCCGTGATCGAACGGCTGGACGCCGCTCAGGCAACGGGGTATGAAAAACTGAAAGCCGATCACGTCAGGGACTTTTCCTCCCTGATGGCGCGCTGCGCGCTGGATTTGGGCCCTTCTCCGGATCTCGCGACAGACGAACGTCTCCTCACGGTGCGTGAAGGAAAGCCGGATCCCGCGCTGGCTGCGCTGTACTTCCAGTATGGCCGTTATCTCATTGTTTCCGGAGGCCGTGCGGACAGCGCGGCGCTGAACCTGCAGGGGATCTGGAATGCGGAGTTCATGCCGTCCTGGGACAGCAAATACACCATCAACATCAATCTGCAGATGAATTACTGGCCGGTGGAGGTCTGCAACCTGTCCGAGCTGCATGGGCCGTTCATGGATCTGATGAAGAAGATGCACGAAAACGGGAAGCGGACGGCACAGGCCATGTATGGCATGCGCGGCATGGTCTGTCACCACAACACCGATTTCTACGGGGATTGCGCCCCGCAGGACTGGTACATGGCGGCCACCCCGTGGACAACCGGCGGTCCCTGGATGGGGCTGCATGTCTGGGAGCATTATCTGCACACGCGGGATGTGGATTTCCTGAAGGACATGTATCCGATGCTGCGGGACATGGCCCTGTTTCATGTGGACTTTCTGGTGGAACTGAATGGGCAGCTGGTGACCTGTCCCTCCGTGTCGCCGGAGAACCGGTACATCCTCCCCAGCGGCAACGACACGCCGGTTTGCGCGGGACCCGCGATGGACGGCCAGATTTTGCGGGCTTTTTTCGGCGCAGTCACGGAGATTCAGCAGCTGCTGGGTGTGGATGCGGCGCTTCGGGACACCTTGCTGGAGATGGCGTCAAGGCTTCCGGATACCCAAATCGGCAGCAAGGGCCAGATTGTGGAATGGGACAGGGAATACCCGGAGCTGACCCCCGGGATGGGACATGTGTCCCACCTGTTCGCCTGCTATCCCGGCACCGGCATCAACTGGCATGAAACCCCTGAATTGATGCAGGCCGTGCGGCAATCCCTGGCATTGCGCGCGGATCATGGCGCGGCCAGGGGCGGCTGGCCGCTGGCCTGGTTTGTGAACCTGCATGCCAGGCTGATGGACGGGGAGAAGACGGATGCCGGGATCACGCAGATGCTCGCGCATTCCAGTTCCCGTTCCCTGCTCAACGCCAACCGGGTGTTCCAGATCGACGGAAACCTTGGTTTGACGGCCGGCATCGCGGAATGCCTGCTGCAGAGCCATGTCGCCCTGCATTTTCTGCCGGCGCTCCCTGTGTCCTGGAAAACGGGGCATGTGCGGGGACTGCGGGCGCGCGGTGGATACGAGGTGGATCTGGACTGGCAGGATGGACGACTGGAACAGGCAGTGGTGCGCCCGATGTGGGATGGCATGATCGAGGTGGTGGGCGCGGCGCTGAGGGTTGTCTGTGACGGCGAAACGGTTCCGGTCGCCACGACCGAAGTGGGTTTCGCCTTCCAGACTGCGGCAGGGAAGGCGTATGTGGTTCAGCCGTTCTGACCTCACCCGCAAGCACCTGCCCTCATGGACACATCCATTTGGACGCAGTACAGGACGATCCGCTATGAAAGCGGGCGGGAAACAGCAGATTTTCGAATGCGGCGAATAAAACGCACAGCAATTCCTTTTCCATTGGGTTCAGCTTGTGATAGGCTTTCATCAGTTCCTCCCACAACAAGGGAATACCGGCTACAGATGTTCCGGAACGATTGCACTTGGCATTGCGTGACTGCGGATGGGTTCCATTGGCGGTTACGCGCTCACTCATTATTCTACGACAACTTTGGAACCCAGCATGCTTTGAGGTGCGCATGATGCAGCGATTGGAAGTGGCGCAGTGGATTCCGGAGGCGGGAGACCGCTTTGATGTCATTGTGGCAGGTGGCGGCCCCGCAGGGCTTGGCGCGGCACTGGCGTCAGCCCGAACCGGTGCCAGGACGCTGCTGCTCGAAGCCCGCGGGTTTTTTGGCGGCGTGGCCGCAACCTCCCTGTGGATGCCGATGAACCGGATGCGCCTGAACGGCGGCAGCCGAGGCGGCGTGCATGACCTGATCATCAAAAAGCTGGAGCAATACGGAACAGACGCCTATCTTGAGGGCAAAACCTCCTGGGTGGATGGCGACGGACTTCACATTCACCCCGAGTACCTTCGCGCGGCCATCTTCGAGCTGCTGGAGGAAAGCGGGTGCCACTATCTGCTGTACAGCCCCGTGGTGGGCGCGAAAACGGAAAATGGTGTGCTCAAGGCTGCTGTGGTGCAGACAAAGAGCGGCCTTGCGACGTTCGTGGCCGATGTGTTCGTGGATTGTACCGGGGATGGCGATCTGTCGTTCCATGCCGGCGCGCGGACGCAAATCGGACGGGAGGGGGATGGCGGCCTCATGCCCGTCACACTGGGCTTCGCGCTGGCCAATGTGGACACGGATCGCCTGTTTGCGTTCTACAACGGGCCGGACTGCGGCCCGGTCATGAAGCGTGTGCTCGACGAGGCGGCCGACGAAGGGTATGCCTGTGCGCCGTGGTACTCCTTTGACCGGACAACCATTCCGGGAGTGGCCTCTGTCAATCATGGCGGGCTGAAGGACGTGGGGGTGCTCGATGCCACCAGGGCGAAGGATCATACATTGGCCGAACGCATCGGCATCGCCCTGGCCCTGGATTTCG
Source organism: Bacillota bacterium (assembly GCA_023459915.1). GTDB lineage: Bacteria > Bacillota > Clostridia > DSM-8532 > DSM-8532 > JAEWSN01. The sequence goes on from JAEWSN010000026.1 coordinate 4,433, forward strand.
TGAAGCTTGCCCGGGAAAAGGGGATCCCTGGTCTGGAGCATTGTCATTTGATGCGGGTTGGTGCCAACGTCGGGGTGCGGGAAACCCGGCGCGTCATCGGGGAATATGTGCTGACCATCGAGGATGCCGTCAACGGCACGGAATTCCCGGATGTCATCGCCCGCCGGTACGGTGCGGTCGACGTCGCCGGTCTGCAGGAGGACAAGGATTACAAAAGCGTCATGAAATCCGGCTACGCCTATCCCTACCGGGGATTGTTGCCGGTGGGCGTGGAGCGGCTGCTGGTGGCGGGGCGGTGCGGTTCGTACACCCATCTCGGCATGGCGGCCGGCAAAAGCATGGGCAACATGATGGCGCTGGGACAGGCGGCCGGCGTGGCCGCCGCGCTTTCCGTTCAGACGGGGAAGACACCCAGAACGCTGGATCCCAAGGCGGTGCAGGAGGTGCTGCTGGCGTGGGGTGTGACATTGTAGGAATGCCTGTCACTCCCCATGGCAAATTTGTCATGCGTGCCATCCGCTGATATTGGAATGGAAGATAACTGATTCTGGAATGGATGATAATGTTCCGATATCGGTATATAATGATGGCGAGGTGGCATGAATGAACTACATGAGCACGAAACAGGCAAGTGAAAAATGGGGAATCAGCGATCGTAGAGTCCGCGTGCTGTGCCATGAAGGGCGTATCGAAGGGGCGGTCAAGTTTGGACGAAACTGGTCTGTGCCTGCTGATGCAGCCAAGCCGTCCGATGCAAGGGAAGCAAGTGGGAAACGCTATGTCGGATTGACCCATGACTTCAGTCAAATCGATGCGCGCAAGACGTCCATCGACAGGCACAGGCCATTTTCCAAAGGGCTTGCAAAGTCCCTGCAAGAAAAACTCATCGTTGAATGGACGTATCACAGCAATGCCATCGAGGGAAATACACTGACATTGTCGGAGACCAAGGTTGTTCTTGAAGGGATAACCATTGGCGGGAAAAGCGTGGTGGAACATCTGGAAACAGTCAACCACCGTGAGGCCATCTTGTTTGTTGAAGACTTGATTGCCAACAGGGAACCGCTTTCCGAATGGCATGTCAAAAGTATTCATACGTTGATACTCAAAGGAATAGACACTGAAAATGCCGGCCGTTACCGGCATGAAAATGTTGTCATCAGTGGGGCAAAGCACATGCCACCAAAGCACTATGTGGTTGCCGCACTCATGAACAGGCTTATGATGGAATATCATCATGAATGGCAGGCCTTTCATCCCGTGGTTCGGGCCGCCCTGCTCCACGGGGAGTTCGTGAAAATCCATCCGTTCATCGATGGAAATGGCAGGACTGCCAGACTGCTGCTCAATTTTGAATTGCTGAAGAGTGGCTATCCGCCGATCATCTTCAAGAACGAGGAGCGGGCAAGATACTATGATGTGCTCGATTTGGCACACACAACGATGAATTACGACCCCTTCATCGAAATGGTTTCAAGTCTTGTGGCGGAGTCGGAAAGCCTTTGGTTGTCCGTGCTATAGCCTTCCGTCAAAGCATCGTCGGGGCCTATGGAAAGTCGTGCGCATCGCACGTCCAGCCTCATGGCACAGGCACCATTGTTGCACTTTCCCATGATTTTTGTCATAATGAAGCTTGTTCCATGAAGGAACAAGCTTCCCTGAAGGGATGTCAACCGTATCACGCTCATGCCATGCCGTGTTCGCAAGGTATGGCACCAAAACCTGAAACATCCAGACATCCAGAGAAACAACGCCATGAAGGCGGCCGGCCTCCCAATGGAGCCAGTTGTTTTTGTGGTTTTTTTGTTGCCATTTATTGCTCTGATTACGTGATTGCTGTGGCGCATAATAGCCGAAACGGTTATCACACCGGCTGTTGTGATCGCGTGATTCAGGATGAAATTGATTCGGATGGTCAACGGCCGGAGTAACCGCCGGAGTAATCGTTACGGAGGAAACAACCCATGCACATGGCAGATGCCCTGCTCTCACCCGCCGTCGGCCTTTCCATGAGCGCCGTCAGCGTGGGTGCCATCGCGTACGCAGTACGCAAAGTGCGCCGGGAGGACTTGCAAGGCCCAAGCGGACATGTTGACGCGGACGCGTCTGCACGATCGCTGCTGGCCGGACCGTCAGCGGACAGCAAGCTTCCCCTGATGGCGGTTGCCGGCGCATTCGTGTTCGCGGCACAGATGATCAATTTTACCATCCCCGGGACCGGTTCCAGCGGCCACATCGGCGGCGGCATTCTGCTTGCGGCTCTCCTCGGCGGGCCGGCGGCGCTGCTGACCCTCTCGACGGTGCTCATCATCCAGAGCCTGTTCTTTGCCGATGGCGGCCTGCTTGCATTGGGCAGCAATATCCTGAATATCGGGGTGGTGCCGTGTTTGCTGGCATATCCCCTGCTGTTCCGCCCGCTTGTCCGCAAAGGGGTCACCGGGAAGCGGCTGGGGATCGCATCGGTGGTTGCCGTTGTGGTCGGCTTGCAGCTCGGGGCGTTTCTCGTGGTGCTCCAAACGGTGGCCTCCGGCATCACCCAGCTTCCGTTCGGCACCTTTCTGGTGCTCATGCAGCCCATCCATCTGGCCATCGGGGTCGTGGAGGGAATTGTGACCGGCGCGATCCTGGTGTTTGTCCACAACATGCGGCCGGAGTTGCTGGACATCAGCGGGAGCGGCGGGGCAACAGGAACGGCGGGCACACAGGGACGGTTCTCCGCCCGGCGCGTGCTCCTGGTGCTGGCAATTGCCACGGTTGTGGTGGGTGGCGCCCTGTCCCTTTTCGCGTCCCCGCATCCCGATGGGTTGGAATGGTCCATTGAAAAGGTGGCGGGAACGTCGGAACTGGATGCGGCAAGTCCCCTCCACGCAGACTCGGAAAAATTACAGGAGAAAACCGCCTTCCTGCCGGATTACGGGTATGCCGATGCCGGGGAGGAGGGATCTGCGGCAGGGACCTCGCTTTCCGGCATTGTGGGTGCATTGATGACCTTCATTGTGGCCGGCGGCACCGGATGGCTCATCACCGTTCTGAAACGGCGCAAACGCGGCACCGCGACCGCCTGAACAAGAGAGCGGGCATGGGGTCTGACCCCCTTGACCTGAATCAAGCGACAGAGAGGAAACACCATTGGCAGATCTCCACAGTCGCATTGTCGACATGAATACCCTCGAGCAGCTTTCCGCGGGCAAAACCGTGGTTCATGCGCTGCATCCGCTTGCCAAGCTGCTGGTCACCCTTGCTTTTCTCATCGCTGTGGTTTCTTTTGACCGGTATGCGTTGGGTCGGCTTGTGCCTTTTGTTTTCTATCCCGTCATCCTGATGGCGGTGGCGGATATTCCGTATGGCCTGATTCTGAAGCGAACCCTTGTTGCGCTGCCGTTCGGCCTGTTTGCCGGGCTTTCCAATGTCTTTTTCGACAGGGCGGTGCTGGTCCGCATCGAAGGCATCGGCATCAGTGGAGGATGGATTTCCCTGCTGGCCATCCTGTTCCGCACGCTGCTGAGTGTCTCGGCCGTACTGATTCTGGTGGCCATCACCCCGTTCCACGAGCTGACCGCACAGCTGCGCAAGCTGCGGGTGCCGGAGATTTTCGTGGGTTTGTTTGACATCACCTACCGGTACATCGGCACGCTCATTGAGGAGGCGTTCGGCATGAACACCGCCTACCGGTTGCGTGCCGGACAGGCGAAGGGCCTTGACATGCGGCACATGGGCAGCTTCGTCGGACATCTGCTGATCCGCAGCGCCGACAGGGCCGAGCGTGTGTACGCGGCGATGAAATGCCGGGGGTACCCGAACCGGCGGGGTGGCAGCCGCACAGGGCCGTTCCGGCTTTGGGACGGTGTGTTCCTGTTCGGCGTGACCGGCATGATTGTGGTGTTGCGCGCGGTGGATGTTTCGGCGGTGATGGCCGCCTGCTGCGGGAGGTGGCTGTGATGCGTGAAACACCTGTGATACATGACATGGCGGGAAAATTGACGTTGCAGGGAGTGTCGGTGACGTATCCGGATGGCACGCTGGCGGTTGAGGGACTGGATTTGACGGTCCGGGAGGGGGAAAGCGTGGCGCTCATCGGTGCCAACGGCGCAGGAAAAACCACGCTGCTCCTGTCCCTGGTGGGGGTGATTCCCGCCAGGGGGCGAATCCTTGTCGACGGCATCACCCTCGACGGGAAATCGCTGGACAGCGTGCGGCAGCGTGTCGGGCTGGTGTTCCAGAACCCGGATGATCAGCTGTTCATGCATGACATCTTCGACGATGTGGCGTTCGGGCTGCGCAACGCGGGTGTTGCGGAGGCGGAGGTGGCCCTGCGGGTGGATCATGCATTGAACGGGTTGCGGATTGGACATCTGCGGGAGCGGTCCGTCCTGCGGTTGTCCGGTGGCGAAAAGCGGCTGGCCGCGCTGGCGACGGTGATGGTCATGGCCCCGTCGCTGATGCTCTTTGACGAGCCGACCGTGTATCTGGATCCGAAAGCAAGAAGAAATTTGATAGGGGTCATGAACAACATCTCCACGACAAAGGTGATTGCGACGCACGACCTGGCGTTTGCCGCTGAAACCTGCACGCGCGTGGTGGCGCTCAAGGATGGGAAAGTATATGCGGATGGCAGGCCGGACGAACTGTTGTACGACGTGGCGCGGATGGATGCGTGCGGTGTGGAGGCGATTGGCGCCTGACGGTGTTGGATGGGGTCAGGCTCCGTACGGGGTCTGACCCCATAAAGGAGAAACAATGACATTGAATGATTTTTTCAGAGAAAACCCCCGTGTGGCGTTGGGCTTCTCGGGTGGCGTGGATTCCTCGTATCTGCTGTATGCGGCGAAACAGGCGGGCGCGGAGGTGCAGCCCTATTTCATCAAAACCGTTTTCCAGCCGGCATTTGAGTTCCAGGACGCCAAACGGCTGGCGACGCAGGTGGGCGTTGACATGACCGTGGTGGAACTGGACATCCTGGACAATCCGGCAGTGGCCGCCAACCCACAGGACCGTTGCTATCACTGCAAAACCGCGCTGTTCGGTGCCCTGAAGCGGCGCGCGCTGGCAGATGGCTTCACCGTGCTCATCGATGGCACAAACGCGTCCGATGACGCGGGAGACCGGCCGGGCATGCGCGCGCTGGCCGAGCTGTCGGTTCGCTCCCCCTTGCGGGAGTGCGGGCTGACCAAGGCGGAGGTGCGGCGCCTGTCCCGGGAGGCGGGCCTGTTCACCTGGGACAAGCCGGCCTATGCGTGCCTGGCCACACGGATCCCGGCGGGGCAGAAATATGACCCTGTCTTGCTCGCACGCGTGGAGCAGGCGGAGGCGGCCCTGTTTGCGATGGGATACACGGACTTCCGGGTGCGTGTGATGGGAGAGACAGCCCGATTGCAGTTCCCTGAAGCACAAATGGAACGGGCGGTTCGGGAGCGGATCGCCCTGCTGGAAGCCTTGGCGCCCACATTCACCACAGTCCTGATGGACTTGAACGGGAGGTAATCATGGACAAACTGGAAACCAGGACGCTGCTCGAACAGGTGGCCCGTGGCGAGATGAAGGTGGACGAGGCGCTGCTGCAGTTGAAAATGCAGCCGTTCGAGGATTTGGGCTTTGTGAAGCTGGATCATCACCGGGGTCTGCGTCAGGGTGTGGCCGAGGTTATCTACGGCGCGGGGAAGACGCCGGACCAGATTCTGCGCATCGCGCAGGCCATGCGGGACAAGGGGCAGAGGACCATTCTCGTCACCCGCATGACCGCGGAGGCCGCCGCGCATGTATGTGAAGCGTTGCCGCTGACCTACCATGAAATGGGCCGCATCGGCATCGTGGGAGAAATGCCCGTGCCGAACGGCATCGGGAAGATTGTGGTGGCCACCGGCGGCACCAGCGACATGCCTGTGGCCGAGGAGGCCGCGCTCACGGCGGAAACGCTGGGCAATGAGGTGGTGCGGCTGTACGACGTCGGCGTGGCCGGTCTCCACCGGCTGCTGTCACACATGGAGGAGATCATGGGCGCCCGGGTCATCGTTGCCATTGCCGGCATGGAGGGCGCGCTGGCCAGTGTGATTGGCGGCCTGGCGGATTGCCCGGTCATCGCCGTGCCCACCAGTGTGGGATATGGCGCCAACTTCCAGGGGTTGGCCGCGCTGCTGTCCATGCTCAATTCCTGTTCCAGCGGCGTGAGCGTGGTGAACATCGACAATGGCTTCGGCGCCGGCTATCTGGCCAGCATGATCAACCACATGGGTGCATGAGCCCGGAATGTGGCCAACAAAAATGCTTGTGGCGGAATCCCGTATCTGATACGCTTTTTGAAGAGCCTGTCCAATACGGGTCATGTGTGCCCCGGCCGGACGGGCACAAGGTGTACAAGGGAGGCCTGCCCATGCTGGACGCATTCGCGGTGACACAAATACGGAAAGCACTTCGCGCGGCCATCGACAGTCACGAGATTGCCGGTGCCAATTTGCTGGTGATGCACAAGGGGGAAGAGCTCCTCTATCATGAGGACGGAATGGCGGATATCGAAGCGAACCGTCCCATCCGGAGGGATTCCCTGTTCCGGCTGTATTCCATGTCCAAGCCCATCACCGCCGCGGCGGTCATGGCGCTGTTCGAAAGCGGTTTGCTCGATCTGAACGAGCCTGTGTCCAAATTCCTGCCGGGGTTCAAAAACCAAAAGGTGGCAGCAAAAGGCAAACTGGTTCCTGCGGAACGCGAAGTCACCATTCACCACCTGCTGTCCATGACCTCCGGCCTGGTCTACGGCGGCGATGATCCGGCCGGACAAGCCACGGAAGCGCTTTTCCGCGAGGTGTACGAGCGGTTGCCGGGCGAGAACCCAATGGGAACGGTGGAATTGGCGAACCGGCTGGGCGCGTGCCCGCTGGCCTTCCAGCCCGGGTCCAGCTGGCAGTACGGCACCTCTGCCGATGTGTTGGGCGCGGTTGTGGAAGTGGTGAGCGGGAAACGGTTTGGGGAGTTCCTCCATGAAACCTTTTTCGATCCGCTCGAGATGAAGGATACCGGCTTCTGGCTCACGGAGGCGCATCAGGATGGCCGCATGGCCTCAACCTATACGGATCTCGGCCCGCAGCTGCCCATGGCACGCTATGAGGGCAACCACCTCGGCATCATTCACAGCATGGATCGCGCGCCCGCGTTCGAATCCGGCGGGGCCGGCCTGGTGTCTAGTCTGGACGACTATGCCCGGTTCGGACAGATGCTGCTCAATGGCGGCAGCTGGGAAGGACGGCAGATTCTGCGGCCCGCAACGGTTGCGTATTATGGCGGGAGCACCCTCAATGCGGCGCAGCAGCCGGGGTTCATCGAACGCTTCGGGATGCATGGCTACAGCTATGGCAATCTGATGCGCGTGCTGACGGATCCGTCCAGGGCGGCGGTTGTCGGTAGTCCGGGGGAATACGGCTGGGATGGCTGGCTGGGATGCTATTTCTGCAACTGCCCCCAGGACCGGCTGACCTTCCTGCTCATGATGCAGCGCAAGGATTCCGGCACCATGCCCATCACGCGCAAACTGCGCAACATTGTGCTGGCCGCGTTGCGGGGCGAGGCATAAGCCGCTTGCCCAAGCCCCAGTCATCAGCTGAATCCTTGGACCTGAAGGAGGCGGACATGTCCATGTCAACCGATCCTTCCCGGAACGAACCCGCCAGGGCCAATCTGTCGCACATCCGGACCGGTGACGGCCTGTTCCGCCTTGCCACGCGCAACACCTCGCTGTGGCTGCGCGTCACGTCCCATGGTCATCTGGAACAGCTGCACTACGGGGAGCGGCTGCATCCGAATCAGCCGGTGGAGGCCCTCGCGGTGAAGCGCACCGCCATGGCCGGCACTTCCGTGGCCTATCGGGAAGAAGATCCGCTGTATTGCCTTGACACGCTGCCGCTGGCCTGGTCCGGCATCGGTTGCGGGGATTACCGGCATGCCCCGGCGGAGCTGAAAATGCCGGATGGCACCTTCTCCAATGATTTTCTGTATGTCCGGCATGTCCTCCATGAGGGCTGCGTGCCGATGACAGCGCTGCCCTCGGCGGTGATGGGGTCAGACCCCACAACGTCTGAAACGGGGTCAGACCCCACAGCGGCCGAAGTGGGGTCTGACCCCGCTTCAACCGGCGCGCAGACATTGGAAATCGAGATGCGGGAAGCCGTTCATGCCGTGACGCTTCGCCTCTATTTCACGGTGTTTCCCGAGACGGATGTCATCACCCGCCGAGTCGTCCTCGAGAACCACGCCGACAAGCCGCTGGCCATCCGCCGCCTGATGAGCCTGATGATGGATTTGCCGAATCTGGGATTCAAACTCGTCAGCTTTGACGGGGGCTGGATCAAGGAGGCCCATCGGCACGAGCGCCCGGTTTCTCCGGGCATGCATGTCCTGTCCTCCACCACCGGAAACAGCAGCAACCGTCACAATCCCGGCTTCCTGCTGGCGGAAACGACGGCCACCGAGGCGCATGGTCGGGTCTATGGCTTCAATCTGGTCTACAGCGGCAACCATTACAGCGCGGTGGAGTTGTCCAACGGGGAGCTGGTGCGCGTGCAGACCGGCATCAATCCGCACTGCTTTGAATGGCAGCTCGAACCGGGAGACCGTTTTGAGACGCCGGAAGCCGTCATGACTTTTTCCCACAACGGTTTCACCGGACTCAGCCGGCAGTTTCACGATTTTGTGAATCGGCACATTGTCCGTGGCGACTGGCAGAACCGGGAACGGCCGGTGCTGCTGAACAACTGGGAAGCCCATTTCTTCAAATTCAACCGGGCCAAGCTCCTGCGGCTGGCCCGGCGGGCCAAAACCCTCGGCGTGGAGCTGTTTGTGCTCGATGACGGCTGGTTCGGCAAGCGCAACAGCGACAACGCGGGACTGGGAGACTACACGGTGAACCGGCGCAAGCTGCCGGGCGGGCTGGTTCCATTCGCCCGGCGAATCCGGCGCATGGGGCTCGCTTTTGGTCTGTGGTTCGAACCGGAAATGGTGAACCCCGACAGTGATCTGTACCGGGCGCATCCAGAGTATGCCGTGACCATTCCCGGACGGAAGCCCACCCTGGGTCGGAACCAGCTGGTGCTGGATCTGTGCAATCCGGCGGTGCGGGACTATCTGGTGGCGCAAATCGGCACCATCCTGGACGAAGCCGGCATCCAGTATGTGAAGTGGGACATGAACCGGCACATCAGCGACATGTATTCGCCGGTGCTGGCACATCAGGGAGAGTTCCCGCACCGGTACATCCTGGGCCTGTACGATGTCCTGACGCGCCTGTTTCGTCCGCGCCCGCACATTCTGCTGGAGAGCTGCGCCTCAGGTGGCAACCGCTTCGACTTGGGCATGCTGTGCTTTTCTCCGCAAATCTGGACATCGGATGACACCGATCCCGGAGAACGGCTGGCCATCCAGGGGGGGCTGTCGCATCTGTACCCGCTCTCGACCATGGGCGCGCATGTCTCGGAGGCCCCGCATCAGCAGACGCTGCGCGACACCCCGTTGCCCACCCGGTTCAACGTCGCGGCATTCGGGTGTCTGGGGTATGAGCTGGACCTGAAGTGGCTTTCGTATGTGGAAAAACGGGAAATCCGGCGTCAAATCGCCTTTTACAAGCAGCATCGCCGCACCCTGCAATATGGCCGGTTCCGGCGGCATGACCGGAAACGCGCCAACCAGCTGTCCTGGCAGTGTACGGCACAGGATGGGTCCGAGGCGGTGGCCGGGTTTTTTCAGACCCGCGCGCACGCGGCGGAGGGCACGGATATGCTGCCGCTGGCCGATTTGGATTCGTCCGTCCCCTATCGGGTGGAAACCCGCCCGCAGCCGGTTTTCATCAAGCGGTTCGGCGGGCTGGTGAAGCACCTGTTGCCGGTGGAGCTCAATCCGTCGGGGTTCCTGCTGCGGATGGCCAACCGGTTCCACGCCCTGACCGATTCCGTGGAGCGCTACGAGGCGCGCGGAGACCTGCTGCAGACCGGGGTGCGACTCAACAGCGCGTTCATTGGGAGCTACTACAACGACAAGACCCGGCTGCTGGGAGATTTCGGATCGAACCTGTATGTGGTGACCCGGCAGGAACCATGACCGGTCGAATACACGAGGGCGCGGGATGGCCGGCTGGAAGCATGCCGGCAGGAACCATGACCAATCCGGATATGCAATGCCCACAGATTGCGGTGTGAACACGCTGGAAACAGCGGGGGAGGCTCCCATGACACAGGTGCAGAGACGCAACCACTTCACGTTCGGACTGGGCACCATCGGCCGCGACATGACCTACTCGCTGGTGTCCATGTACCTCATCTATTATCTCACGGACATTCTGCAGCTCTCTGACACGGCCATGTGGTGGATTACCGGCATCATGCTGGCCTGCCGCATTTTTGATGCCCTCAACGATCCGTTCATGGGCTTCATCGTGGACAACACGCGTACCCGCTGGGGCAAGTTCAAGCCCTGGATTGCGGTGGGCGCCATTCTGTCCTCGGTGCTGACCGTGCTGCTGTTCACCGAGTTCGGGCTGGGAGAAACCGGGTTTGTGGTCTATTTCGGCATCACCTACCTGTTGTGGGGCATGGCCTTCACCACCAACGACATCGCGTACTGGTCCATGATGCCGTCGCTGACCACCGACCAGGCCGAGCGGGAGAAGCTCGGCGCGTTCGCGCGCATCTGCGCCAATGTGGGGTTGTTTGCGGTGGTTGTGGGCGTGGTGCCGCTGACCGATCTGTTGGGCGAGCGCGCAGGCAACCCGCAACAGGGATTTCTCCTGTTCGCCGTGATCATCGTGATCATTCTGCTGGCCGGACAGAGCATCACCCTGTTCGGGGTGCGCGAACCCAAGGGCGTGTTCAAGACCGAACAGCCAACCCGTCTGCGCGAGCTGGCCTCGGTGCTGTTCAAGAACGATCAGCTGCTGTTTACCGCCATCTCCATGGCGCTCTTCATGATCGGCTACACCACCACCACCAGCTTTGGGCTGTACTTCTTCAAGTATGCCTACGGCGATGAGGGCATGTACGCCATCTTCGCCCTGGTGCTGGGGGTTTCCCAGATTGCCGCGCTCATCGTGTTTCCCGCCGTGAGCCGCAAGGCCGGCCGGAAGCGGTTGTACGCAACCGCCACCGTGCTGGTGCTGGCCGGCTACGTACTGTTTTTCTTCTCCCCGATGAACATGGTGTTCATCGGCATTTCCGGACTGCTGCTGTTTGTGGGACAGGCCTTCATCCAGACGCTGATGATGATGTTTCTGGCCGACACCATTGAATACGGACAGTGGAAGCTGGGACGCCGCAACGAGAGCATCACCTTCGCCATCCAGCCGTTCATCAACAAGATGGGGGGTGCGGTGGCCAGCGGCATTGTGGGCGCGACGGTGATTCTCTCGGGCATCAACAACGCGGAGACCGCCGCGGATGTGACCCCGGAAGGATTGCTGATGATGAAGACCGCCATGCTGGTGTTGCCGCTGGTGTTCATCCTGGCCGGATACTTCATCTACCGGGCCAAATACCGCATTGACGGCGACTTCTACCAAAAGATGCTGGGTGAGCTGGAGGCGCGGGGGGACATTGTACGCAAGCCGGATGCGTCTCCTGCGCCGCCCCCTGCGCCGTCTCCCGCGCAGCCACCTACGCAGCCACCCGTGTGATGCGCAGGCAGATGTGGGGAACGCCCGGCAGGCGGACTTTGAACCAGCCCTGATGGATTCCGGCATCCCGGATGGTCATGTGCCACGTGTCGATGATTTCCACCCGGTACCGACAGGTGTCGTCAAAGTGGAAGTTTCGGAACGACGGCCGCTTGATGCCGAAGTAGATGAATTTGCAGGTCTCCTCAAAGGCCGGGTCCTCCGGCACCGCGCAGGCGACATCCCAGGCAAAATCGACGGGGCGCAGCATGTTTCCCGGAACGCTTTCCAGCAGGGTTTTCAGGAAGGCGATGCGGGAGACGCTTTCTCCGTGCAGCACACCGCCATGGCTCCACCAGAGGTGGGGCTGCGGGGGTTCCGCTGTGTCTGGTTTATCCAATGTGGACGCGGGGTAGAGATAGGTTTCGCCATGGCCGATGTACCCGCCGCGCATGGCCACCTCCCAGCAGCGGTGGGACATTTCCTGACCGGTGATGTTGCCCCAGCCCTGATCGATGTCTCCCTCGTAGCACATTTCATCCAGGATCACCGGCTTGTCATATTGGGCCAGCCACGCGCCGGTTTTGGACACCTCGGAGGACTGGATGCTGCAGTGCGTGATCCAGTCCCGGCTGTGATCATAGATGCGGGTGCCGTTGTGGATGGATCGCAGGCGCTGGTGGGGGTCCTCGTTGACCAGAAGCGCGGCGTAGCGCTCCCAGTCCGCCTCGGTTTTCTCCCGCATGAAGTCATACTCGTTCGCCAGGCTCCACCACACATTCCGGAAAGCCGAAAACCGCGCGATGACATACCGCCAGTAGCGATCGTCCTGTTCGGGGGTCATGCGGCAGAAGCCCCAGCAGTCATAGGGATGCATCACGATGATGTCGGCCTCGATGCCGAGTGTCATCAAATCCCGGATGCGCTGCTCGAACGCCTGGAAATGCGCGGTGTTGAAGCGGGTGAAATCCCACCGGTTTCCCGGGAGCGTGCCCTCGTACTTGAAATTGCTTTCATTGATGTCGCTCCGGTCACACGGTGTTCCCTCGAAGGGGAAGCTCACGGGATCGGTGAAGTTGTAGATGTAGTGCTTGGGAAGCACGCAACAGCGGATTTTGTTGAACGGGCTGTTGCGCAGGGTTTCCAGTGTCTGCGCTTGAATCTCCGGCTCCTGGTGGGTCCAGACATAGCAGGTGGTGCCAACCGGCAGATAGGGGGTGCCGTCCGCGTAGGCGAAATGATGGCGGTTGGCGACACGGACCGGGCCGTGGTTGCCGGGTTGCGCCGGGGTCACCTCGAACGTGCCGTCATGGGCGGCGTCGGAAAAACTGCCTGTGACGCGAAAATGGTAGGTCCCGGTGTGGGAGGGCATGAACCGCACCTTGTATAGTCCGTTTCCGTCATAGAAGCCGGCGGCCTGCAGGGTTTCGTGTTCACCTTCGAACACGCCGGAGAGGGTGTGATCCGTGAAGGGATTCCCGTCCGTGCGGCCGGGCAGGGTGATTTCGAAAACATCATACTGTTCCACCTGACTGGGGTAGCTGTTGCTGCTGTGCGACATGGCAATTCCTCCTGTGGGCAAGGCCGATATCATGAAAAGGCCTGGATTGCGGCGTGGTATGCCTTGTGGCAAGGCCGGCAATCGCAGCCCTGCGGGTGACCGTGCCCCCATTGTATGCCAAATGGCCGCGTGTGTGGAAGACAGCCGGAACTTTTTTGCAAGGCTTGATGCGGGGCGCCGTGCGTGATAAAGTGGCAAGGACGAATCGTTTCGCGCCAGGCTGGCGGGGAAACGGGTTCTTCCAGAAAAAAGCAATGAGGCGCACGAGCCGAATGGAGGCAGCATATGAAAAAGCAAGGCTTCAACCCCTATCTTCCTTCCTGGGAGTATATCCCCGACGGAGAGCCCTATGTCTTCGACGGCCGGGTGTATGTGTACGGGTCCCATGACCGGTTCAACGGACATGCCTACTGTCTCAACGATTATGTGTGCTGGTCCGCGCCCGTGGAGGACCTTGCGGACTGGCGCTACGAGGGCGTCATCTACCGCAAGACGCAGGACCCGCTCAATCCCGATGCCACCATGTGCCTGTACGCGCCGGATGTCACAAAAGGTCCGGATGGCCGATACTATCTGTTCTATGTGCTCGACAAGGTGTCCATCGTATCGGTGGCTGTCTGTGACACACCTGCGGGTGCGTACCAGTTCCATGGCTATGTGCACGACGCACAGGGCCGGCGGCTCGGGGAGCGTCCCGGCGATGAGCCCCAGTTCGATCCCGGCGTGCTGACCGAGGGGGATCGCACCTATTTGTATACCGGCTTCTGCCTGCCGGGGGACAACACCCGCCATGGCGCGATGGCCACCACCCTGGGCCCGGATATGCTGACCATTGTCGAGGAACCGGTGTTTGTGGCGCCGAGCCGTTCCTATTCTGCCGGAACCGGGTTTGAAGGACATGAGTTCTTTGAGGCGCCGTCCATCCGCAAGCGCGGGGACACCTATTACTTCGTCTATTCCTCCATCGCCATGGTCGAGTTGTGCTACGCCACCAGCCGGAATCCAAGGGAAGGGTTCACCTACCGGGGCGTCATCGTCAGCAACAACGACATGCACATTGACACCTACAAGCCGGCCGCCAGGCCCATGGCATACGGCGGCAACAACCATGGCAGC
>JAEWSN010000027.1 GCA_023459915.1 Bacillota bacterium
TGGTTCTCAAGACACAAGGCAACTAGAACATGGCGGATTCCGGATTGACCTTGCGGACAATGCCATTGGTAATCAGCACCAGGACGAATCCGGTGAATGATTGGAACAAACCGGCTGCCGCAGGCAAACCAAGGCGTACGCCCGACATGAGGGCATTGAAAACATACACGTCGATGGTCAGTGTGGCCTCGCGGATGGTGCCCGATCCGTTTGGCAGCGAGTAGAACATGTCGAAATCCGAGTTGATGATGCGGCCGACGGCCAGAATCTGCAACAGGATGATGGTGGGAATGAGTTGTGGCAGCGTGATGTATATGAACTGCCGCAGCTTGCCCGCGCCGTCGATGGCGCCGGCCTCATACAGTTCCTGGTTGAATCCTGACAAGGTGGCCAGGTAGATGATGGAATTGTTGCCCGAATAACGCCAGATGTTTGCGATGAGCAGGATGAACGGCCACGCGGAGGTCTTTGCATACAGATTGGTCGCCTCCATGCCGAAGACAAGCGCGGCCTTGTTGAAGACGCCATTTGAGGAAATCAGTGCGTACAGGATGTACGTGATGATGATCCAGGAGAGGAAGAAAGGCATGAACAGGATGGTATGGTACATCTTGGCGGCGAAGCGCTGCCGCAGCTCGTTGATGCCCACGGCAACGGTGACCGCGATGACCAGGCCGACGGCCATGAACATCAGGTTGTACCCGATGGTGTTGCGCATGAAAATGCCAACGTCCGGGGAGGTGAAGAGGAACTCGAAATTCTTGAACCCAATCCAGGGATTTTTCACAAAGAGGGAATAGATGAAAGGATTCTGAATCCAGAAATCCTTCGGCGGAATGGTCAACTGATACTGCTTGAAGGCCAGGATGAGCGCCGGCATGGGAAGGTAGGAAAATACCAGCAGGAAAATGGTTCCCGGCAGAAGCATGGTGAAAAACGAGATGTGTCGCTTGATTTCACCGTTTCCCCAGCTTGTCTTCTTTTTCTTGGGGGTTTGAACGGGAAGAGCAGGGGTGTTTGCAGACATAAACGTATTCTCCTTCTCTCTCTTTCCTGCGTGTGCCACGAAGCGGTTGCTGTATTGCCAGACGATCCGGAACGGATCGTGGGTATCCATCGTACTTCTGGTGAGAAAGGCCGGTTGTTCGCCAATTGTCTGCGCATGCCGCGTCGGAGAATTCCGGTGAACACGGTAAACGCGGGTTCGCATGGTGCAAAGAGGCATGCAAGCGTTTGCATTGCGGTATCGTTACTATATCGTATCCCTTGTACAGATGTCAATAAACAATCCAAAAATGTGTCACAAAAGGTGAAAAAACAGTTGAATATGCACAATGGCATCCGTCCCGCGCACAGCAGGACGGATGCCATTGTTGTGAATGGTCTGTGCCGGCGGCGGCGGTTCTCTGGCCCGGAAAGGCTGTCACATGCCGGCGTCATCCACACCGGCGAGCCATTCGGAGACGGGCGCCATGATGGTGGCGATGGAGCCTTCCTCAAATGGATTCCGCAGGCCGGCCAGCCTGACAAGATCCAGGTAGGAGCGACTGCCGCCCGCCTGGCACAGGCGCAGGTAATCCGACCAGGCCGTCTCGCGGTCTTGCCGGGATCTGTGCCAGAACTCAAAGGCCGAAACCTGGGCCAGCGTATAGTCGATGTAGTAAAAAGGCGATCCGAAAATGTGTCCCTGCCGGAACCAGTACCCACCCCGTTCCAGAAAGTCGTTGTCCGCATGGTCGCGGTGCGGCAGGTATTTCTTTTCGATGGTCCGCCAGGCCGTTTTGCGCTCGGCCGGCGTTGCGTCCGGATTGGCATACACCCAGTGCTGGAACTCGTCCACGGTCACCCCGTACGGAATGAACAGCAGCGCGGCGGAAAGATGTGCGAACCGGTATTTGCCGGTTTCCTCCGCGAAGAATTTGTCCATCCAGGGCCATGCGAAGAATTCCATGCTCATGGAATGGATTTCACAGGCTTCGAGCGTGGGCCAGACATACTCCGGCATCTCGATGTTCCGGCTCTGGTAGACCTGAAACGCGTGGCCTGCCTCATGGGTGAGCACGTCCACATCGTCCGAGGTGCCGTTGAAATTGGAGAAGATGAACGGCGCCTTCAGGTCCGGGATGAACGTGCAGTAGCCACCCGGCGCCTTGCCGGGCCTGGCCACCAGATCCATCAGCGATCCGGCCTGCATGAAATCAAAGAATTCGCCGGTCTCGGGAGACATCTCATGGTACATCTGCCGGGCGTGCGCCACCATCCAGTCCGGATCGCCCTTGGGACACGCGTTGCCGGACAGGAATTCCAGCGGCTCGTCGTAGTATTTGAGCGCCGGCAGTCCCAGCCGGCGGGCCTGGCGCGCGCGCAGCGCCTGGGAGACAGGGACCACCGCGCGGAGCACCTGATCCCGGTAGCCGGCCACCATCTGCTCGTCGTAATCCGTGCGGTTCATGCGGGCATAGGCCAGCGGGGTGAAGGAGGCAAAGCCCAGTTTCGTGGCGATGGTGGTCCGAATGTGCACCAGGTCATCATACAGACGGTCGAATGCCGCCTCGTTTTCCGTGAAGAAGGCGGTGACCGCCTTTTGTGCCGCCACGCGTGTGTCGCGGTTCTTCGACTGGGTGAACGGGCTCATCTGCGAGAGGTTTCTGTCCTCGCCCTCAAACGGAATTTTCGCGCTGGAGAGCAGCTTGGTATAGGCGCTGCACAGCCGGTTTTCCGTCTGCAGATCCTCCAGGATCTCGGGCTTGAAGGTTTTGCGCTTCACGTCGACCAGATTGAACAGATGCTGCCCGAAGACCTTCGCCAGCGCCGCCTTGTGGGGGGATGTGTCCAGGGCTTCGTACAACTGGTTGAGCAGCCCCTCGTAATGGGGCATCATCTCATCCATGTAATTGTTCTCTTCATCATAGAACGTGTCGCGCGTATCCAGACTGTGCCGGATGGAGACCAGCGTGGCCATGGTTTCGAGCTCGTTGCGCAGCCGGGTGATGTCCCGGAGCACCGCAATCTGGGCATCGGCGCCGGGGGCCGCCACAAACCGCGCGAGCAGCGCGGAGAACTGTTCTTTCAGCGGCGCCAGTTCGGGGCGCCTGTAGGGAATGTCCGAAAAGGAAATGGTGTTGCTCATGGGTTCCTCCTTGTTGATCCGTCGCAATTTGGGGGTCAGACCCCATGACTCCGGGTTCAATACCCCAGTGTCACACGGATGTCCTGTCCATAATTGCCGAAATGTCTGCCAAACAGGTTGACGCCCCCCCTGTGGCGGGCTTGCTCATCCACCTCCACGCGGAAGGCGATCTCCCCTCCGTAGACAATTTGCAATTCCGTGATGGTGATGTCTGAAACGCGGACGCCGTCGATATGGCTTCCGGATTCGTCGACCCTGATGGTTTTCAGAATACCGTATTGCGAGCCGCCCTGCCACCAGTCCGGTGTCAACAGCCCCTTTTTTGCTCCGAAGTCTCCCGGACTTGTCCAGATGCCCAGCAACTGCCCGTTGATCCGGAACCCGATGTCGGAGGGGTGATGCTCCGCGAAAATGGGCGCCTCCGAGCAAAGCTCAAGCGAAATCTCCAGGCTGCGCGCGATTTGGCCTCCGAGCAGAAAATTGGGGATTCGGTATTCCACCCAGCCGCTGCCGAACCAGAGCAGGCTGGCGCCGATATGGGCGGGATCCGCGAAGTATCTGGGATCGTCGTTCATCCCGATGAGGCCGGTGGCCGAAGCCAGTCCACAGGTGGGTGTCACCTGGCAGGCAGAATACTGGCCGACCGGGATCTCGTGGAAATACGCGTTTTGCACCCTGGGCTGGGGGCGCAGCTGCAGCGTCAGCAGCTCCACGGCCAGTGAGCAGATTTTCTGTGTGCCCCGCCGCCCCGGCTGGGCTTCACAAGTGACAAGGCCGGCGGCCTGCATCTGGTGAATGTGCCGGGTGACGATGGCCGAGGACAGCTTGAGCGCGGCTGCCAGCTCGCCAATGTTCATCGGGTTGGCTGCGAGCAGTTCAATCATGGCCACCCGCGTCCGGGACGCGAACACCTCCAGGATATTGCTGTGTGCGCGATCCACCGGTATCTGCATGTCTTCTCCTCCATCTGCCGCGCTTGCCCGCCGGGATTACGGGCGGATGCGTTTGCCGTCGCGCCAGATAACGGAGGCATCTATGCCTGCAAGATTCGGGGCGGCGGTTCTGGCCATGGCGCCCGCCAGCTCGCGCGTGATCCCGTCGATGACACGGACCACACCTGCAGGCCCTTCGGCTGCCAGCGGTCCCATCACCACGCGCCCCGCGGAAACCGCCGTGGCCCCGAGTGCCAGCGCCTTGAACACATCCATGCCGGTCATGACGCCGCAGTCCACAAAGATGTCCATTTTTCCGCCGACGGCATCGACGATCTCGGGCAACACCATCAGCGGCGGCACCGCGAAGGGCATGATGCCGTGATGATGTGAGACGACAATGCCGCTGACACCCGCTTCCAGGCATTTCAAGGCATCATGCGCGCCCAGGACACCCTTGATGATGAAGGGCAGCTTCGTTGCCTTCACATAGGCGCGGATGTCCTCGGTGGTCCGGGGGGTCATGGTATCTCCCAGCACCAGATCGTACGCGCCGTGTCCGTTGAAGGCGTGATCCACATCCATCCCGACGGCCAGCGCGCCGCACTGCTCCGCGTGTTCGATTTTCCGGAGCACGCGTTCGTTGTCGGCGTAGGGCTTGATGATTTTGATGGTGCGCGCGCCGGTCTGCGTGATGCGCGCCAGCTCGTCACGGCTGCCCATGCCGGCCCACATCACCGCGTTGCGCTGCCTGGCCGCGATGGCCATCTCCACCATGCCGTTGTCTTCCTTTCCCTTGAGGTGGGAGAGGGCGGCCATCATGACCGGGGTGGAGAAGGTTTCCCCGTACAGGGTGAGATCCGTGGACGGAAGCACGGCATCCAAATGCCGCATCTCCACCATCAGTGAGTCAAAATAAGCCCTGGTCAGGGCATTTGCGTCTCCGGGATTCGTTTGTACGCTCATGATACCTCCTGCTTGCGTGTGCCAGCCGTCTGTTTGTGTTGCGTTGTGTGGCGGGCCCTGATGCTGTTGTATTGTGTGCCGCCTGAACCGCTGCGGTTTACGCCGCTCCCCCCAGGTGGTGGTTGTTGACCTGCCTTCGTTTTGTTCTGACGATATCCCGAATCGGGGATGCCTGTCAATAGCGTGGGCAAGCTTGTGGTCGAGCCTGCCGTCAGGCTTCCGGCCAAGCTTGCGATCAGGCTTTCGGTCGAGCTTGCAGTCAGCTTTGCGGGATTGGTTCAGGATGAAATGCGCTTGGGTATTCAACGGCCGGGGTCATGCCATAAAGAATAACTTAAAAGTTAATAAATGAACTTAAGATTGACATGAATGCTTCGTCATCATAAGATGGGAAAGCGGACGGAGGGACTTATTACTCCGGCCGTTGAACAACTAAAACAATATCATCCTGAATCACGCTCCCACAACGGCCGGAGTTATGACCGTTTCGGATATTTTACCGCCACCGCAATAACGCGTCTGCCCCTCAACAAGTCGTGACCTCAAGAAGCAATGATGTGGGTGAACCGGAAATGATGACGTGGACAATTCGGAAACAATGTCGTGGAAGAACAGGGTGACAGTGACGTGGAAGAACAGGGAGGATGTACGATGCCAAACCAAATGCCGGAATCGGCAGCCCGCAAATTGGAAAACACAAACATGGAAAACACAAACATGGAAAACACAAACATGGAAACCACAACCCCGGGAATCCCAAGACCGGAATACCCAAGGCCACAACTGGTGCGGCCGGACTGGATGAATCTCAATGGCACCTGGGCGTTTGAGATGGATCACGGCAGGAGTGGACGCGCCAGGGGACTGGACAAGACGGCAGCCCTCTCCGGCACAATTGTGGTGCCGTTCTGCCCGGAAAGCGAGCTGTCCGGCGTGGGTTACAAGGATTTCATGGCCTCGGTCTGGTACAAAAAAACGGTGGCGCTGCCCCAGAAATGGCTTTCCGGAAGGGTACTGCTGCATTTCGGGGCGGTGGATTATGACACGGAGGTCTTCGTCAATGGCGTTTCCGCCGGCCGTCACCGTGGCGGCTATGCCTCCTTCTCCTTTGACATCACAGAACTTGTCAAGCCCGGGGAGAATGTGCTGACCGTATGCGCGGAGGATGACAACCGTTCCGGACTGCAGCCCAGGGGCAAGCAGTCCGCGCTGTACCATTCCCATGCCTGTGACTACACGCGGACAACGGGCATCTGGCAAACCGTCTGGCTGGAATCCGTCCCGGACACCTACCTGCAGACGGTGAAATATGTGCCGGATCCCGCCAATGCGGCCGTGCATGTGGAGGCCCTGCTCAACCGCCCCGCCACCGGTGGATGTCTCACCGCCCGCGCAAGCCTGAACGGTGAGGCGGCGGGTTTGGGCACCGGCATCGTCACGGGCAATCGATGCCGGTTGACCCTGCCGCTGTCCGTGTGCCGGTTGTGGGAGCCCGGCGCCCCCCATCTGTACGATCTTTCGCTGACCCTTTCTGGGAATGGCGCGGATGGAGAGCGCCTTTCAGATCAGGTCGACTCGTACTTCGGCCTGCGCAGCGTCAGCTGGGACGGCCACAGCATCCAGATCAACGGCAGGCCGGTCTTCCAGCGGCTCATCCTCGACCAGGGCTTTTGGCCGGACGGCATTTACACCGCGCCCTCCGATGACGAGCTGCGGCGGGACATCGAACGCGGTATGGCCATGGGCTTCAACGGCGCCCGCATGCACGAGAAAATTTTTGAGGCCCGATACCTGTACTGGGCGGACCGGCTGGGGTATCTGGTCTGGGGCGAGCAGGCCAACTGGGGGCTGGACATCACAGGCCCCACGGGGCTGGAGCGGTTCCTGCCCGAGTGGCTGGAGGCCGTGCGGCGTGACTTCAACAGTCCGGCGCTGGTTGGCTGGTGCCCGTTCAACGAAACCTGGGATGAACGCCGGGAGGGCGGCATTGGCAGTATTCCGCAGGACGATGAGGTGCTGCGCCAGATCTATCTGGTGACAAAGGCGCTCGACCCCACCCGGCCCGTCATCGACACCAGCGGCAACTACCATGTGATGACCGATGTCTTCGACATCCATGACTACGAGCAGGATGTGGCGGCCTTTGCCGCGAAGTTCGAGGACATGCGCACCGGTGGCCGCATGAAGCCCGACGGCACAATGGAAAACGGTGGAGCCGTCTACAACACCTATCCGGATCGCCAGCGGTATGGCGGGCAACCCTATTTCGTCAGTGAATACGGTGGCATCTGGTGGAATCCGGCACAGGCGGGGTCGGCGTCATGGGGCTATGGCAGCCGGCCGCGTTCGGAGGAGGAGTTCCTGGACCGTTTTGCCGGACTGACCAACGCCCTGCTCGACAATCCCAACATCTGTGCGCTGTGCTATACGCAGCTGACCGATGTGGAACAGGAAACCAATGGGTTGTATACCTATGCGCGGGAACCGAAGTTCAACCCCGACTTCATCCGGGGCATTGTCTCCCGCAAGGCGGCCATTGAGGGCTGACGAACAGGCCGGCCCTTGAGGATTGAAGCACGGATGTGCAGACCAGGCCATTGCGGGCTGAGCTGCAGGCCGGCATGAACAGGGGGCGGAGAAGCCGGAGACTCATTCCGGTTTCCCGTCTCCTTTTTGATGCGCGGCATTGGATGCGTGTGGACCGGAGAGAATGGCTTCGAAGGGCGTTTTTTCAACCGGATCCGGTTGCGCGCCCTTGTTTTTGCGCCATTTCCCGCGCAGCCGTTTCTGCTTTGGCGGCACGTCCTTGACGGGGAACAGGGGCCGCAGCATGCCCGAATGCTTGAGCAGGTTGTAGAAGACCAGCAGGAAGGTCAGGTAAATCAACAGCCCGAAGCTGCCGGCCTGGAAGGCGATGAAGAGCACGGCCAGCATGAACAGCGGATGGATGTTGATGGAATCGGCGACCACCTTGGATTCCACGAACTGGCGCACCACGGTGATGAACAGCCAGCCGAGGATGAGGAACAGCGCGGTGCGCCAGTCCCCGGCAATGCCCCGCACAATGGCCATGGGAATGTAGATGGTGCCCGGGCCCAGGATGGGAATGAGATCGGACACACCGACCAGCGCGCTCCAAATCAGGGGATAGTCGATGTCCAGGATCAGGAACAGGATGAAGGTCTGCAGAAACGTCAGGAAATAGATGAGCAGATAGGAGCGGACATAGCGGCCCAGCATCTGCAGGCCGTCCGCCCAGGTGCGGTGCCCCGATTGGATGGCGGCTTCTGAAAACAGGCTGCGGACGTATCCCTTGAGCGTATTGTAGTTTTTGGTGAAGGTGAAGGCGGAAAAGAAGATGACAATGAACAGCATCAGCCAGGTGGGCAGCGAGGTGACAAAGGTGATGGCCCAGCCGGCCACCATGCCCGCCCAGGACAAGGCCTGGGAAAGCCCGCTCAAAATTGTGTCGCGGTTGTCGGAGATGAAGGCGACCAGGTAGTCCATGTCGAAAACCGGCAGGGTGAAGGGCAATTCATTGGTGATCAGAAAATTTTCCACCCCCGTCAGAATGGCCTGCGGATTGATCTGGGGTATCCGCGTCATCAGGCCGATCAGTTCACGCACGGCCAGAAAGCCGACCGACCCGATGATGGCCAGCAGCAGGATGATGGTGATGAGCGGAGACAGCCATACCCCAATGGACTCTTTCATCTTCAGCCGCCGGCTGGTGAACCGGATGAGGGGCTGCGAAAGAACCGCAATGCCAAGCCCAATCAGAAAGGGAATGGTATAGGCGAGGGTGTACCGCAGAATGACTGCGAACAGGGTGTAAATGGCAAAAAACAGCAGGAATGCCCGAAGCCAGGCGAGAAAGCGGGGGCTGAACCAATTGCCGATGCGGCCCAGATAACTCTTCATATTCCGGTATTCCTCCCATATGCCGCCCGTTTGCGGTCTGAATCCGGCCAGCCGGGCTGTTTGCGGCCGATCGGCGAAGGTGGTGCCAAGGCATTTGTTCAGGACATAGTTGGCATTATCTTACCACAAGACCGCATGGGTGATGGCGCCAAAACGATTCTTTGTGTAAAATGTTTGCAACCCCTCTTGTCTGTTTACGCGCAGCGGCCCCTGTTTGTCGGCTGGACCGCGTGGCGGGGTGCGGAGGGATGATTTCGGCGGTTGGCTGTCCAAAACGACTTCCTCCGGTACCGCGGATTGCGCGGGCGGAAGGGGACTGCATCGGACAGGTTTTCGTCACGAAACAGCAGGACGGAGGACACCATGGACCGGGAACCTTGGCTTGCCAAACTCAATGAAATGGCGCTGGCGCAGGCCGCGCTCAAACCGGAACAGAATCTGGCCGACACCATTCTCGCGCAGATCTCCGAGCTGGTCGGTGCGCGGTTTGTCACCTTTTCCGAATATGACGCCGGAAAGAACATGTTCTTCACCCGCAACATCAAGGCGGAGGAGCCGGTGATGGCGCTGGGCGTGCAGCTGCTGGGCAAGAATTTCATGCGCACGGCGGCAGCTTCCGACAGGGAGTACCTGCGGCAGCGGGTGCAGGCCCCCATCGCAATCTTCCATACTTTGACGGAGGTCTCCAACGGCGTAATCCATCAGCGTGTCTCCACCGCCTTTCGCGCGTTGACCGGCATCGATCGCCTGATTTGCCTCACCCATCTGGTGGACGGGCAGATTTATGGCCTTTCCGTGGCCGGCCTGCGGCGGGATCAGCCTGAGCCGGACATGGCCGCCCTGTCGTTTTTTTCCGCCATCACCGCCGTTTCCATCCGCCGCAACCAGGTGGAGGATTCCCTGCGGAAAAGCCTGTTCCGCACACGGGAAATCATCCGGACGGCACGCAATGGCATCGTCGTGCTGGATCGGGAGCTGGTGATCACCTCCTGGAATGAGGCGCTCGAGAAAATGAACGGCATCCCCGCGGCCTCGGTGCTGGGCAGGCCGGTGACAGAGGCGCT
>JAEWSN010000028.1 GCA_023459915.1 Bacillota bacterium
AAAAGGAAATCGACAGGCTGGAAGACTTTATCGCGCGAAACAAGGCACGCGCGGCGACGGCCACGCTGGCCCGAAGCCGTGTCAAAAAGCTTGAAAAAATGGAGATCATCGAAGTGGCCCGCGAGAAGACGAAGCCGGTCTTCGGGTTCCATACTTCCCGCACACCCGGCAAGGTCATCCTGTCCGCAAAAGATCTGGTCATCGGATATGATGCCCCGTTGACCCGTCCGGTTTCGTTTACCATGGAGCGTGGCATGAAGATTGCCATCCGCGGTGTGAACGGACTGGGAAAAACCACACTGCTGAAAACCTTGCTGGGGCTGTTGCCGGCGATATCCGGCGGCGTCGATCTGGATCCCTTTCTGATGCCCGGCTATTTCGAACAGGAATCTTCCCGCAACAACACCCGGACGGCACTTGAGGAAGTGTGGCAGGCATTTCCCGGCATGAGCAATGGCGAGGTTCGTTCCGCTTTGGCAAAATGCGGGTTGACGACCGAGCACATCACCAACCAGATGATGGTTCTCTCCGGCGGTGAGAATGCCAAGGTCCGCCTGTGCAAGCTCGGGCTGAGCCCCACCAATTTTCTGGTGCTGGACGAACCGACCAACCATCTGGATGTGGACGCAAAAGATTCCCTGAAGACTGCATTGATGGGCTTCAGGGAATCCATCCTTCTGGTTTGCCACGAACCGGAGTTTTACGAGGACTGGGTGACGGACGTATGGAATGTGGAGGACTGGACGCGGGCATCGGACAGGAAGGAAACGCCATGAAGGTAAGACAGGCATGTACACTGGCAAAGCTGTACGCAAAGCCGGGACGCACAGTTCAAACAGATTCTCCGGAGTTGAGATTCATGAACGCTGTTTGCAGTGGATCTGTGGACGAGGCGGCCGGATGCTTCCGGGAGAAGAAGCTGTTCGGCAATGTGCCATGCGTGGTGGACGCGCCATATGGGCGCTTCGAAGGACTTGCCGGTATCCGCGCCTTCGCGGAAGGCTGGCTTGAGACCTTTCACGCACAGGGCGCGAGCGTACAGCCGGTGGTGCAGACCCGGGCCAACGGGCGTTCCATCACGGAGGCCGTCATCCATTTTGTCGTGGATGGAGAGATCAACGAGGTGCCGATGTTCATTGTCGGGGATCTCAGAACCGCCGACACACTGGACGAGGTGCGCCTGTACTGCCATTGTTCCTATGTGCCGGGGCTCACTGCCTATCGCAAGCCGATGTTCCGCTCGGCGCATCTGGAGATGGGCGATCCGGGCCTGCTGACCGGGGCCATGCGGGAGTATTACGAGGCGCTGCACCATGTACCGGGCGTCGATGTGGATCGCATCATGGGCGTCATGGGGGAAGGATGCCTTTTCGGTGGATATGAACCGGCCACAAACATGGAATCCGTTGGGGACGAGGCAGAAGCGGATCACAGCCGGGAGGCGCTCCGCGTGAAGTTTGAGCACATGAGCCGCTACATCCCCAGGTGTGTCGGTATGCGGTATGAGACCCTGACCGATGACAACACGACCGCAATCATCGAATGGGTTCACATTGTTTCGGCACAGGGGCAGCAGGAATTGTCGCGCATCGCGCTTTCCGGCATCTCGGCTTATGAGCGGGGGAAAGACGGTCTTTTGTGTGCCATCCGGATTTGCGATTATGCAGGGTTGGAAAAAACCATCGATTGGACAAAAACACCCGTCTCCAGGGAAGAAGCCATGCAGATCAACTATGTGGAGGCCTTTCCGGCCGGTGTTGGTCGCAATCCGCAGACGTGATAACAACGACATGCTGCGGCTGATCCATTCTGCATGATGCAAGCTGTTCTTTTCAAAGTGCCCATCAGTGGGTATACAAGACATATTGCCTCCCTCATACATGACATCATGATGTATTGCCGTCCACAGGACGGTTTGCGAGGAAATAGGAGCTGTCTATGCATCATATCCGCATGGTTGTTTTGTGGATTCTCCTGATCGCGCTGGTTGGCGGCTGCGGCTTCGGCGGCAGCCCGGAGTCCGGACGCGTCATTTTGCGCGGCCCGGCACCCCTGTATGACGATACCCTGACGACCGTCGGGTTCATTCAGACCGGCAAGGAGTCCGATTGGCGCGACGCGAACACGAAGGACTATTTCCGTGTGTTTACCGAAGAAAACGGGTACCGGTTCATCTATGTCGACGGCAACTCGAACCCGGAGCGGCAGGTGAAGGCGTTGCACGATCTGGTTCGCCAGCAGGTCGACTACATTGTGCTCGATCCCATCGTGGAGGCCGGATGGACCGAGGCGCTCCGTGAGGCGCGCGATGCCGGTATTCCCGTCATCATCACGGATCGCCGGGTGGACGCGGATCCCGCGCTCTATACAAGCTGGGTCGGCTCAGATTTTGAGGAGGAAGGCAGAAAGGCTGCCCGATGGCTGGCTGCGCATTTGCAGGATGCGGGACGCACCGATGAGCCAATCAACATTGTGATTCTTGAGGGAACCCCCGGCTCCTCCGCCACACTGGGGCGGGCAGCCGGTCTTGCCGAAATCATTTCCGAGCATCCACAATGGCATGTCACGGCCAACGCGGTGGCCAACTTCACACAGGGTGAGGGGCAGACCGTGATGCAGCAGTTGATTGGTCAGTTGGATTCATTTGACGTGCTGATCTCCCACAACGACAACATGATGTTTGGCGCCATGAAGGCGATGGAGCTCAACAATATGGCGTTTGGCGTGGATGGCGGCGTCATCACCATTTCCTTTGACGCGCTGCGGCAGGCGTTTGAGGAAATGCAGGCCGGCAGGCTTCACGCGTCGGTGGAATGCAATCCCCTGCTCGCGGATCTCACGCATGAAATCATCAGTCGGCTTGAGGCTGGTGAACCGGTTGAGAAGGTATATTACTCTGAAGAATCGGTCTATACGCATGAGAATGCGGCCGCGTCGCTGCCAGGGCGCGCATACTGAGAGGGGGTGACGGCATGCGTTTGTATCAGAAATTGCGTCT
>JAEWSN010000029.1 GCA_023459915.1 Bacillota bacterium
CCGTCTATCTGTTCACCGGGAAGAAGATGAACGACACGTTCTTCGACAAGAGTGAAACCGGCGTGTCCATAAACGACAAAGGCAAGCCCGTGGTCATCGACAGTTTCAACCGTCACCTGGATGAAGCCGTAAGGTACCGGGGAAAAAACGTGAAGCGCAAGAACATCATCCAGCACGAAGCCCATAATATGGCCAATATCCTTCTGGAAGAGGGAGGCCATAAGAAACGGGACTGGCTGACCATCACGGAGTTCTGATCATGGATATCCTGGTTTGGATTCTCTACGACATCGCCGACGACAAGGCGCGGACCAAAATCTCCAAACAGTGCAAGAAAGCGGGGCTTATCCGTGTCCAGAAAAGCATTTTTCTGGGACGCCTTGAATGGAACCGCTTTGACGAACTTCTCGCCATGTTCGACGACCTCATCGACCCGGCCGTGGACAAGGTTTACCTTTTTCCGTTCTGCCAGGACGATTTCAAACAGATCAAGGTTCTCGGACAGGGTTTTGACAAAAAGCTGGTGAACGACGAAGTGCTGTCCCAGTTCTTTTGAGCATTTTAAATATAAGGAAAACGCCATGAATGAATTAATCCCCATAGATATGATCGCCGAAAAGATCTGTTTGATCCGGAATCAGAAAGTCATGCTGGACAAGGATCTTGCGTGGCTTTACGGCGTCGAGACCCGCGTTCTCAATCAGTCGGTGAAGCGCCATATCAAACGGTTTCCCGATGATTTCATGTTTCAACTTACCCACCGGGAATACGATTCTTTGATATCACAATTTGTGACATCAAAGCCGCCGGGATCACATTTCGGAGCCTTCTCATCCAGCACCGAGGCCGGGCCGCCGGTAAAGATGATGCCCTTGGGGTTGAGCCCCTTGATGCGTTCGAGCGGCACGTTGTAGGGCAGCACCTCGCAATAGACATTGGCCTCGCGCACCCTGCGCGCAATCAGTTGGTTGTATTGACCGCCGAAATCCAGTACCAGAACGAGCTCGTGATTCACGTGATGTCCACCTTTCATTGCCGGAGCGGCTCGTGTGCGAATGTGGGCCATGATGGCCCGTGTGCGAACATGCGGGCCATCGGGCCCGAGGGTGAGTATGCAGGCCCTGCGGACCCGTCTGCAAACATGCGGGCCACCGGACCCGTGTGTGAATGCCCAAAAAAGCACCCGCCATGTGGCGGGCACTTCCCTGCGCTTCACCGTTACAAGCATTATACGGGAAAAACACACGGGAGAAAAGACCGAAAAGACCGAGGCCCGCGAAAGGCCGAGGTCCGCGTGTCTCAGGAGATCCCTCAGAAGATCTTCCTGGAGATCCTCCAGGAGATCCCTCAGGAAATCTCCACATCCCGCATCCGATGCAGCGTGTCGTTCATCTCCTCCAGGCGCTCCTGCAACCGGTCGGACACCGTCCGCAGTTCCCTGGCAATGTCCAGAATGGATCCGGCATGATCGGAAATGGACACGGACGCGTCCGATACATGGCTGGTGCCGGAACGCGTGGTGTCCACCGCCTGACGGATTTCCCCCATGGCATCCGACACGGTGCGCATCCCTTTGGCAATGTCCTGGGAAAACGCATGGAAGCGGTTGGTGTCCGCACGATATTCCTGGGCCACCGTGCGCATGAACGCATAGTCCTTGGATACATCCCCCTCCAGATGGGTGAGCATGTCCCGCGTGGAGGAAACCATCTCCGACACGGCTTCGCGCACATTGTCCGTGTAGGAGGAAATCTCCGTGGCCGCCTGGCTGGAGCTGTCCGCCATTTTGCGCACCTCCTCCGCCACCACCGCAAACCCCTTGCCGGCCTCGCCGGCCCTGGCGGCTTCGATGGCCGCGTTGAGCGCGAGGAGATTGGTCTGTCCGGAGATGCCGGAGATGATGCCGGCCATCTCCGAAATCCGCTCCACCAGCGCCGCCTTCTCCATGGCCTGTCCCACTTGCGTGGACATGGTCCGGTTCATCTTGTCGGACTCGGTGACCACCCGGCCCACCTCGGTCTCCATCTCCTGCGTGCGCCGATTCGTTTCCTCCGTGCGCCGCCCGATGTCGGCAACATCCTGTCCTATCTCGTCGAGCGAGCTGTAAACATGGGTTCTGGCGGTTTCCACCGTGTCCACCGCCCGCATCACACCCTGCATCTCGTCCGCGATGCGCCGGGTTGAAAGCGCCATTTCATCGAGAATCCGCTCCATCTCCGCTTCCTTGCGCCGCAGCAAGTCTCCGGTTTCCGCGAGGGCGGACGCGGTGTTCGTGGCGGAGTCCAGCGTCTGGCGCAACTGTTCACCCGCCTTTTCGGCGGCCTGCTGTCCCTCGATGCTTTTCTGCATGCTTTCGGAAATCCATTTGGCACTGAACATGGCCACGGTAAAAATCTGAAGGAACACCACGACCCGAATCAATGCGACGCCGAAAAACCGGGCTTCCGGCAAATCCGGAATGGGGATGACAACCGTCATGAACAGGATGCCCAGCAAGGCCAGCACGCCGGAGTACAGCGTGATGCTGCGCCGCATGAACAGCGTGCTGGTCATGAGCATGCCGTAGAAGACGATGTAGATGTTGGAGTTTTCGCGCAGGGCCCAGGCAAAGTTGGCATAGACCGCAAAATTGAGCGTCATGGTCACATACACCATGAGCATGCTTTTGACTTTTCGCGAGACCAGCAGGCAGGCCACCGTGGGAATGCCGCTCAACGCGCTGACGGCGAGGGTGCTGACCGTGACAATGTCCGAACCGCGGGCCTTGGCCAGGAACAGGGCCGCCATGGCCAGAATGTAGATGAACAGGATGACCAGATTCGCCCAAACCAGACTGCGTCCCAACAAATGCTCCCGATACGCTTCACGGTTCATGCAGGCACCTCCGAAATTACACGAGAATTGACTTCTCATGTTTCTGCTATTTTACCCATCTTGCACCTGTTATACAACGCTTTCTTGGGAAAGCGGGAAAAACAAAACAGGATGTCCACCGTTTCCGGTAAACATCCTGTTCTGTGCTGGTGGGCGGTAATGGGCTCGAACCATCGACCCCCACGATGTCAACGTGGTACTCTAACCAGCTGAGCTAACCGCCCGAACGAATGCTATTCTAG
>JAEWSN010000030.1 GCA_023459915.1 Bacillota bacterium
CCACCGTTTCCGGTAAACATCCTGTTCTGTGCTGGTGGGCGGTAATGGGCTCGAACCATCGACCCCCACGATGTCAACGTGGTACTCTAACCAGCTGAGCTAACCGCCCGAACGAATGCTATTCTAGCATGTTTCGGGGTTGCTGGCAAGCCTTTTTTCACCAGCCGCTGATCGTTCACCAGACCGGCGAGAGGTACACCTCCCCGATGTCGTACAGCCCGGACTCCTCCGGCTCAAAGGATATTGCCTCATCGATGGCCAGCAGCTCATACCCCTCCTGCCAGACCACCACGCCGTGATCGTTGCCGGCCGGAAACTCCGGCATGGTTTCAAACCAGCCGTCCGCATCGGACTCCCCGACAGACACCACATATTGGTCATCCTGCACTTCCAACCAGTCATCGACGGAAATGCCGGGTTCAAGCATCACAAAGAGCGCGCCCTCGATGGGGTTTCCGGTATCCGCGTCGAGAATGGTGCCGGAAATGGCCACCGTGTTGCCGGTTGCGGGCGGATTGTCCCCGGGGAATATCCCGCCGAAGAAATCGTCGCCGGAACCGCTTGAGGCCCCCCCGCCGGCACCGGCCCATGTTCCGTCCGCATCATTGTCGCGCCCAATGGCGATAACATCGACAGCGCTGTTGACCGGCCGCAGGAAAAACATCTGATCATTGTCCTCGCCACCGATTTTGGCGGTTGGCACCCCAATCATCAGCCCGTTCTGATCCACCGCCGTCCCGCCACTGTTGCCGTGGTTCACCAGCGCGTCCGTCTTGATCCAGTCGGTCAGTCCGTCATAGTCCTCGTCAATGAATCCGGACACCTTGCCGGAGGTGAAGGTGATGGTCTCCCCGCCCACACCCGGGAACCCGAGCACATTGATGTCGTCGCCCAGCCGCAGCGCGTCGGCATCCCCCACCGTCACCGGATACAGGGTCGGCATGTCGCGCAGCGGCGTCCCGTCGAGCTCCGAAACCAGGCGGACCACGGCCAGGTCGAGATCGTAATCCGAGGCCATGACCCGCGCCAGGTATTGTGGCTGGGAATAGGTTCGGACATCATCGGTCAGGGCAATGCCGACAAACCCATCCCGGTTGTAAAAGCCGGTTTCATCCTCCACCACATGGGCATTGGTGAGGATGAAGCCGTCCCGATCCAGAATGGAGCCGGAGCCCGTGCCGACGATGTTGTAGTCATCGTCGATGATATACACCTTCACCGTGGAGCGGGACAGGGTCTGGATGTCCAGCCTTCCGCCCGTGGTTCCCGAAGGATTGCCCGTGCTGCCGGTTCCCGGCGTTGTGCCCGGATCCGTTCCGGTGCCCGTGTTCTGCCCGGAGGCTTCCGGTGTCTGCGCCGGGGTGTCCGAGCCTTGCGCGCCGAATGACACGTATCCGGGCGCGCTCTTGTCCGACCGGTTGCCCGCCTCGTCCACGGCCACCACCTCGTAGGTGTAATCCGTTCCCGCGTTCACCCCGCGATCGGTATACTCGGTTTTGCTGACGATGGCAATCCGCTTGCCGTCACGATACAAATGATAGGCGGAAATGCCGGTGTCATCATAGGCACCGCTCCAGACCAGCCGGACGGAGCTGTCCGTCTGGCTGCCGACAGAGAGCAGCGGGCTTGAGGGCGGCGTGGTGTCGTCGAGCAATCCGCCACACCCGGAGAGCATGATTGTCAGAACAATCAGCAGAATCCACTGCAACGGGCGAAGCGGCCATGCCGCGTGCTGTTTTCTTCCGGTCATGGCGCGTCACCTCCCTCCACCGCGTCGGCCTGTGGCCGGATGGACGCCACCAGCCGTGACATGCGCCGCTCATCGGGTGTGCCGTCGCGGCCGGCGACATACAGGGACACATGGTATACGTCCGTTCCCTGCTGCCACAGCACCTCCCGTGTTTGCCGCACCACGGGCACGCCACCGTTGGCGGCGCCGGCCTCCTCCAGCCGCAGGGAGCGCACCACCGCCATCCAGGTTCCGTTACGATACAGGAACTCCGTATCCAAGGGCTTCCACCAGGACTGCTCGCGTGCGTGGCGAATGGTCCACCAGGCGGCAAGGCCCCGAATCTCCTCTTCTCCGTCAGGGGTGGGAACAGAGCCCAGAATAGGGTCTGACCCCCGGTTGATCACGGTGAGCCGGATGTCCCCGACCTGCGTCCCGCCGCTGAAGGTGTCATCGGCATGAAACACCGCCTGCGGGTCCATCTTGACCTGCCAGCTGGCCGGCATGGTCAGCCGCACACCGGCAACCGGCGCCACCGTGACCAGGCGTGTCTGCCAGGTGTTCAGCCAGATGCCGGTGGCAATGGCTACCGCCAGCACGGTCACCAGCAACACGCCGTCACCGCGGGTTCGGCAGCGGGGAATTCGTGCCTGTGGCGTTGCCGGCACGCCCCTGAGCAGCAGAATCAGCACCAGGAATATCAACAGCGCGCCGGCCGCGGACGGCAGCAGCGTGACAAGATGCCTGAACAGAAACCCCTTGCGGGCCGCCAGCGCCGGCAAAATCTGAAAACCGGCCCCAAGTCCGGACAACAGCAGCAATTTGGCCGTCAGCTTCCACAACGGCTGCCGGGAAAAAGCCGACAACCCGAACCAATAGCCGCCCAAGCCACCCAGGCTGGCCTGAATGAGAGAGGTCACCACCATGCGCGGCACCGAAGCGGACAACAGCATGCCGCCGGATGACAGCACCCACGCCACATTCATCGCCGCGGAAAACCCAAGGCCGATGGCCGAACCGTACAGGATGCCGTCCGTGCGCTCATTGAAGGTTGAAATGGCAAACACGCCCCAGCGAAGCACCAGCAACAGGCAGACCATCCGGATGGCGGAAACCGCCAGGACACCGCCGGCATCCACCAGGGATTGCGGCCATCCCGACAGGGAGGTCCACTGCGGAAACAGGGACAGCAGCGGCGCGCAGATTGCCTGCTGAACCAAGGCGCCCAGCAACGCGGCTTTGGCGATGGTCTCACGCGGCTCGGGCTCCGCCCTGTCCAACCGGTAGAAGAGCACCAGCCACAGCAACGGCGGCAGCAAGGCCAGCAACAGCGCAACCCCGGTTCTCACGGCAGACTGGCCGGCCAGCCAGGGAAGCTGCTCCAGCCAGGTGGCCGCGACGGCCAGCAGCAGCAGCCCCGCAACCAGCAACAGGTTGGCCACCCACAAGGCATGCCGGGCATTTCCCCGTTCCCGGGGCGCATCACAGGCCGGTGACAGCGGTTCGGGCGGTTGCACCCTATCGGTTCTGTTCTCTGACTGCATGCCCACACCTCCTCCAATTCAAGTGCTGACAGTGTTCAGAATCAGCCATGTCAAAATGGCAAAACGATTTCCGTGATGAGCAGGGTGATGTCATCCGCCGGCACTTTTTTGCCGCTGAACGCCTGCACATCGGCCAGAATGATGTCGCGCAGCGCGTCCGCGCCCAGCTTTGCGCCCTCCACCAGCAGCCGGTGGAGCCGTTCCTGGGTGTAGGCGTCGCCCTCCGGAGACCGCGCTTCCACAAGCCCGTCGGTGTACACCACGAGCTTGTCTCCGGGAAACAGCAAAATTTGCCGGTTCTTGTAGTTGGGCTGGACGAACTCTCCCATTTTGCAGATGGCCAGGCCCTCGGATTCCAGCGTCTGCAGCGAACCGTCCGGACGCACGCGTACCGGCATGGTGTTCAGTCCGCCGCTGGCATAGGAAAGAATGCCCGTCTCCTGGTTGTACACGCCATAGAACATGACCATATACAGCTCATCCCGGAAATTCGCGGCATTGAAGCTGTCATACAGATGCTTGAGCACGAAGGACGGCAACAGCGCGCCCGCCCCGCGGGATTCCTCCAGCAGGGTCTGAACGCCCTGGAAGGCGAACACCGTGAGCATGGCCGCAGACACGCCATGCCCGGCCACGTCGCCCACACACAGCCCGAACCGGTGCTGGTCCATCCGATACACATCATAAAAATCGCCGCTGAGCTGCTCTGCCGGCACATATCCCGCCGAAAAACGGACGAACTCGCCCTGCGGCAGATCCACCGGCAGCATGGAACGCTGCACGTCTCGCGCCATGGCCACATCGTTGAGCAGACGCGTGTTGGCAACCGTCAGCTCCGCGGTCCGCACCGCCACCTGCTTGTCGAGATCGTTGGCATAGCTGTTCAGGGCGTCACGCGTTTCACGAAGCATCACATACGGTCGGCGGATGCCGTTGACGAAAAACACATAGAACAGCAGCAGCTGCGCGAAAAACCGCAGCAGATGCGCCAGCCCGTCCCCATACAGGGAATGTGGCATGACACTCGAGGCAATCCATTCGCTGCCCAGTAGGATGACCAGCGCGGACGCGGTGATGAGCAGCAGCCGATCATGGACGGAAAAAAACTGGTAAAGCACCACAATGAGGCCGCCCAGCAAAAAAGCCCCGGACACGTATTGCAACAGCTTGATGGTGAAGCCGGCCGAACCGTCCGGCAAAATCCAGACATCATGCGCGGGATTCCAGGCGATGATCGCTATGATAAAGGACATGCCCAGGACTTCGCCGATGAACCAAGGCAGCATCCGCACCCGCTCCTTGCGCTGTTCCGCGACGGTCAGGGCAAACAGCAGGCCACTGGCCAGAAACAACCGGGACACAATCTGAAAAAACGCCGACCGGATGCCCAGCTGTTCCGGAGACGGAAACAACAGGATGCCATTGTCCCCGATGAGATGGATGGCATCCACAATCCCTGTCGCGAAAAATGTGTAGCCGGCGGCCAGAAACTTGGTGTTTGGCAGAAAGGGGTACGAGAACACCGCAACGAGAAAAATGGCCAGGCAGACCAGTATGGAAGCCATTTCCAAAATGAAGTGTAGGGGGTGCCCAATCAGCGACAAGGCCGTACTGCCATTGCCGGAAGCGGAGTCGCTGAAGATGGCAAACAGGGACACGATGATGCTGCCCACGACGGAAACAGCAAACAGGCCCCATCCAAGGGCATCAAACCGCTGATGGAAGGCGGCTTCGCGGATTTTCATGAACCCTCCCCCGCTCCGCACATGTGGTACGGGAATGGCTCCATGATACCATAAAACGGATCCGCGCGACAACCGACACACCGACGGCAATTGGAATCATTGCAAGCGGCTGTGTCGAGACGGATCGGCCGCAGAACAGATTCGGGATGCTTCCTACTGGGTCGCAAACATGTGGATGAGATTGATGGCCGTGGGCCCCAACAGAATGATGAAGATGGCCGGGAAAATGAACACCACCATGGGAATGAGCATCTTGATGGGCGCCTTCATGGCCTTCTCCTGAATGCGCTGGCGGCGGTTGAGCCGAATCTGCTCGGACTGGATGCGCAGCACGCGCCCCAGGCTCACGCCCAGCTGATCCGCCTGGATCACGGCGCTGATGAAGCTGCGGAAATCCTGTACGCCGATGCGGTCCGCCATCTGGTACATGGCATCCTTGCGGGATTTGCCGATTTTGATCTCGGAGAGCAGCACGCGGAACTCCTCGGACAGGGTTCCCGGCATCTTCTCAACCACCTTGGAGAGCGCCGCGTCAAAGCCCAGGCCGGCCTCCACGCTGACCGTCAGCAAATCCATCACGTCCGGCATGGTCTTGAGGATGCTCTTTTGGCGTTCCCGAATTTTCCCGTTGAGGATGAGGTTGGGCAACAGCAGTCCAATCCCCGCCACAGCGAGAATCAGCAGGAAGCCG
Source organism: Bacillota bacterium (assembly GCA_023459915.1). GTDB lineage: Bacteria > Bacillota > Clostridia > DSM-8532 > DSM-8532 > JAEWSN01. The sequence continues at coordinate 5,710 of JAEWSN010000030.1, forward strand.
CGCGCCATGTCCGCCTTTGCCTGCAGCAGCAGCAACAACAGCCCCACCGGCATGACCACCGTCATGACAGTCTGGATGCCGAACCAGGTGCGGGCGCTGAGCCCGTAAGGCCGGCCGGCCATGATGATTTTCTTTTCCAGATTCCCAACCAGCTCTGCCGGCGCCATCCGCATCAAATACCGGCCGATGCCGTCAAGCGCCGGTTTGAGCACGCGGTCGGAAAAGCTGCGGCTGTACACCTCGTCCGCTTCCGCGGCATGATCCGTACGGATGCGCGTCAGGCGCTCCTTCACGCTCTGCTGCGCGGCCGCGCCGCGATTCATGAGGGTGTACAGCAACGCCCCGAAGGATATCATAAAAAGGATGAGTATGCCATATTGCATCATGTCACTCCACCGCCCGCCAGCCATCCGGTTTCCCACAGCGGGTTCCAGTCCTCGAACAACCTGCATGTTCCCAATTGCTACACTTCCACGCTGACAATCTTCTTGACCAGGATGATGCCGATGCCCTCGGACACCAACGCGATGCCAATCAACAGGTATCCCAGCGGATCACTCACCAGGAGCTTGAGCTGCTCCGGACTCATCACGGCCATCATACCTGCCAGCACAAACGGCAGGCCCCCGATGACCCAGCCGGACATGCGGCCCTGTGCGGTCAAGGTCTTGATTTCCCCCTTCATCTTCACCCGCTGCCGGATGGTGGAGGAGATGTTGTCCAGAATTTCCGCAAGATTGCCGCCGATCTGGCGCTGGATGAGCACGGCGGTGACCATCAGTTCCAAATCATCGCTGCCCACGCGGGCCACCATGTTTTCCAGCGCCGTCTCCGTGTTCACGCCGAAATTGATTTCCTTCTGCAGCTTGGTGAACTCCTCGGCGATGGGACCGCTCATTTCACGGGAAACGGAATCCACCGCCTGAAAAAAGCTGTGTCCGGCCTTGAGCGCGTTGGACAGGATGGCAATGGTGTCTCCAAGCTGTGTATTGATGAGCTTGAGCCGATTGCGGATGCGTCGGCGCACCATCACGGAGGGAATGCTCAGTCCCGCAAGGGCCGTGGCCAGCGGCAACACGCCGGGTCCAACCGCCATCAGGCCAACCAGGAAACCGATGAGAAACGCGACCACCTGAAAGGCGATGAATTCCTCGGGCTTCATCAGGATGTTCGCGCGTATCAGCGTCTTGCGCAGATTCGCCCGGTAATTGCCGAACATGCCGCTTCGCGCGATGCCCCGCGCCAGCACGCCGATTCCCTGCCGATATTCCTGACGGCGCGGTTTCTTCTCTTCGCCAGCCTCTTCCGCGGACGGATCCACAAAACGGCCCAGCCGCTCCATGGGCGCCTCCCGGCCAAGCAGCGGGCGCAGCAGCTGATACAGGAATGTGACAAGCCCGGCTGCCGCCGGAATGATAAGCCATTGCATGAACGGGACCTCCATTTTTCTGTGCCCAAAAGACCGTGGGCTGCCGGGTTATCTGCTTTCGACAAACATGTCCGAAGGGAGCACCACCCCTGTTTTTTGAAGTTTCTCAAAGAACTTGGGTTTGATGCCGGTCGGTACGATTCTGCCTGCGATGCGGCCCATGTTGTCGCGGCCTTCCTCCCGGAAGACAAAGATGTCCTGCAGGGTCACCACTTCGCCCTCCATGCCCACCACTTCGGTGATATGGGTGAGCCGGCGGCTGCCGTCCTTGAGACGGGACTGCTGCACAATGAGATCCACGGCGGACGAAATCTGTTCCCGGATGGCACGCACCGGCAAATCCATGCCCGCCATCAGCACCATGGTCTCCAGACGGGCCAGCATGTCGCGCGGCGTGTTGGCGTGGCCGGTGGTGAGCGAGCCGTCATGGCCGGTGTTCATGGCCTGCAGCATGTCCAGCGCCTCCCCGCTGCGGACCTCGCCGACCACGATGCGGTCGGGGCGCATGCGCAGGGAGTTTCGGACCAGGTCACGGATGGTGACGGCACCACGTCCCTCCACGTTGGGCGGTCGGGTTTCCAGCCGGACAATATGCGTCTGCTTCAACTGCAATTCCGCCGCGTCCTCTATGGTCACAATCCGTTCGTCCTCGGGAATGAAGGACGAGATGACATTCAGTGTGGTGGTTTTGCCGGAACCGGTGCCGCCGGACACCACGATGTTCAGCCGCGCCTCGACACAGGCCTTCAGGAACTGCGCCACTTCCGGCGAGAAGGTACCGAACCGGATGAGATCATTGACTGTGAACGGCTTTTCCGAGAATTTTCGGATGGTGATGGTGGGCCCGTTGAGCGCCAGCGGCGGAATGATGATGTTCACGCGCGAGCCGTCGGGCAGGCGGGCGTCCACCATGGGCGAGCTCTCGTCGATACGTCGCCCGATGGGCGCCACAATGCGTTCCACAATGTGCATCACGTGCTCGTTGTCCTGGAACTTCACCGGGGACAATTCCAGCTTCCCCTTTTTTTCGACGAACACGGTGTTCCAGCCATTGACCATGACCTCGGAGACATCCGGATCGTTGAGCAGCTGGGTGATGGGGCCGAACCCAATCGTCTCGTTGATGATGTCACGGCCAATCAGGCCGCGCTCGTTGCGGGTGATGTAGGGCGCCTCGTGCTCAATCACCTCGTTGACGATGGCCCGGATGGCCTCCTCGGTCTCCCCGGGCTCGCCATCACCCTCACCGTCCCGGATATGGACTTCGTCCACCACGCGGTCGAATATCTTCTTCTTCAGATCCTTGTAGGGATCCTCACGCACTTCCTCGCGAACGGCAGGGCCGGTCTGCGGGCGCTTTTTGGCCTCTTCTTCCTTTTCCATCTGGAGCCGTTCCAACAGTCCCATCGCTTCTGCCTCCTTTCGCGTGATTTCACGCATCCGCGTGCAGCATGCTCAAACATGACCATTCACAACCACATGACCATTCACAACCAAGCCCACGGCTCAGTGGTGACTCGCGGGCGTTTCAATTATGATGAAAACCACCGGCGCTTGGCCGGTTTCTCCACCCGCGGGTTGCCACCCTCCGGGTTGTCGAGCATGTCGGACATGCCGAACACGGCCTTGGCCACCTTCGTGTCCTCGCGCGTCATCACAAACGGAATGCCCTTGTTGGCGGAGGTGATGACCGTATTGCTGTCTTCGGGCATCAACGACCAGATGGGATGCCCGATGGCATCCTCGAATTCCCGATACTTGATGCCGAACTGCTCGGACGCCTTGTTCAGAATTACATGCAGCTTCTCCCGGGGATACTTGATGGATTCCATGAGGTCCAGCCCCACCTTGACGTTCTTGATGGTTGGCAGGTCGAGCGTGGAAACAACCAGGATGCGTTCCGACGAATCCAGCGCGGACAGCACAATTTCAGACAAGGCGGCCGGCAGATCGATGACGATGTAATGGAAGTTGCCGGACAACAGCCCAAGCACCTTCTCGATCTGCTTGGCATCAATGAACTCCGCGTATTCCGGTTTCACGGGCGCCGGCAGCACATGCACGCCGGTGAAATGGGTGGTCAGATAATCGTTGACGATGTCGGCATCGACATTCTTGAGATCCTTCACCAAATCGTACAGGGTGTTTTTCACCGACAGGTTCATCATCACGGCCACGTCGCCGAACTGCAAATCCAAATCCACCAGCGCCACCCGCTTCTTGGTGGTGCGGGCCAGCGCCACGGCCAGGTTGCAGGCGATGGTGGTCTTGCCAACGCCACCCTTGGTGCTGAACACGGAGAACACACGGCTCTGGATGTTCTGCTCCGGAGAGCGCGATCCATGTTTTCGCTTGTTCTGGAGTTCATACGTTTTCTCAACGGATTCCACCAGCTCGTCGGAGGTGAACGGTTTCACCAGATACTCGCGCGCACCGGCGGACATGGCCTTTTTCAAATACTCCTGCTCACCTTGCACGGACATGATGATCACACCCAGGTCGGGATTGGAGGCGGTGAGAATGCCGGTGGCCGTCAACCCGTCCAAATCCGGCATGTTGATGTCCATCAGCACAATGTCCGGCTGCAGTTTCTGCACCAGCTTCACACCGTCGCGACCGCCATTGGCCGTCCCGACAACCTCAATATTCCGTCCGCTGATGGAAAGCAGTGTGGCGATGTTGTCCACGGTATCCCTGGAATCATCCACCACGACAACCTTGATTGTTCCGTCCTCCATGCAATTCCTCCTGGGGTCTGACCCCGTTTCCCGCCGGGTCAGGGGTCATTGGGTCGGGTCCTGGCCATCTGCGGCCCGGTTCCTGTGTTTGTTTTGACATGCGTGTTCCCATCGTTGTCTTACCCATTCCCGCCCCCGTCAAATCCACGGGGTCAGTCCCCGTCAAGTCCACTTGAGGGGGTCAGACCCCGTCAGGGAACCAGCGCATCCGCGCCGTCGCCGGCGTCCGGGTCCACCCCATCCTCCAGTGCAACCGCTGAAACCTCGCCTTCACCGGGCATCTGGGCAACCGGCAGCAATCTTTCGGGAACCATGTCGATGCCAATCGCGCCTTCCGTCTCCTCCAGCGCGTTGTCATCCGTTCCGCGAAGCGCCAGGGTAAAGGTGGTGTTCTGGGCATTGTAAACCAGCTGCTCCGCCTGTTGGGGCGTCACCGCGAAGGTGACGGTTCGTGGCATGTCATCCACCGAATACGCACCGCGGTTGGGCAGCCCCATCTGGCTGTCGAGCACACGGTTTGGGCCGAGCGCCAGTACCTGGATATTCTGCAGCACCGTGGATGTCACGGGAATGGCGGCACCTTCCTTGGTCGGCACGGTCCAGCTCGCGATGATGTCCACGTAATCACCGGTCATGATCTGCATTGACAGCAGATTGCTTTCATTGACAAACAGGGAGATCGCACGATATCCATCCTGCAGGTTGTAGGCCAGAGACAGTTCTTCCCGCTCAACCAACCGTTGATCACGGAATGGTTCACCCGGCAGAATCACTTCCTTTGCAAACAATCCCTCGATTTCGGCATTGGTCAGCAAAATTCCTTCAGGGATTGAGTCCGCGCTGATCTCCTGCATCCGGATGTCCGCAGCTGTCAACTGTTCTCCTTCCCGGATTTCACGCACCGCGACAGGAATGCTTGTTTTCGGACGATCCTGTACCGGCACCTGCTGGTTGCGGAAGGCACCATACAGCAAGATGCCGCAAACCACCGTCAGCAGCAGGGAAATGATAAGCGCCTTCTTGTTCAGTTTTCCCATAGATCAATCCTCCAGGAGCAGATAAATATCCTGACTATTCCACACGCATCACAGTCTTGCTGGTGAGGTTCGCCGCCCCATTGTCAAAAAAAGCGCCGATGATGGGGGTGATCAGCATATTCTCGTAGTCTGCCTGCACCGTCACCTCAACACCATGCCGGCGCAGACTTTCTGTGGGGGAAACCTGGATCACAATGCGGCTTTGATCCAGTGTGACGGTCAGATCAGTCACTGTCTGCGCAATGAACTCGTCCGTCGCCCCGACCGCCGCTTTTCGGGCCGCTTCACGGGTTGCGTTGGACAACACGATGTAATTGTTGAACAGCAAACCGAAGTCGATGATGCCAACCAGCAACAGGATGATGATGGGCAGCACCAGCGCGGTTTCCACCATCGACTGGCCACGGCAGCTTCTGCGTTCACGCGTCACCGCAATCCCTCCCCCTATAGAAAAAAGCCCCTCTGAAGGGGCTTTTCCCATGAATGTCCGACTCAAACAACCAGTGAACAAGTTCTGGATTCAAAGTCCCTGTGGAATAACAATTACGTTAACTATCAACCACCAGTGGACGCAGACGACTCAACAGGGTTCACAACGCCATCCAGCGTATCAGTGATTTTCCCGAAGATACCGCCGACACCATCTTCACCGCTGAGCAGGGTCAGCGCGCCAATCAGAACGATGGCCACCAATCCGATGATCAGTCCGTACTCCACCATGCCTTGTCCCTTTTCACTCTTGAACAGATTCTGAACCTTCACAAACAACTTCATCATGGCCTGCTCCTTTCGCGCGGTTCCCAACCGCATGTCCTATTTCGATTCCATCCGATTCGTCCATCCGTCTCGTTTCCTCGAAACCTTTTGCGGTGACGTCTCGTTCTTTTGTTCGGCCACCGCATCGGGTGTTTTCCGTGATTTCAGTATAGCGCGATACAAGGGGGATGGAATCGGACGAGCGATGCATTTGCAGACGGGTTTTATCCCGGGAGCCACGGGACCCTGGTCCTACCGGAAACCAACAAAACGGCGTCATCGCAATGTTTTCGCGATGACGCCACAGATGATCCAATCAGACAATTCACACCAGGATGGTTTGAAAACCTGCTTGAGTAAAGCGTTTCAGGAAAAAAGCGAGACGAACCGCATCCACCCGCAAGCAGGGCTGGGCACTGTCCCATGCCGTGACCCGTCTCAGTCCGCCAGATGGTGCTTGATGGCGTACACCGCCGCCTGGGTCCTGTCCTGAACCTCCAGCTTGCGAAAAATGCTTGAAATGTGGTTCTTCACCGTCTTTTCACTGATGAACAGCGTGCTGGCGATGTCCTTGTTCACCATGCCGCCGGCGAGCAGCTTCAACACCTCAAGCTCGCGCGGCGACAGCTGGTTGGGGTTGTCATCGCCGCTCTTGATGCGCTTGAACTCCGTGATGAGCTCCTTGGCCATGCTCGCGTGGATATAGGTCTGTCCGGCATGTACGGTCCGGATGGCCTCAATGAGCACCCGGGACTCCGCGTCCTTGAGCACATAGCCCATGGCGCCAAGCTCCAGCGCCTTGAACAGGTATTCCCGATCCTGATGGATGGTGAGCATCAGCACCCGCGCGTCCGCATCGTACGCGCGAATCTCCTGCACAGCCTCCAGTCCGTTCTTCCGGGGCATGTTGATGTCGAGCAGCACCACGTCGGGCTTCATGGAATGATAGGCGTCCACAGCCTGCTGCCCGTCCGGCACGGAGGCCACCACCTTGAGGTCCTTTTCAAGCTCGAGCAGCTGCTTGAGCCCTTCCCGAATCATGGCGTGGTCCTCTGCGATGAGCACACGAATCAAGTCCATCTCAAGCCTCCCTTGCTTCATATGGCAGCATCACGCGCACCGTGGTGCCCTGACCGGGCGTGGAGTCTATCTCCACCGTCCCGTCGAGCAGGTCAAGCCGTTCGCGCATGCCAAACAGTCCGAACCCGCCGCTTTCATTGAGCTTGACCTCCGAGAGCACCCGGGTGTCGAAGCCCTGGCCATTGTCCTTCACCCGCAGCAGAATCGCCTTGGGCGCGTATTCCACCGTCACACCGACATGGGTGGCCTGTGCATGCTTGCGCACGTTGGACAGGCATTCCTGAATGGTGCGGAACACCGTCAGTTCCAGATTCTTGTTGTCCAGCTTCGGGAGATCCCCCCGGAACTTGAGCTCCGTTTCAATGCCGAAATCACGTGCATAGCCCTCAAGGTATTTGGTCAGCGTTGGTCTGAGCCCCAGATCGTCCAGGGACATGGGCCGCAAATCATAAATGATGCGCCGCACGTCCTGCAGGGAGTTGCGGGTGATGACCTTGAGGTTGGCCAGCTCCGCGCGTGTTTTCTCGATGTCCACATCGAAGAGCTTCTCCACGATCTCCGCCTTCAGCACCACATTGGACATGGCTTGCGCCGGACCGTCGTGGATTTCACGTGAAATGCGGCTGCGCTCCTCCTCATGGGCACGGATGATTTTCATGGCCAGCAGCCGCTTGTTGTCGGCGGATTCCATCTGTTCTCCCAGTGAGCTCAAATCCCCGGAGAGATAATTGAGGGCGGCCCCCACCTGCACCACCACCTGTTCGGCCTTGTTGACCGTCTCGATGGTGCTCTTGAGCCGGCGTTCCAAATCGTTTCTGCGCTGGATCCCCTGCTTTTCGCGTTCGCGGTTCACCGCCAGATCCACGCGCAGCTTGTCCGCGGCCTCATAGGCTTGTTTCATCTCTTCCTGGGTATGCTTGGTAAAATCGCGGTTGATGTTTGCCAGCAGCACCATGCTGCGGCGCAGGGCAAGCTCCAGCCGATCCGTCTCCGCGATGATGTCCTTGACATCCGTCTGCAGGCGCTTGATCTCCTCACGCAGCGCTTCCACTTCCCGCCGGGAGGTTTCCGCGATGTCGAAGATGGCGGAGCGACTCTTCTCGATGGCCTCAAGCGTCTTCTTGATGATGTCGCTGATTTTGACTTCTCCGTTTCTCAACGACATGGGTCACTCCTTCCACCTGGTTCGGCTGTGTGTGGCGGCCTTGCCGTCCATCACTTCTTTTCCAACAATTTGTTGAGTTCACTCATGAACGTGTTGATGTCCTTGAAATGACGGTACACGGACGCGAACCGCACATAGGCCACCTCATCCAGGTCCCGGAGCTTGTCCATGACCATCTCGCCGATGAACTCGGTGGTGATCTCCCGTTCGAGCGAATTGTATATTTGTGCCTCAATGCTGTCAACCAGCGCCTCAAGCTGCTCCACGGACACATTCCGCTTTTCGCAGGCGCGCAGGATGCCCTTTTGCACCTTCTCCCGCTCATAAGGCTGGCGGGAACCGTCCTTTTTCACCACCAGGATGGGCAGGCTTTCCACCTTCTCGTACGTGGTGTAGCGCTTGTGACAGTTCAGGCACTCCCGGCGCCTGCGGATTGTCGCGCCGTCGTCCGTGGGACGGGAATCGATGACCTTGTCCTCCAAGTCGGCACAAAACGGACATTTCATAGGTTGTTCCTCCCTGCGATCTCGCGTGGCTTTTCCCCGTGTTCATATGCGGTTTGTCCCATCGTTCATGTTTGGCTTGTCCCATCGATCATGTGTGGCTTGTGCCATCGATCATGCGGTGGATCTCGGCCACCAGCTCCGTCACAATCCGGTCTTCCGGTATCTTTCGGATGATTTCCCCTTTTTTGAACAGCAATGCTTCCCCGACACCGCCCGCGATGCCGATGTCCGCTTCCCGGGCCTCCCCGGGGCCGTTGACCGCGCAGCCCATCACGGCCACCTTCAGCGGCGCCTCGATGTCGCCGAGCGCATTTTCCACCTGTTCGGCAATTTCGATGAGGTTGATTTGGGTCCGCCCGCAGGTGGGACAGGAGATGAACTCAATCCCTTTTGCATAAAGGCCGCACGCGCGCAAGATTTCCCTGGCCGCCTTGACCTCCTCCACGGGGTCTCCGGTCAGGGATACCCGTATGGTGTCCCCGGTGCCCTCGAGCAAGAGCGCGCCGATGCCCACCGCGCTCTTGATGATGCCCCGGTACGGCGTGCCCGCCTCGGTGACGCCGATGTGCAGCGGATAATCGGTCTTCTCCGCCAGCAGGCGGTGTGTGGCCATGGACAGCGGCACGTTGGACGATTTCACCGACAGGACAATTTCCGGATAGTTCAAATCCTCCAGTATCCGGACATGCGACAGGGCGCTTTCCACCAGCGCCTCCGGGCACACCCCGCCATACCGGGCGAGCAGCGTCTTGTCCAGTGACCCGGCATTCACGCCGATGCGGATGGGGATGCCGCGCTCCCTGGCCACATCAACCACAGCGCGAACCCGGTCCGCATGTCCGATGTTTCCCGGGTTCAGGCGAATCTTGTCCACCCCGTTCTCCATGGACGCGATGGCAAGCCGCCAGTCAAAATGAATGTCCGCCACCAATGGCACCGTCATTTCCTTTTTGAGATCACGGATGGCCTCCGCCGCCGCCATGTCCGGCACGGCCACCCGGATGATGTCGCAGCCGGCGGCTTCCAGCGCATGGATTTGCGCGAGCGTCGCCGTGACATCGGAGGTTTTGGTGTTGGTCATGGACTGGATGGAAACCGGCGCGCCGCCTCCCAGCAGCAAGCCGCCAACACGAACCTGGCGGGTGTTCCTTCGCTTTTTCAGATAACCGGTTGCCTGCATGTTTTATTTCCTTTCCATGCCGCTACAGAATCCAGCGGGGAATGTCGTTGACCAGCGTGGCCACCAGCACCAGAATCAGCAGGGCAAACCCAATCAGGGAGATGAGCCCCTCCTTTTCCGGCGGCAGCGGCTTGCGCCGCACCTTTTCAATGAGCAGCAGCACCAGCTTGCTGCCGTCGAGCGCGGGGAACGGAATGAGGTTCATGACCCCAAGGTTCAGGCTCAGCAGCGCGCCAAGGCTGGCCAGGCTCAGCAGCTTGTCGGAGAAGGTGATCTCCCGCTCCACCACCGTGCCGATGGTCCCCACAATGCCCACCGGCCCGCTGAGGTTGCTGAATGAAATTTGCCCGGTGAGCAGCCAGCCCAGTGTGGTCAGGACCATGCGGATGGTGCTGAGGGAATAGCGCCATCCGGCCGCCAGCGAACCAAGGAAGGACGGCTTTTCAATCACAAATCCCGTGTCCAGATAGAATTGGGAATCCATGAACGGTTCGATGTCACGGAAAATGAGCGACTGTTCTTCCCGCTGCACCATCAGGGTCACCGGCGGATTGCCCTCCGGACGCCCCTCATTGAGGTATGCCACGATTTCATCGCGCGTGGTCACCGCCACGCCGTCGATCCGGACAATGCGGTCGCCATGCTTCAGTCCCGCCAGCTGCATGGGAGAATCCGGTTCCACAAAATCGATGAGGTTGGAGGCCACGTCGTTCTCGAGTGTCACGGAAAAGCCCAGCCGGTAGGTGGGTTCCGTCCTTGGCAGCGTGATGGTGGCAGACCGGCGCACGCCGGCACTGTCTTCCCAGGCCACTTCAAAAGGTGCCTCGTCGGCTTTGTAGAGGAACATCGTGAGATCCGTGTTCAAGTCGTGGATGGCACGTCCGTCCCAGGAAACCAGTCTGTCGCCGACTGCCATACCCGCCGCCTGGAGCGGGGAATCGGGGCCGAAGCTCTCCACCCGGCTGCCCAGCGTACCGGCCGACAGGGTATACGCGCTGATGAGGACAAATGCCAGCAGGATGTTCATGACCGAACCGGCCGCCATGACCAGCGCACGCTTCCAGATTTTCTGCCTGTTGAACGCCCTCGGGTCGTCCGAGGCCGTCTCTTCCCCCTCAAGTTTCACATACCCGCCCATGGGGATGAGCCGCAGCGTGTACTGGGTCTCTCCTTTTTTGAAAGCCAGCAGCTTGGGGCCCATGAACATGGAGAACTCCAGCACACGCATGCCACAGGCCTTGGCGACGGCAAAATGGCCCAGCTCGTGGACCAGGATCAACAGGCTGAGAACAGCCAGCGCGACAATCAGGTTCATCTCTTCTCCTTCGGTGTCAGGAAGCCGGCCGCCAGTGCCCGTCCTTCCAGGTCCGCAGCCATCAGGTCTTCCAGGGTGGGGTTTTGCACCACCCGGTGTCTTGTCAATGTTTCCGCCACCACATCGGCTATCTGCGCGAAGGTGATGGTCTCCTTCAAAAAGGCGGCCACCGCCTCCTCATTGGCCGCGTTCATCACCGCAGGCGCGGTGCCGCCGGCCGCCAGCGCCTCATACGCCAGGCCCAGGCAGCGGAACACGGACAAATCCGGTTTTTCAAAAGTCAGCGTGGCCATTTCCGACAGGGATACCCGTCGAAACGGGTTTTCCATGCGGGCCGGCCAGGTCAGGGCCAGCTGGATGGGGATGCGCATGTCCGGCGCGCCCAGCTGCGCCATGATGGATCCGTCGCGGTACGCGACCGCGGAATGCACAATGCTTTGGGGATGCACCAGCACCTCAATGCGTTCGGCCGGCACATCGAACAGCCAGCGGGCCTCGATGACCTCGAGCCCCTTGTTCATCATGGTGGCCGAGTCGATGGTGATTTTGCTGCCCATGGCCCAGTTGGGATGCTTCAGCGCCTGTTCCCGGGTCACGGACTTCAGCTGTTCGGCCGAATATCCCCGGAAAGGGCCCCCGGAAGCGGTCAGCAGCAAGGCTTCCACATCCTCCGCGCGATTGCCCGCGAGGGATTGGAACAAGGCGGAATGCTCGCTGTCCACCGGCAGGATGTCCACGCCATGTTCCCTGGCCAGCGGCATGATGACGCTGCCCGCCGCCACAAGGGTTTCCTTGTTGGCCAGCGCGATGCGCTTGCCCGCCCGGATGGCCGCCACGGTGGGCACCAGCCCCACCGATCCGACCACTGCCGTCAGCACGGTATCCACGGCCGGCAGCGTGACCATTTCAAGCAGCGCTTCCGCCCCTCCCGCCACGCGGGTTCCGGTATCCGCGACCGCCTCGGCCAACCGCCTGGCCAACGCCTCATCTGCCACCACCGCCAGCTCGGGATACACCAGGCGGATCTGCGACTCCATTTTGTGGATGTCCGAGCCGGCCGCAATGGCGCCGACACGGATGCCCAGATGCCGGCACACCTCGATGGCCTGTGTGCCGATGGAGCCGGTGGAACCCAGAAAGGCGACGCACGCTGTCATGTTCAAAGCCCTCCAATGGCCCGGAGATAGAGGTAAACGGCCGGCGCGACGAACAGGATGCTGTCGAGCCGGTCCAGAATGCCGCCATGTCCGGGGATGAGCTTGCCAAAGTCCTTGATGCCGGCGCTGCGCTTGATGGCCGAGGCGGACCAGTCCCCCAGCTGGGAGATGAGGCCGCACAGCAGGCCCAGCAACAGGAAATGGTACCAGGGCACATCCGCACGCACCGTCTGGGGAACGATGAAGCCAAAGCCCGTCATGATGGCCATGCAGCCGATGACACCGCCGATGGCGCCTTCCACTGTCTTCTTCGGGCTGACGTCGGGCAGCAGCTTGCGGCGCCCAAGGGTGACCCCGGAAAAATAACAGGCCGTGTCGGTGATGATGGCGCCAATCGCCACACACCAGATGAGCCACGCGCCATGTTCCAGCCCGCGCACCTGGGCCACAAAGGACATCAGGAACGGGATGTACAGCACGGCGGTGATGGTCATGGCCAAATCGTCCAAATGGAACCGGCCATGCTGGAACACCAGCCGACCGAACAGCCACAGGATGCAGGCGAACGCCACCACCCGGACCGCATGCCCGGAAAAGACGAACTGCGCGGCGGACAGCGCCAAGGTTCCCAGCTCGCGCAACGCGACCGGCCAGGTCTCTACTGCCCGCAGCATGTCCCCATACGACTCCGGATAGCTGAAACGCGCATTGCCCAGCAGCATCACCGTCATGATCACAGCGGTCAGGGGATCCACCTCCCGCTGCACGGATTGCGCCGCCTGCCGGAATTCAAGAATCGCGATGAGGGAGGCGGCCAATGCCACCAGCATCAGGACGAACGGCGGCGCAAGCAATGCCGCCACCAGCAATACCGACCCAATCACGCCGCTGATGACACGCTGTCTCATGACTCTACCCCCCCAAACCTGCGGTTTCTGCCGGCAAAGGCCTGCAGGGCTTCCCTGAGATGACGCTCCCTGAAATCCGGCCACAATACTTCCGGAAACAGGAATTCGGTGTACGCGGTCTGCCACGGCATGTAATTGCTGAGGCGCTGTTCACCCGACGTGCGAATCAGCAAATCCGGATCGGGCAGTCCGGCCGTGTACAAATGGCCGGCAACACAGGCTTCATCGATGTCTTCCGGACGCAGCGCGCCGGCGACCGCCTCCGCGGCCATGCGGCGGGCCGCCTGGACGATTTCCTGCCGGCCGCCATAATTGATGCAAATCAGAAAATCCATGTCGGTGAAGTGCGCGGTGGCCGCCTCCACATGATCCATCTCGTGGAGGATGTCTTCCGGGAGTCCGTCACGGGAACCGATGATGCGGATGCGCACCTTGCGGTCCTCCAGATCGTCCAGCGCGCCACGCAGATATTCGAGCAACAGCTTCATCAACTGCGCCACTTCCTCCTTCGGGCGCGCCCAGTTCTCCGTGGAGAACGCGTAGACGGAAACACAGGGAATATGCAGATTATAGCAGATCTTCACGATTTCCTTGAGCTGCCGGGAGCCCTCCGAATGGCCAAAGCTGCGCGAGATGCCGCGCCGCTTCGCCCACCGGCCATTGCCGTCCATAATGAAGGCGATGTGCCGGGGCAGCTTGGAGGAATTGAGCGCTTCTGTTTTCTTTCGTCCAAATCCGAACATGCGATGCGATGCCGTCCAATCCGGTTGATTCCCGCCCGGTTCCGTGACCGGGGTGGTTTGCCGACAGGTCGGGCAGCACCCGATTTGTCCCATTCATCATACCAGAAAAGGGCAATCGGCGGAACAGGCGGTTCCAGGTGCGGTTGCGCTCCGGCTGGCGGCATCGACAAGTCCGCAGCCGTTTCAGGCCGGCAGTGGCATCGGCAAATCCGCAGCCGTTACGGGCCGGGCGTGGCATCGGCAAGTCCACAGCCCATGGACGACAACAGCCGGGCGCCATTGCCATGCAAGATGGCCCGCCGCTCCGCTCCGGTCAGCGCCAGCCGGTTGAACAGCGCCAGCTCCCGCATGTGGTTGTTCACGGGATAATCGGTGCCGAACACCACCCGATCCACACCATGCGCGCGAATCAAGTCCACGGCCTCCTCCGGCGACATCGCCCACAGCGCGCTGGAAGTGTCCAACCATATGGGAAGGCCAATCAGGGTTTCGCGCGCCTCCTCCCACCGTTCATAGCCACCGAGGTGGGCGGCGATGATCCGAAGCTCGGGATGGCGATCCAGCATGCGGCGCAGGCGGACGGGCGCGGAGTGATCGTACCGGGGATCGCCCACATGCATCATGATGGGCACCTTGTCCCCAATGACGCGATACAGGCGTTCCATTTTCGGATCGTCAATGTCAAACCGCTGGAACTCCGGATGCAGTTTGACGCCGTGCAACCCCAGCGACAGCAGTTCGTCAAAATCCCGTTCCGGATCCTCCGAAAGCGGATGCAGCGCGCCGAACGCGACATATCGATCATTCTGGAAACCGGCCAGCCACCGGTTCACGGAGGTCACCTGGGCCGGTTTGACGGCTGTTGACAACAACACCACGCGGGAAACGCCCGCCGTGTCAGCCGAAGCGTCCAGCTCATCCAGCCGGCCCCTGCCGTGCATGTCGATGCCATAATGGTCACCGATGTTCCGCACCGCCCGCTCCGCGACCGCGTCCGGGAAAATATGCGCGTGAAAGTCGATGATGCCGCCCCGGATGGGTTCCAGCGTTCCGTGTTCCGCCGAGTCCTGCGCGGATGTGACATGTGCCGCTGTGTTGATATCCATGATGTCTGTCCCTCCAGCGATCCATCCCGGTTGGTTGTTGCCCACGCGCATTCTCAGGGGCGCACCGGCAACACCACACCGGGAAAAAGGCATCCGCAAGCCCCCTACAGGGAGCGAATCAGATACCCCATGTAGGACACAAAATGCGAGAACACCACGCCCGGTTCCTGCAAATCCGGGTTCCAGCGCTTCACCCATTCCAGGGACACATAGCCATCGTAGCCCAGCGCGTGCAGCTGCTTGAGCATGTCCAGCACGGGAAGATCGCCATAGCCGAGCATGCGGTAGGACACCTGTCCGTTTTTCATGACGGAATCCTTGATGTGGACATATTTCACATGCCGGCCAATCAGGCGAATGGTCTCCTCCGGCTCCTCGTGGAAGAACCGCCACGGGTGGTGGATGTCCCACAGCACGCCGGCGTTGGGATGCGCCACATCCTCCATGAAGGCGGCCATGACCGTGGAATCCGCCAGCACACCGTTGGTTTCGATGAGCACCTGCACACCCTTGTCCGCGGCATAGGCGCACAAATCCACATAGGAAGCCTTCACCAGCGACAAGTCCACAAACCCGGCCGGTGCCGGCGCCAAATCCCCGAGCACGCGGATGAAGGATGAGCCGGTGCGTTGCGCCAAGTCGATATAGCTCTTTCCCTCGGCGAGGAAACGGCCGCGATTCTCGCGATCCGCCAGGTTCGCGCCGGAGGTGAGCATGGGCAGCGCCATTTTCCCGGCTTTGAGGGTGGCCATGGTTTTTTCAAAGTTCTCGGGCCGGAAGGGCTTGGCCTCCGGCGCGAACATCTCGTTTTCAAGCCCGCGGATTTCAATGCCGTCGAGCCCCAGATCCTTGGCGGTGGCGTAGATTTCCTCCCAGGACCAGCCCGGGCAGCCCAATGTGGAAAATGCCAGTTTCATACGGATTTCCTCCTCATGCCGGTCTGCCGGCGGCAGACCACGATGCGCGGATGTTCTGAAGCCGCACATCCGCCATTTTCAGGTGTGCGGCAAGTACGGCTGCTTTGCGTCCCGTTCCTGTCACGCGGTTTCAATGCTGGCGGCGTCCTTGAGGTTGTAGAGTTCCACCGCCATCTCCCGCATCTTGTATTTTTGTATCTTGCCGGATGCCGTCATGGGGAAGGCATCCATGAAATGGACGTATTTCGGCGTCTTGTGCCGGGCCATGTGCGCGCGGACATGCTCTTTGACCTCGTCCTCGGTCAACGCGGCGCCATCCCTCAAAATGATGCAGGCCATGATTTCCTCGCCATACGCCTTGCTTGGCACTCCGATGACCTGTACGTCCTTGATCGCGGGATGGGTATAGAGGAACTCCTCGATCTCCTTGGGGTAGATGTTCTCACCACCCCGGATGATCATGTCCTTGATGCGCCCCGTGATCTTATAGTACCCATTTTCGTCGACCATTGCCAAATCGCCCGTATGGAGCCACCCTTCGGCATCGATGGCCTGCGCGGTGGCTTCGGGCATCTTGTAGTAGCCCTTCATGATGTGGTATCCACGGGTGCAGAATTCTCCCTGCACATGCGGTGGGCATTCCATGCCTGTTTCCGGGTCCACTATCTTCGCCTCGGTGTGCGGGAACACGCGGCCCACCGTGGACACACGCAGTTCCAGCGGATCGTCCGTGGTGGTCATGGTGCAGCCGGGTGAGGCTTCCGTCTGCCCGTAGGTGATGGTGATTTCCCTGGCCCCCATCACATCCACCACCTGTTGCATCACCTTGATGGGACAGGGCGACCCGGCCATGATGCCGGTGCGCAGCTTCGGAAAGGCGTACTGGGAGAAATCAGGGTGATCCAGGATGGCGATGAACATGGTGGGCACCCCATGGAGTGCCGTGCATTGTTCATCCGCAACTGCCTTCATGACCTTGAGCGGGCTGTAGACATCGATGGGCACCATGGAGGAGCCATGGGTGGCGCAGGCCAGAATGGCCAGCACCAAACCGAAGCAGTGGAAGAACGGCACACAGATGCACAGCCGGTCCTCCTCGGTGAATTTCATGCGATCCCCGATGCATTTGCCGTTGTTGACAATATTGTTGTGGGTGAGCATCACGCCCTTTGGAAAACCGGTGGTGCCGGAGGTGTACTGCATGTTGATGACCTCGTCCGGGTGCAGGGAGGCCTGCACGGACGCCAGCATCTGAGGCGGCACGGTCTCCGCCAACGCGAACAGATCCGCCCAGGCATACATGCCGGGATAGGATTTTTCGCCCACATAGACCACATGCTTCAGGCACGGCAGCATCGGGTTGTCCAGCTCACCGGGCTTGCTCTCCCTGAGCGTGGGGCACAGTTCGTTGATGATCTCCGCGTAATTGGTGTCCTTGAAGCCTTCCATCATCACCAGCACCTTCGCGTCTGACTGGCGCAGCAGGTATTCGGCCTCGAAGATTTTGTAGCTGGTGTTGACGGTGACCAGAATTGCGCCGATTTTCGCGGTGGCGAACAGGGTGAGGATCCATTCGGGGACATTGGTGGCCCAGATGGCCACGTGATCCCCCTTTTGGACGCCCATGCCCAGAAATCCCCTGGCCACACGGTCCGCTTCCTCGTCGAATTCCTTCCAGGTGCGCCGGTAGTCGCGATCCGTGTACTTGACCATCTCACGATCCGGGTACCGGACAGCCATCTGATGCAGCAACTCGCCCACGGTGATGTTCATCAACGGTTCCGTCATGTTGACTCCTCCCTTTTCCCTGTGCCCTATGCTTTTTGCGCCAAAGTTGCCATGGTTCGCATGTGGTGAAGGCATGTTTCTGGCCGGATGATGACAAAAGGCCCTCCGTCAAGAGACGAAGGGCCATCACCACTCTCAATGCGGGTGGCAGGGTACTGATCCCCATCCATAGATGTATGAAGTATGAATTTTTATACATCCTATCAAGATGGTTCCAACCTGTCAAGCCTCAGGACAAGCGTCCCGCGTAATCCTCAAATCCGAACCGGCGAATCACCCGCATCCCCTCTTCCTCGGTATAGGTGGCGATATTGGGCAGATTCACGCCGTTGAACGTGTTGTTCTTCACCATGGTGTAGTGCGCCATGTCACAGAACACCAGCCGATCGCCGATTTTCAGCGGCTCCGGGAACGAATAGTCGCCGATGATGTCGCCGGCGAGGCAGGTGGGACCTCCCAACCGGTAGGTGTGGGCGAATTCACCCGGCTGACCGGCGCCGATGATGTTGGGCCGGTACGGCATCTCGATGACATCCGGCATGTGACAGGCCGCCGAGGTGTCGAGCATGGCGATTTCCATGCCATTCTCCACAATGTCGAGCACGGAGGAAACGAGATACCCCGTATTGAGGGCAATGGCCTCCCCCGGTTCCAGATACACCTGCAATCCGTATTTTTGCTGGAAGAACTCGATGGAGCGGATGAGGGATTCAATATCATAATCCGGACGGGTGATGTGATGTCCCCCGCCCATGTTCAGCCATTTCATGCCCTTGAGGAACGGACCGAATTTCTCGTCGATGACGGGCACGGTATGCGCCAGCGCATCGGCATTCTGTTCGCACAGCGTGTGGAAGTGCAGGCCGTCCAATCCCTCAAGCTCGTCCCCGCGGAAATGGCGCAGCGGAATGCCCAGCCGGGAATTGATGGCACACGGATTGTAGATTTCCGTCCGGATCTCCGAATACTCCGGATTCACCCGCAAGCCACAGCTGATGCGTTTCCCCTCGACTGCCTGCACGCGTGATTTATACCGGTGCCACTGATCGAAGGAATTGAACACCATGTGATCCACATAGCCGAGCAATTCCTCGAAATCCTCCGGGATGAACGCGGGCGAATAGATGTGGACCTGCTTGCCCATCTTCTCGTATCCCAGCCGCGCCTCAAACAGCGAGCTGGCGGTGATGCCGGCCAGGTACTTGCCCACCAGCGGAAACGCGGCGTGCATGGAAAAACCCTTGAGCGCCAGCAGAATTTGGCAGCCTGTGCGCTGCTGCACGGTGTCCAGGATCTGCAGGTTCCGCTCCAGCAGGCGGAAATCCACCACATAGGCGGGGGTTGGCACAGTTGAAAAATCGAGCGGCAATCGGAGTGACACAGGCAATACCCTCCTTGGGAAGTCTCGGTTCCCACCAATGGTCATGGCAGACGCGTCTGTCCAATCATGAAGCGGGTTCCGGTGCCCATCGACAACACCGGAACCCTGCAACTCTCTCTATGTTCAATCCACCAAATCCGGCGTGAGCGTGTCCTGCCAGGGCAGGCCCTGCACATTCAGCTGTTCCATGAACGGATCCGGATTGAACTCCTCCACGTTGTACACGCCCGGCTTCTTCCACAACCCCTTGAGCAGCATCATCGCGCCAATCATGGCCGGCACGCCCGTGGTATAGGAAATGGCCTGAGAGCCAACCTCGGCATAACAGGCCTCGTGGACACAGACATTATAAATGTAGTAGGTCTTCTGCTTGCCGTCCTTGACGCCCTTGTAGATGCAGCCGATGTTGGTTTTGCCCTTGGTGAGCGGCCCCAGCGAGGCAGGATCCGGCAGCACGGCCTTGAGGAACTGCAGGGGTTCAATCATCATGCCATTGTAATTGATGGGCTCAATGCTGGTCATGCCGACATTCTCGAGCACGCGCAGGTGCGTGATGTACTTCTCTGAAAACGTCATCCAGAACCGGATTTTCTTCAGGCCCTTCACGTTCTGGGCCAGAGACTCCAACTCCTCGTGATACAGCAGATACATGTCCTTGGGACCGATTTCGGGGAAGTTGTAGACCCGTTTTTCGGACAACGGCGGAATCTCCTGCCATTCCCCGTTTTCCCAATACCGGCCATTGGCCGTGATTTCACGGATGTTGATCTCCGGATTGAAATTCGTGGCAAACGGCAGGCCATGGTCGCCCGCGTTCGCGTCCAGGATGTCAATCTCGTGAATCTCGTCAAAATGATGCTTCATGGCGTGCGCCGTGAACACACCGGTCACACCGGGATCGAACCCGCAACCCAGAATGGCGGTGAGTCCCGCCTTTTCAAACTTTTCCCGATATGCCCACTGCCAGCTGTACTCGAACTTCGCCACCTCCGGCGGCTCGTAGTTGGCGGTGTCCAGGTAATGCACGCCTGTTTCCAGGCATGCGTCCATGATGGTGAGGTCCTGATAGGGCAGCGCCACATTGATGACGATATCCGGCTGGAAATCCCGAATGAGGGCGGACACCTCTTCCGTTCTGTCCGCGTCCACCCGGGCGGTTCGAATTTTGGTTTTGCCCCCGTCGAGCTTCGCCTTCAAGGCATCACATTTGGCCAGCGTTCGGCTGGCGATGCAGATCTCCTCGAACACATCCGGATTCTGGACACATTTGTGCACCACGACACTGGCCACCCCGCCGGCGCCAATGATCAAGGCCTTTCCCATTGCTCTACCTCCTGTTTGTTCACGCGCGAACGCATGCCGGATCGAAATCAGATTATATATGGTTTACCCATCCACATCAAGAAAAAACGGAAGGACCGCTCCTCCAAAGAGAACCGATCCTTCCGGACATGGCTTTTCAGAACGGCACACACATGCGTTGCACCGCATCCGGCGCTTATTTTTTCTTGTTGTTGAAATACACAGCCTTGCCGGTCTTTGCGGATTCGTAAATGGCCTCGAGCACCTGGGTGACCACGATGGCCTGTTCCGGGGTGACGGTGGGCTGCTTGCCGGTGAGCACGCAGTCGATCCACTTGCGGGCTTCCACATCGGCCGCGTCTTCGGTTTTGCCGGAGTAGAAGGCCACACCGCCGGCGCCCAGCTCGGGCTTGGTGGTGTACATGCGGCTGTTCTTCTCGCCGTTGATGCGCAGGCCGTCCTTCATGTCGGCACCGGCTTCGGTACCACACAGGGAAACCTTCGCCTCATCGACATCCAGGGAGTTCAGCGCCCAGCTGGCCTCGAGGTTGATGGTGGCGCCGTTCTCCATGGTGATGAAGCCGAACGCGGAATCTTCCACGGTGAATTCCTTGGGATCCCACGGGCCCCACGCGTTGGCGGCATTTTCCTTGCTGCCGAGCTTGTGGTAGACATTGCCCATGACGCTCTTGACCTTGTAGTTGTCCATCATCCACAGGGCCAGGTCGAGCGCGTGGGTGCCGATGTCGATCAGCGGGCCGCCGCCCTGTTCGTCCTCGTTGAGGAAGACGCCCCAGGTGGGGACGGCACGACGCCGGATGGCATGCGCCTTGGCGTAGTAGATTTCGCCCAGTTCGCCGTCCTCGCACAACTGCTTGAGGTACAGGGAATCGGGACGCTGGCGGTTCTGGTAGCCGATGGTGAGCATTTTGCCGGTGCGCTTCGCGGCGTCGACCATCTTCTGGGCTTCGGCGGTGGACTTGGCCATGGGCTTCTCGCACATGACATGCTTGCCGGATTCCAGCGCGTCCACGGTGATGAACGAGTGGGATTTGTTCGGGGTGAGCACGTGAACCACGTCGATGCGCTTGTCCTTGAGCATTTCCTTGTAGTCGGTGTACACCTTCGCGCCGGCAACACCATACTCGGCAGCTGCCTTGACAGCCCGTTCCTCCACGATGTCGCAGAAAGCGACCATCTCGACATTGGACAGCTTCTTCAGGCTGGGCATGTGCTTGCCGTTGGCGATGCCGCCACAGCCAACGATGCCGATACGGACCGTTTTGGGCGCAGCCGCTGCTTTTACGGCTTTGGTGGGGTTGGTTGCCTTCGTGGTTTTTGTGGTTTTTGTGGCAGTTTTGGTTGCCATGGTATTGCCTCCCGCACTATTTGATGATTCGGCATGTGATGCCGCATAAAGGATCTTCGTGATGATTATACCCATTGTTGGCGCAAAATATCAGTGTTTTGGAGGATGTGATGCTCGCGCCCATGCATTTTCTTCTTCAGGTAATGCTGCGCAAGTATTGCAGGCTTTCCGTGATGGATTGAATCTGGTCTATCTGGAATGCTTCCTGCTCAACCGTATACCAGTGCACGCCAAGCTTTTTGCCCGCTTCAATGATGGCCGGCACATCGATGATACCCTTGCCGATTTCCGTGTTTTCCTTGTCTTCCAGACTGCGCATGTCCTTGATGTGAAGCAGCTTCATCCGTTCGGCATAGCGATTCATGAAATCCACGATGTTCATGCCGGCAAACTCAACCCAATACGTATCCAGTTCGATGCACAGGTGCTTCGGGTCCGTGTTTTCCATCATGATGTCATAGGCTGTCTTGCCGTCATAGGTGACAAACTCGAAATCATGGTTGTGGTATCCGAATAGGATGCCATTTTCCGCGCATCTTTTGCCAACCGCGTCAAGCCGTTCCGCTGTGCGCTTCCAGGCATCCGCGCTGCCAACCATGTCACCCCAGACCGCGGGGCAGATGATGTACGGAGAACCAATCGTCTGCGAATAGGCGATTAGCCCGTCCAGATCCTCATCGAGCGCGGGCAGGCCAATGTGGCTGCCGCAAGCCTTCAGGCCGTTGTCATCGAGCGCCTTGCGCAAATCCTTGGCGGACGTGTCGAAATAACCCGCGAATTCCACCCCATCGTATCCGGCTTTCGCAACAGCCGCGAGGGTGCCGATGAAATCTTTCTGGGTGAGTTCCTTGACTGAATACAACTGAAGACCGATCTTTTCCATGCTATTCTCCTTGCCTTTCACGCGACGCGTATGGGAAAAGGATTTGATGATTTCCCTGTGCTGCGGGCGGGAACATTGTCCCAATGACCAGCAACACAAATAACTGTAACACGGAAGCGTATCCTGGTATATAATGAAGGTTGTAAAAAATATCGATAATTTGTCATTCAGGTGGTGAAACATGCCATTCGAGCTGCCCAACGAGCCCTATTATGAGGATCAGCACAACGCAAACAGCCTCATACAGTATCCCTTCGACTGCCATATGCACAAAAGCCATCTGGGCCATGTGCTGGCACTGGCGCACTGGCACTACTACATTGAAATCCTCTACATGATCAGGGGCAATGCCCGCGCGGTTCTTGGCGGTGTGGAGCATCCGTTTCGCGAAGGGGACATGGTGCTGATCAATGGCCGCGAAGTGCACGCGGTTTTCGGTGAGCCGGAGGAAACCATCCGGTACATTGTGGTGAAGTTCGATCCGGCACTGTTGTACACCACCGAGCGGACGCTGTTCGAATCAAAATATGTGCTGCCATTCACCATGAACGGCACCACAACACAAAAGGTCTTTACGGCCGCAGAACTGGCCTCCTCCCCCATTCCTTCCCTGATTCCCGTGATTCTAAAGGAATTTGAGGAAAAGCCATACGGCTTTGAGTTGGCCATCCGAACAGACATCGGCCGCATCTTCTTGTGGGTCATTCGCAACTGGCAGGCCAAAGGGATTCAAATGAACGCCAATCCGTCCTTGAAAGAGGTTGACATCCTGCGCCTGCAAAAGGTGTTCGATTACCTGGATGAACACTACAAGCACAACATCACCGTGGAAACCGTTGCCTCGATGCTGAACATGAGCTACAGCTATTTTTCACGCTACTTCAAATCCCTTATCGGGAAGACCTTTTCGGAATACCTCACCTATGTTCGCATCACCGAGGCCGAGAAACTGCTGCTGACCACAGACCTCAACATCACGGAAGTGGGGCTCGAAGCGGGGTTCTCAAACTCCAGCTACTTCATCCAGCAGTTTCATGATATCAAGGGTCTGTCGCCCAAGCAGTTCAAGAAGAAAGTGCTGAGCTGAATCGGCCATATCAACCATTCAGACGTCATGACTCAATCGGCGGGCTACGGAAAATAGCCTGTTCATCTGTAACGGTTACTGAAATGCCCCCGCTTCGCTCAAGGCATTTCGTAACCGTAACAGCTGAATCGGCTATTTTCCTTCCCGGTTTCGTATATACACGTGCTTGATGTGGAACTGGTTGGTTTCTCGGATGTCCAGTTCGAAAGCGTCCAGGGAGCGTACCAGGGGGGTCAGTTTCATGAAGCCGTAGTTTCTGGGGTCGAAGTCCGGCTGTTTTTTGGCGATGAGTGTGCCGACATCGCCAAGGAAGGCCCAGCCGTTTTCATCCGCCAAATCGTTGATGGAGGTGGCGATGAGATCGATGATTTCCTGTGATACGGCTTCCACAAGCGTACCCCCAGGGGCGCCCGTGGGGCTTGCGCCTTTGGTGTGTTCGGCTGACGGTGCTGCTTCCACAGGCGCAGGGGCTGTCGGTTCCGGCTCCACATGAACGGTTGCGGCCGGCACTGGTGCGGCCGCCTCCGGCTTGGACTCCACATGCGTGACACTTGGCTTTCTTCTCCGGCTGCGGCCACGCGCGGTTTCCTTGTGCGCCGCGTCCACTGGCTTGTCGGTTGATTTCTCGGTTGCCTGTTCGCTTGGTTTTGCGTCCTGGGTCTTGGTCTCTGGCACAATGGCAGCCGGTGCGGGTGCGGCGGCTGGCGTGGACACAGGTGGCTTGCCACTGTCCGCCTTGTGCAAGGGTTGTGCCCGCTGTGACGAATGTGCGTCCGATCGCCCTGATCTTGGTGCCGGCTGCCGTCCGGATGGCATTTCCAGATCCGGCTTCTCGACAGTCACATCGATGATCTCGATGTAAATGAACTTGTCGCACGCCACAATGAAGGGCTTCGGGGTTTTACGCTCCCCCATCCCAAATACTTTTTTTCCTGATTCGCGCAGTCGCAGCGCCAACCGGGTAAAATCACTGTCACTGGACACAATGAAAAATCCGTCAACATTGCCGGCATACAGCATGTCCATCGCCTCGATGATCATCGCGGAATCCGTGGCGTTCTTGCCAACGGTGTACCGATATTGCTGGATGGGCGTGATGGCGTTTGTCAGCAGCAGGTTCTTCCAGCCTCTGAGATCCGGCTTGGTCCAGTCTCCATAGATTCGTTTGATGGTTGGCGTCCCATAACGAGCAATTTCCTTCATCATGCCGCTGACCCGATCGTGCGGGACATTGTCGGCATCTATCAGCACCGCCAGACGCAATTCAATTCCTGTTTGCATAGTGTGGTTTTCCTCCGTTTTCGTGGCTCTCCGCGGGCGTCGCGGTCCGCTTCCGTTCACCGCCGATTCGGCGGCTGATCATTCCCTTTGACGGAGAATGCTCTTGATTTTTTCGACGATCATGTCCGTGGCCACCTGGTTCATGCCGCCTTCCGGCACAATGATGTCAGCATACCGTTTGGTTGGCTCCACGAATGCCTCATGCATGGGTTTGACCGTGTTGAGGTATTGGTTCACGACAGAATCGATATCGCGTCCACGCTCGTGAATGTCGCGTATCAGTCTTCGGGCAAACCTGATGTCCGCGTCGGTATCCACGAAAATCTTGATGTCCAGGAGATCTCTGACAGCCGGGTTCTCGAAAAGCAGGATGCCTTCGACGACCACGACATGGCGCGGTTCCTGTCGAATCTGTTCCTCAAGCCGCCTGTGCTCGATGAAAGAATAGACTGGCCTGTTGATGGCCTGCATATCTTTGAGCGTCTTCATCTGCTGGATGAAAAAATCGGCATCGAACGCGTCGGGGTGATCGAAGTTCAACAATTTGCGCTCGTCGAACGAAAGATGGTGAAACGACCGGTAATACCAGTCCATGCACAGCAGGGTCACCTCATTCGTGAATGCATCCTTCAATGACCGCGCCAGTGTGGTTTTTCCCGAGCCGGTGCCGCCAGCGATGCCAATCATGATGGCCTGTGCCATGCAATGCTCCACCTTTCCGGCCGCAGTGGCACTTCGCCATGCCGTGGCCCTTCCCTTGCATTATACCTGTTGCGTGAACCGCTGCAAACCACCCAGCACTCGGAGACCGGCAGTTTTTCATTATTTCCACATGCCGGCATGCGCCGGAGTCGGTGAGACGGCCCCGAATCGCGTCCAATCCATGCGGTCAACACCGTGAAAAAACCCGTTCTTCCTTTCGGAAAACGGGTTTTACTGGCGTGCCAGAGACGATTCGAACGCCCGACCGACGGATTAGAAGTCCGTTGCTCTATCCTACTGAGCTACTGGCACATATATGGGGCGCAATACTTGGAGATGAGGCTGCTTCACAACAACTGGCATCCCTGCTTGGCGCCACCTGATTATACAGGCTTTGACATGGAGCTGTCAACGTCACATAACAGCCCAATCTGCACGGAATCCGCATCGCATCAACATTCCGGCATCCCGTTGCGTGTATATGGGACGCTTGTCTCCCCGCGCACCACCCGTATTCATGATTCCATTTATAAGACCGAGTTTTCACACCCGGTTGCGATTCAGTTTGTCAGCCGGAAAACATCCTCCCTGCGCCCCATCACAATGATTCGCTCGGTACCCTTGAATTCATATTCCGGCTTGGGCAACGGGTAAATCACATCGTTTCGCTTGGTCGCCAGTATGGATACATGGTGCCGGCTTCTGACCGCCGCCTGAATGATCGTTTTCCCAACCCAGTTCGTGGGAACAACAATTTCAAAAATGGCGTACTCCGGTGTCAGTTCAATATAGTCGAAGATGCGGTCCGAGCTGTAACGCGTCGCGATGCGTGTCGCCATCTCCTTCTCGGCGTCAACCACATGATCCGCCCCATTGCGCAGCAGGAATTTGGCGTGCACATCACGTCTGGCCTGTGAAAGCAGCACAGAAGCACCGCATTCCTTCAGCAACGAGGTCGTTTCCAGTGAACTCTGAAAATCGCCTGCAATCGCAACCACGCACAAATCGAAGTTCCGCACGCCCAGGGAGCGAATGAAGGCTTCATTGGTGCTGTCGCCGATCTGGGCGCTCGTGACGTAGGACAGCACGGCATTCACCTTCTCCTCGTCGCGATCCACCGCAATCACTTCATTTCTCATCGCGTGGAACGATTGCGCCATGTGACGGCCAAAGCGGCCAAGACCAATCAGCAAAATGGACTTCATATCAAATGCCTCCTTGCGGCACCAGGCTTGTGCCTAACCCACCACAACATTTTCCTGTGGATATTTCGCGGGAACAGCCGGCTGGCTGTCCATGAACGCGTACAGCGCCGTCAAGCCGCCGACGCGGCCAAAGAGCATCAGAAATACCAGTGTCAGTCGTGACAC
>JAEWSN010000031.1 GCA_023459915.1 Bacillota bacterium
CTTGCAGGTGGGTGAAATCCTGTACGACGGGGTGTCCATCCGGAAGGTTGGCCGCAAATTCTTCAACCGCATCGGCGTCTCGTTCGAGCAGCAGAATCTGTACGCGAAGCTGACCGGATACGAGAATTTGTCCCATTACGCCAATCTGTTCAGTGTCCCCACGGCGGATCCCACCCGCCTGCTCTCGCAGGTGGGGCTGGCCGACGCCGGCGGGAAACGGGCCGGCACCTATTCAAAAGGCATGCGCCAGCGACTGGTGTTTGCGCGTGCGCTGGTGAACCAGCCCGACATCCTTTTCCTGGACGAACCTATGTCCGGCCTGGATCCGAACAGCTCCGGCAACATCAAGGAGATGATTTTGGAACAGCGCCGCAAGGGAACCACCATCTTTCTGACCACGCACAACATGTATGTGGCGGAGGAGTTGTGCGACCACGTGGGGTTCATCAACGAAGGCAAGGTGGTGGCGCTGGACACGCCCAAAAACCTGAAGCTGCGCCATGGCGAGAAGTCCGTGAAGGTGGAGTACATGGAAGACGGCGGGGAGAAGGCGGACATCTTCTTCTTTTCCAAACCGGAGGACCAAATCCGGCTGCAGCAGCTGGTGGCCGGGGAACAGATCATCACGATGCATTCGCAGGAGGCGTCCCTGGAGATGATATTCCAGAAGCTTACGGGAAGGGGGCTCGAATAACATGAAACGATTTCTGAACCTGTTTGTGCAGGATCTGAAAATCTCGGTCCGCAACGCCCTCATTCTCTTCCTGGTGGCGGTCATGGTTGTGATGGTGGTTGTGGTGGCATTCGTGATTCCGGATGAACCCCCACAGGAGGGTGAACTGCTTGTGGCGGATCTCACACAAGGGGCGTTTTACGCGGAGGCCATCCGCCAGGAGGGAGAACCCGTGATCTTCTTCCAGGACAAGACGTCGCTGTTGGCGGCCCTGGAAGAGAACCCCAACACCATGGCCCTGCTGATTGAGGGACAGCCGGGAGAACCTGAAGTGACGGCATACCATCATGGGTTGCTCAACCACTACTCCGAAGCCTTGCTGACACAGTTTCTCACAAAGGAATTTACCGATCCCCAGGCAATGGCCTTGTATGGGGAGGCGGATGCCATCCACATGCTGCGTGGGGCAAAGGCGGCACCGGAAGGCCGGAAGGCGTACGTTCCCTTTTTCCTGGCGCTGGATGTCGCCATGATGGGGTTCATGATGGGCGCTGTCCTGATGCTCGAGGAGCGTGGCGACGGCACACTGCGCGCCCTGCGTGTCACGCCGGTCGGCACCGCGACCTACATTCTGTCCAAATCGCTGGTGTTCCTGCTGGTGAGTCTGGTGTATGCCGCACTGCTGATGCTGGTGATGGGCACCTGGCCCATCAACCCGTTGGCATTCTGGAGCCTGCTCATTGCAGGCAGCCTGTTGTTTACGTTCCTTGGCATGATCCTGGCCACGTTTTTCAAGACGATGTCCGAGTGGCTGTTCGCCGGAATGGCAGTGCTGGTGGCCGGCATGCTGCCCATTGTTTCCTTTCTGGCGCCGTCCTTCCAACCGCGCTGGATGGGATGGATTCCCACAGCCTGGATGCTCGATGGCTTCAATGAACTGTTGTTTCCCGTGGGTCGTTCCGTCACCCAATGGGTGCTGATGACCATTGGGGTGACACTGGTTGTATACGCGGCCTGCCATGTGGCCATCCGGCAGCGCCTGATGAAGGAGGGGGTATCATGAAACGCGTCATGGCTTTGTTCAGACAGGATATCGTCACGGCGCTCCGTGACAACCTGATTGTACTGATTCTGCTGGCACCGCTGATCATGGCGGTTGTCGTCCGGGTGCTGGTGCCATCGGTGGAGGCGGCCACGGCCATGTTCGCGGTTGGCGGGGATGTGCCGGAAGCCGTGGTGGCCGAACTCTCCAAATACGGAGAAGTCACACGCTTTGCCGACGATGCGGCACTGGAGACGCGGGTGCTGGCCGTGGACGATGTGATGGGGGTTCGCATGGAAGCCGGCGAACCGGTCTTCTTCATGGAAGGTACGGAATCCGCGGAAATGCGGGAAACCTATCAGGCGGTTCGGATGCTGGTCCTGTCACCTTCTGACATATCCGTTGTGAAGACGGAGGACTTGGGCCGGGAGCGTTCTCCGCTGACAGAAGTGTTGTCTGTGGCCGTGTTGCTGATGGCCACCCTGATGGGCGGGTATGGCGCGGCGTTCAACATGGTCAACGAAAAGGAGACCGGTGCCATCCGGGCACTGGCGGTTTCCCCGCTGAATCTGATGGAGTTCATTGCCGCGCGTGGTTTGTTCACCCTCATTGGCGGCGCGTTTATCAGTCTGGTGCTGTCCTTCGTGCTGGTGGGCGTGCGGGTGAACATTCCCCTGCTGTTGCTGGCCGTCCTGGCTTCCGGCATTGTGGGCGTGCTGTTTGCGCTGATCATTGGCGGATTCGGCTCCAACGTGGTCAACGCCATCGCGCTGATGAAGGGCACCATGCCGCTGTATCTGGCCATGCCCATCCTGGCGGTGTTTCTGGCGGAGAAATGGCAGCCGTTCTTCTGGGTGTTCCCGTCTTATTGGCAGTATCACATGCTGACCAATGTGTTCGGGAGCGGACCCCAGGATTACACTTTCCTGTTTACGATGCTGATGACCGTGGGGGTCAGCCTGATATGGGCGGCGGCCATGTTTGTCCCACTGAAAAGGCGGTTCCGGCTGCGGTGAGCGCCTACACCCCCGCAAACCGGAAAATAATGCCGACAACGGCGGCCGCGACGATGACCAATATGGGATGCGGCTTCCATTTGAACAGCACCACGCCGACGGCGGCAGCCAGCAGCAGTTCCTTCCACCGGAAGAGCTGCAGCAGGTTGCCGCTTTCCGCGTATGCGACCGGATTGAGCAAGGCGATTTTCAGCACCGCAAACCCCGCGGCGGCAATAAGGCCGACCGAGGCGGCCCGCAGGCCATAGAAAGCCGCGTTCACCCATTTGTTGTCCTTGTACGTTTTCAGGAAGTGTGCCACGACAAGGATGACGATGATGGAGGGTGTGATGAGGCCAAGGGTCGCGACGAGTCCGCCCAGGATGCCGGTGGTTGAAAACCCCACATAGGTGGCCATATTGACGCCGATGGGGCCGGGTGTGGACTCCGAGATGGCAATCATGTCGGCCAGTTGCGCGTGGGTATACCAGCCGGTTCTGTCAGAGATTTCGTACAGGAAGGGCAACGTGGCCAGACCACCGCCCACCGAGAACAATCCGGTTTTGAAGAATTCGAA
>JAEWSN010000032.1 GCA_023459915.1 Bacillota bacterium
GACACGGGTCAGGGCACTGGGCGGCCAGTTCCGGGTCTCTGTCGCGTCAGGGTTCGAGATATTCATTTCCATACCGAAGGAGGCCTATCGTGCGCATACTGGTGGTGGATGACGACAAGCTGGTGACTGCCTCGCTCAGGACCATTCTGGGTGCGGAACCGGACGTGGCGGTGGTGGCCACGGGGGACAGCGGCGCGCAGGCCATAGGGCTGTACCGTGAACACAAGCCCGATGTGCTGCTGATGGACATCCGGATGGACGGCATGACAGGACTTGCGGCGGCCGAGCAGATCCTCGCGGAAGATCCGAAGGCCAGAATCCTTTTTCTGACGACTTTTTCCGACGACGAATACATCCTGCAGGCTTTCCGGATCGGGGCCAAGGGGTACCTGCTCAAGCAGGATTTCGACAGCATTGTTCCCGCCATCCGGGCGGTTTGTCTGGACCAGCGCGTTTTCGGCAATGAAATCATGGAACGGATGCCCGCGCTGTTGCGGGGACATCGTCCGGGATTGGCCGCGCACGGCCTCACGGAACGGGAGACGGAACTGGTGACGCTGGTCGCCGACGGGAAGACCAACCGGGAAATCGCGGAAACCCTCTATTTGAGCGAGGGAACCGTGCGCAACTATCTGAGCGTCATTCTGGAGAAGCTGGGCTTGCGGGATCGCACGCAGCTTGCCATTTTTTACTATCGGAACACCTGATGGGGTCAGGCCCCATCAACCATACTTGAGGGGGTCAGGCCCCGGCAGCCCGGCTGGCGAACGTGAGCAGCAGGCCGAACAGCAGCACCATCAGCAGGGCCATGGTGTTGAAGGTGGGCTCGAGGGTGTGCCCGGCCTGAACAAGGCGGCGTCTTTTCAGGACGCCATGCCAAAGCAGCAGCGCCAGGGCCAGTGACAGGAAGAAAATCAGCGACTTTTGCAGATACGCGCCCCAATCCCAGACAAGGGAGAGCGAGAAGACGCGGTTGGCCAGCGGTTGACCGAACAGCCCGCCCAAAAGGCACATGCCGCCGAGCACCATCACCGTGATCTGCTCGAACAGCGGGATGGCATGCCGGGCTTGTTTTTCTCCGGTGAACATCTCCGCGTACTTGGCGAACACCACAAGGGTGCCAAGGTTCACCACCAGCAGCGCCCCTTGCACCAGCCAGCCCTCGGCACCTTTTTGCAGATAGAATTTGGAAATGCTGCCGTTGAGGAACGGCGCGCCGGTGATGCCCAGCATGCCCAGGAAGGTGGCGATGGCGATGGTGGGCATGCGGGTGGCGACCCCCCGGATGTTTCGGATGTCCCGGGTTCCGTAATCCCGGATGAGGGTGCCCGCCGTGAGAAACAGCAGCGATTTGTACAAGGCGTGGTTGAAAATGTGCATCACGGCGCCCCACCAGGCGTCCGGCGTGCCCATGGACAGGCCGGTGACGATGAGCCCTGCCTGCGAAATGGTGGAGTATGCCAGGATGGCCTTGATGTCATGCTGGAACAGGGCCGTGATGATGCCAAAGAGCGCGGTGAGCAGGCCCAAGACGAGGAACAGCCGGTCGAGCGGGATCACGGGCTCAAACATGTCCCTCAGGCGGATGAACAGATACAGGCCCCCCTTGATGTACAGTCCCGAGAGGATGGAGGAAACCTCCGACGGTGCGCTGGGCGTGGCGTGTGCCTTGGGCAGCCAGAAAAAGACGGGCAGCTGGGCGCTTTTGAGGAGCGCGCCGGTGAACAGGAAGGCAAAGGGGAGGACTGCCAGCGCCGGATCCGCCTTGGCCAGCGCGGTGCCGGCCAGCTGCATGTCCAGAACGCCCACGCGCTTGTAGACAATGGCCACGCCGAACAGAAAGAAGGTCATACCGGCGATGTTCAGCAGCAGATAGGTCAGCCCGTCGTAGATGGCACGGCTGTCCTTCTTGTACATGATGAGGATGGCGATGAGGATGGTGGCCACCTCGAACAGCAGGCTCAGGGTGAACAGGTCACGGGCCGCGAACAAGGCCAGGATGAGGGACTGCAACGTCATGAACAGGAAGGTGAAAAGGTTGTCGGCATATGTCTCGGCCAGTCCCAGGACAAAGCAGAGCAGAAAGAGAAAACAGGCGAGCAGCTGGAACCCGGCGGACAAAACATCCAGTCCGAGCGCGATGCCGAGCGGGGGTGCCCACCCGCCAAGCGCAAAGGTCAGCGGACCGTTTTGCAGGATGTCCGCAAACTGGAAGGCGGCCGCGACAACCATGCCGACTTGAAAAAGCAGCACCGGCAGACGGATGAGCCGCCGCTGGACGAGGGAAAGCAACGTGCCTGCCGCGATGGGCAGCAGGATCAGCAGATACAGCATCATCGCCAGTTGTCCTCCCGTCTGGCGTCGCGGGCCTTGCGCCAGTTGGATGTGCCGATTTTGTGATACAGGTACAGCAACATCGACAACGCGACCGCCGTGACGGAGATGCCGATGACGATGGCGGTGATGGTCAGCGCCTGGGGGACGGGATCCGCCACAGGTTTGCCTGCCGCCATGTCCAGAATGGGCGGCACCGCGCCGGGCAGGTGGTTGGCTGTGAGGAAATAGAGAATCACCGCGGATTCCATGATCCACAGAGACAGGATGGTCTTGATGATGCTGCGCCGGGCCACCAGTCCGTACAGGCCAATGAAGAACAGCAGGAAGGCGGTCAGCTCCGCGGGTGTGTTCATGGCGAAATCCCCCCTTCCATCAGGACAAACCGGACGAAGATGATGGACAGGCCGCACATGACCTTCGTGCCAATCAATATGTTCATCAGCAGCAGGAAGCTGCCGCCCAGCCATCCGCCCAGCTGCAGTATTTCCTGGAGCACACACACGCTGCCGAAAAGGAGAATGGCAATGAAAAGGCCCTTCTCCAGTATCTTCAGCAGCGTGTAGCCCATGTTGACCGATGGACGCGCCATCTGGCGCAGGATGAACAGCGCTGTGAAAATGGCGCCGGCCTGAAACCCGCCGCCGGGTGAGTCCGCGCCGCGAAGCACCAGATGCGCGCCAAAGAGGAGCACCACCGGGCTGAGCAGGCGGACCGCGGTATCCAGGAGTTCGTGCGGATCTTCCACACTGTGTCGCGCCTGCAGTTTATGAGTCTGTTTCGTATCATGCGGGTCATCCATTTGTTTCACGGCCCTTTTCCTCCAGAAAGTACACGATGCCGGTGACGGATATGGCCAGCAGCAGCGTTTCAAACAGGGTGTCGAACAGCCTGTAATTCAGGTAAATGGCGGCAACCGCATTGCGCGCGCCGGTCTGCGCCTCAAAATCCGCCATGGTGGCTGTCATGGCGAGGGCAGGCACGGGGTCAGACCCCAATGCTCCTTTGGGGTCTGACCCCGGCAGGAGGTTCGCGTAGGTCAGCGTCAGCCACAACAGCGGCAGCAACAGCAGCATCAGGCCAAACCGGCGCATCGCGTTGCGGTTGCGTGGCAGGTTGTGGAGCCATTCCATCATGTGTCGCCATTGATGGCGCAGGCGTTCACGGTACATGCGGCCTCCTCCCTAATGCAGGACGTTCTTCCAGACCAGCTGCGTGTTGCCTGCTTGTCCGGCAAGATACCTGTCCAGCTCGGCGATGCGGTAATGACGTTCCCGGCCGTACAGGACCAGTTTGTCGCCATCGCGCGCAATGACAAGATCGTGGCGGTATGCCCGGAGCGCGTGGGGGAGCCCTGTGGTGCTCCGTACCAGATGCACATCCAAATCGGCCCCGGCACAATATCCCTCGATTTGGCGGATGATTCGTTCCGCTTCCGGGTCGGCGGTTTTGCTGTCGATGAGACAGATGTGAAACACCTTGTATCGTGACAGGGCGACCAGCAGCAAAACCGTGGACAGCGTGCTGCCGATGGCCGCTTCCGCCAGAGCCACATCCGGCGCGGCAAGCAGCAGGTACTGGATGGACAGGATCAAGGAGAACGCGCCCATGGCAATCACCGCCACCTTCAGATTCGAAGCCTGGATGGTGACAATGGCCAGCAACAGGGACAGGATGAGCACCGGCCACTCCAGAGACCATGTCATGTGGGCACCTCCTTTCCGAACGCCTGCTACTCGTCCTGTTCCTGCTGGCAGCGGGCCAGTTCCATGGTCACCAGCGGATGAATGAGCAGGCAGACCAGCAACATCAGGCCCATTTTCAGGGTGGCGGGTTCCCATCCCCGTTGCACCATCCCGCCAACCAGCAGCAGGGACAGGCCGACGGTGTCGGTTGCCGAGCAGGCCAGCAGGCGGGTGGAAAAGCGCTTGAACCGGAACAGCGCCGCGATCCCGATGCAGCAGAAGATCAAGCCCGCCCCATAAAAGGCATACGCAAGTGTGGATTGCAGGACTGCCGGCCAGCCGGTCATGATTGCGCCTCCTTCCCGCGATGGCGGATGAACCGTGCCATGAATACGGTGCCGATGAACCCAAGCAGGGCATAGGTGATGGCGATGTCGAGCAGGAAATCCAGGCGGTATTGCACCGCCATCAATGCCAGCAGGGGAATGCTCAGTGCGGACAATTGTGAGAATCCCAGCAGGCGATCCCATGCGGTGGGCCCAAGGATCATCCGCAGGGAGGACAGCGCAATCAGCAACAACAGAATGCCCATCACAACGGTCAGCATCAGCGGCTCCTTTCTGCCGGCATCCGTGCGGATCGGGGTCTTTCCGCAGGCAGCAGCAGCGACTGCAGATGCTCTGCGGACTGGGATCCGGAAATGACCACCGGTTTTCCCACCGGCAGCAGGGTCAGGATATGGAGAGTGTCATGCTGGATGCGGGCCGAAATGGTGCCGGGGCTCATGGTGATGGCGCCGCACAGCAGCAGCCTGGTCAGCGGATGTCGCAGCTTCAAGTGGATGACCGATTCACTCGCGTGGGCTTTGCCTTGAAGGACCAGCGGCGCCAGGCGCGCGGCGGCGGGAAACATGCCGAAGAAGGCGACAAGGAGGAAGCGGGAAATGGGGAGCGGACGCAGCCGTGTTTGGGAATGGGGCGCAGGCAGCAGCTTGTGGCTGGCAAACCAGGCGGCTGCACCCAAAGTTAGTCCCGTCAGCCAGTCAAGGAGCAGAAAGGACTCCGACAGGACGCACCAGACGGTGGCGATGAGGATGATGGAAAAAAGCATCTGTGCCTCCTTGCATGGATGTCTGTCACCAGAGGTTCTCTTTCAAATTTCCCACAGAAAGATTTGCGCTTTCTCATGGTACTTACCACTTTTTTTCTTGCGTGGCGGCATATTTCCGACGCGGGAGGCAAAAATGTTTCCGCGAGGTTGCGGCAAGTCCTCTCCTGGCATAGAATAACCCGGTTGGCAGATCCTGTTGGCCGGCAGGCTGTTTGCCAAGTGTTCCACAACACATTTGCCGCATCCATATCGCCATCGCCGCAAGTGGGGGATTTCAACGGAAGGCCTTGAAAAGCGAAACGCATACTTGCGCCTTCCTCAAATCCCACGATGCCCGGCACGAAAGGACACGCATGTCGAAACGCAAGCGCAAGGGAAGTGGTGACAACAAGACTTCTGGCAGAAAATCGGCGGTCAGTTCCCGTACGGATGCCACACCTTCGGCAGGAACGGCATCCCGGCGATTGGCCGGAGAGCGCTCCAAGAAAACCGGGCTTCCGCCTGGGACGCCCGTTCTGGTCGGGACCCGCCCGGATGGCGACGTGCGTATTCTCCTGAGCGTATATGATGCCGAACACGTCTCGCAGACAGAAGCGACGGAGTTGCCGGATTTCCGGAAGGTCCCTGAAAACGCAGGGGTGACATGGGTTCATGTCAATGGGTTGCATGATCTGACTTTGCTCGACAGGCTGGGTTCGGATCTTGGCATCCACCCGCTTGTGCTCGAGGACATCGTCAATACGGAACAGCGGGCGAAGGTGGAAATGTACAAAGACCAGCTGTTTGTCGTCATGAAAATGGCCAGGCTGGATCCGGAGTCGAAGAATGTGGAAATCGAGCAGGTGAGCCTGCTGATCAGTGGACAAACCGTTCTTTCCCTGCAGGACAGCGGTTCGGATCTGTTTGAGCATGTACGCACCCGTCTGGGCGTGGCGACCTCCAAATTGCGCGCCACCGGCGCCGATTTTTTGGTATACGCGCTCCTGGACGAGGTTTCCGACAACTGCTTCGATGTCCTGGAGCATCTCGGCTTCCAGATAGAACAGCTCGAGGATTCACTGATGGAAGATGATACAAGAAATCCGCTGCTGCAGATCAAACGGCTGCGTGGACAACTGATGCGCCTGCACCGGAGCATGTGGCCCATGCGGGAGGTGGCTGGTGCTTTGTCACGCGGCGAGTTCCCCCAAATGAAGGAAGAGACGCTCCTGTTCCTCAGGGATGTCCAGGATCATCTGATTGCGGCGCTGGACACCATCGACAGCTATCGGGAACTTCTCAACGGCCTGCTTGATTTGCATCTGTCAGCATCGGGCAACCGGCTGAACGGCATCATGAAAGTGCTGGCCATCATTTCCACCATTTTCATGCCGTTGTCATTCATTGCCGGTGTCTATGGCATGAATTTCAGGCATATGCCTGAACTGGAGTGGGCCTGGGGCTATTACGCAGTGCTGCTGCTGATGGTGGCGGTGGTGGGCGGCATGCTGCTGGTATTGAGAAAGAAACACTGGTTGTAGTCCCATCCGCTTCAGAACTTTTATGACGCAAATCCAAGATTGACAGGAGCACAAGAACTGGGTATGATAGTCACATCAATCATTCATCACTTTAACGAAATGAAGTGATGCAGAGGTGAACCATGATGAAGAAGTGGCATATCTACACACCGGACGGCGTATCGGACATCCTGTTCGACACCTGCGCGAAAAAGCGGGCCATGGAGGCGGATATCCGCCGCGTGTTCCAGCTGTCGGGATATCGGGAGCTGGAAACCCCCAGCCTGGAATTCTATGATGTCTACGGCGGGGACAATGCCCTGATTCGCCAGGAGCAGATGTACAAGTTTACGGATGCCCAGGGACGGCTGCTGGTGCTCAAGCCGGACATGACCATCCCGGTGGCGCGCGTGGCGGCCACCCAGTTTCGCAATCCGGTCTGGCCCATGAAATGCTTCTATATCGGCAACACCTTTTCGGCGGACGAACTGGGTGGCGGACGGCAGAACGAGTTCACCCAGGCCGGCATCGAGCTGCTGGGGGTCAACACCCCGGAGGCGGACGCGGAAATCATCGCCACGGCGGTACAGGCGGTTCGGGCCACCGGGCTCGAGGAATTCCAGATCGATGTGGGCCAGGTGGAGTTTTTCCGCGGCATCATGGAGGAATCCGGACTGTTGCCCGAAGAAATCGAGGAAATCCGCGTGCTGACGGATCGGAAGGATTTTGTCGGTGTGGCCGAGCTGGTGGCGCGCCATCGGATGCCCGAAGGCCTCAAGGCCCTGATTCTGGACATGCCCAAGCTGTTTGGCTCACGGGACATCATCCAGCGTCTGGAAGGGCAGCCCATCGGAGCCCGTGCCACCGCGGCGCTCGAATCACTGCGAACCGTACTGGAGATTCTGGAGGATCGCGGGATGGGCGCGCATGTGTCCATCGATTTGGGCATGGTGCAGAGCCTCGGATACTACACCGGCATTGTTTTTCGCGGGTATACACACGGGGTGGGCTTCCCCATCCTTTCCGGCGGCCGGTACGACAGCCTGGTTTCCCGGTTTGGTATGGATTGTCCCGCAACCGGGTTCTCCATGGGCGTCAACTTCATCCTGATGGCGCTCGAACGCCAGCAGCGGAGCCGTCAGATGGAACCCGGCGGGGTGCTGGTCACCTATGCCGCCGGCGGCAGGACGGCCGCGGCACAGGCCTGTGACCGGTACAGGGCGGCAGGTCTGGTGGCGGAGCTTGACGTGGCAGGCCGGGACATCGGCGCGGCGGAAGCCTACGCACGGGCCCGCGGGCACCGGCTGCTGGCACTGGCGGACGAGACAGGCATGGTCACGGAGCGTCAGCTGACAGCCTCTGCCGCGAAAGGAGACAAGTCATGAGGTATCTCACCATCGCGCTCGCCAAGGGCCGTCTGGCCGAAAAAACCGCCGTGTTGCTCGAAGGCGCGGGCATTGACTGTACGGAACTGAGATCCGATTCGCGCAAGCTCATCCTCACCGACGAGAAGAACCGGGTGCGGTTTTTCCTGGCAAAGCCGGCGGACGTCCCCACCTATGTGGAATATGGGGCTGCCGATATCGGTGTGGTGGGCCGGGACACCCTGCTCGAGGAGGGCCGCGATCTGTACGAGGTGCTGAACCTCGGATTCGCGAAATGCCGCATGTGTGTGGCGGGTCCCAAGGCGCTCGAGGGCCGGATGGATGAGGTGACCATCTCACGGGTGGCCACCAAGTATCCGGAAATCGCGCGGCAGTATTTCCGCCATCACCGCCGGGAATCGGTGGAAATCATCAAGCTCAGCGGCTCCATCGAGCTGGCGCCGCTGGTGGGTTTGGCGGATGTGATTGTGGATTTGGTGGAAACCGGCCGCACGTTGAAGGATAATGGACTGGTGGTGCTCGACGACATCGCGGACATCAGCGCGCGGCTCATCGTCAACCGTGTGTCCATGAAGATGGAGAACGGGCGCATCGGTGCCCTGATAGAAGGCATCCGCAAACAGCTGCAGGCATGAGGCCGGCGCCCGGAACACGGCGCGGCCCGGGAATGGAGAGGACAACATGAAGCGATATGCATCAACCCCGGAACAGCTCAATGAACTGTACCGGATGCTCGAAACCCGCAATCCCTCGGAACGGACGGAAGTGGCGGAGACCGTCCGGAGCATTGTCGAAACCGTCCGATCCGGCGGGGATGCCGCGCTGGTGACGTACACAAAAACATTCGACAAGGTTTCGCTGACCGGCATCGAGGTGCCGGCGACCGCGCTGGACGCCGCCCTGGCCGCGCTGGATCCGGCCCTGCGGCAAACCATGGAACGTGCGGCGGAGAACATCCGCCGGTTCCACAGCCGGCAGCGGCAGAATTCCTGGTTCGACACGGCCGCGGACGGCAGCCTGCTGGGCCAGAAGGTCACACCGATGGCCCGTGTGGGCGTGTACGCGCCGGCCGGCACCGCGCCGCTGCCGTCCACCGTGCTGATGGACGTCATTCCGGCCAAGGTGGCCGGTGTGGCGGAAGTGATCCTGTGCTCCCCACCGGATGAGTCCGGCTCCGTGAATCCCATGGTGGCGGCCTGTG
The DNA here is from genome assembly GCA_023459915.1 of Bacillota bacterium. GTDB lineage: Bacteria > Bacillota > Clostridia > DSM-8532 > DSM-8532 > JAEWSN01. The sequence goes on from JAEWSN010000032.1 coordinate 9,215, forward strand.
CCCGCATCGCCGGGGTGGACCGGGTGTTCGCGATCGGCGGCGCGCAGGCGGTGGCCGCCATGGCCTACGGCACGGAGAGCGTGCCGCGGGTGGACAAGATTGTGGGCCCCGGCAACATCTTTGTCACCATGGCAAAGAAGCAGGTTTTCGGTGTCTGCGGCATCGACATGATCGCGGGTCCTTCCGAGGTGCTGGTGTTGGCGGATGAAACAGCCGACCCGGTTTTCATCGCCGCGGATCTGCTCAGCCAGGCCGAGCACGATCTGCTCGCTTCCGCTGTGCTGGTCACCAACACGGCGGAGCTGGCCGACAAGGTGGCGGCGGAAGTGGAGCGGCAGACGGCATTGCTTCCACGTGCCGACATAGTCCGCCAGTCCCTGGACGCTTATGGCGCCATCGTGGTCGTGTCGGATCTGGCACAGGGGCTGGACGTCAGCAACCGCATCGCGCCGGAGCACATGGAGGTGCTCACGGCGGATCCCATGGCGCTGCTGGGCCGCATCCGCAACGCGGGGGCCATCTTCCTGGGCCCCTGGTCGCCGGAACCGCTGGGCGACTATTTTGCCGGCCCCAACCACACCCTGCCCACCACCGGCACGGCCCGGTTCTTCTCCCCGCTGTCGGTGGATGATTTCGTCAAGAAATCCAGTGTCATCGCCTGTCAGCGGGAAGGGTTCCTGCAGGCCGCGGAGGATGTGATGCGCTTTGCGTCCGCCGAGGGGCTGGATGCCCACGCCGCGTCCGTCCGGGTCCGTGTGGAGAAGGAAGGGCGGGAGGTGCCGACATGAGCCGTTTCTGGAGTGACACCACCCGCGGCCTCACCCCCTATGTGCCCGGCGAGCAGCCGCGGGATCGCCGGTTCATCAAACTCAATACCAACGAGAATCCCTATCCGCCTTCCCCGGCGGTGGAACGCGTGATTCGCGGCATGTCAGGGGATACGGTGAAGCTGTATCCGGATGCGCAGGCGGTGGCCCTGCGGGCGGAAATCGGCCGGTTCTACGGCGTGGATCCCGCGTGCGTGTTCGTGGGCAACGGTTCGGACGAAGTGCTGGCGTTTGTGTTTCAGGCTTTCTTCGGCCGGGAGGATCGCGTCGCGTTCCCCGATATCACCTACAGCTTCTATCCTGTCTACGCACGGCTGTACGACATCCCCGCCATCACCGTGCCGCTGGCGGACGATTGGTCTGTCGACTTCTCGCAGTACCCGGACGGGCTCAAGGGCATTGTGGTCGCCAATCCCAACGCGCCCACGGGCATGGCGCTGCCGGCGCGGACACTGCTGGAATTGGCCGACGCCAGGCCGGACACCCTGATTGTGGTGGACGAGGCGTATGCCGATTACGGCGGGGAGTCTGTCATCCCGAGCACGCGGGAACGCGAGAACCTGCTGGTGGTCAAAACCATGTCCAAGTCCCGCGCCTTTGCCGGCATGCGGGTGGGCTACGCCATTGGGAACCCGTCGCTCATCGAGGGCATTGTGCGGGTGAAGGATTCCTTCAATTCCTACCCGCTCGATGTCATTGCCCAGCAGGTGGCCACCGCTTCTTTCCAGGATCGGGAGTATTTCCACGCCAGGCGCGACCAGGTGGTGGCCACACGAAACCGGTTCGTGGCGGCGTTGCGCGCCTCCGGCATCCGGGTGCTCGAATCCCGCGCGAACTTCGTGTTTGCGTCCGTGCCAGGTGTGAACGGCGGCGCGGTGCTGCGATATCTGCGCGACAACGGCATCCTGGTCCGCCACTTCGACATGCCGCGGCTCACGGACTGGGTGCGCATTTCCATGGGCACGGACGAGGAGATGGAAAAGGTGGCCGAACTGCTGGCCGCGCTGGCTGCCAAATGAGGCGTCGGATCGGCTATAATGTTGCTGTATATCGGCAAACAGGAGGAGCTTTCATGGCGAGACAGGCGGAAATCACCCGTGCCACAAGGGAGACGGAGATTCGGCTGACACTGGATCTCGATGGCGCAGGCCTCACGGATATCCGGACCGGCATCGGGTTTCTGGACCACATGCTCACGCTGCTGGCCGTCCACGGCGGCATGGACTTGTCGGTTTCCTGCGAGGGAGACCTTGAGGTGGACAGCCACCACACCACAGAGGACATCGGCATCGTGCTGGGGCAGGCGCTGTGTGCCGCGCTGGGCGACAGGGCCGGCATCGGGCGGTATGGTACGGCCTTTGTTCCGATGGACGAAACATTGGTGCGGGTGTGCCTCGATCTCAGCAACCGGCCGTATCTGGCCACCGAATTGCCCTTTACGGTGGACCGGCTCGGCACGCTCGACACGGAAATGATTGTGGAATTCTTCCGCGCGGTCAGTGTGCATGGTGGGATCACGCTGCACATCGACTGTTTGCGGGGCGTGAACAACCATCACAAGGCGGAGGCCGCGTTCAAGGCGTTTGGCCGGGCGTTGCGCGAGGCCGTGACAATCGATCCGAACCGGAAAGGGGTGCTCTCCTCGAAGGGGACGCTATAGACCGGCACAGGGCAAACGCGTTGTGACAGACACCGATGTGACAGACACCGAGGCGACAGACACCGTCGTGATAGGACAGGGAGGGAACCCGCGATGCTCATCAAGGACACGAATTTCATCAAGCTGCCCGTTTTTGTCAAAGGCAAGGTACGCGATGTCTATGAAGTCGGCGACGACAAGCTGCTCATGATCGTCACCGATCGCATTTCCGCGTTCGACGTGGTGTTCAACGAGCTGATCCCGAACAAGGGAAAGGTGCTCAACAGCATTTCCGCGTTCTGGTTCGACTACTGCAGCGACATCATCGGCAACCATGTCATCACCACCGATGTCTCGGAATACCCCATGGGACTGTCGAAGTTCAGGGACGAGCTCGAAGGTCGTTCCATGCTGGTGCACCGGGTGAAGATGATTCCGGCCGAATGCATCGTGCGCGGCTATCTGGAAGGCTCCGGGCTCAAGGATTACCGGGCCACCGGTGAGGTGTGCGGCATCCCGCTGCCGGCCGGCCTGCGCCAGGCGGATCGGTTGCCCGAACCGCTGTTCACCCCGTCCACGAAAGCGGATGAGGGGCATGACCAGAATGTCAGCTACGACTATGTGAAGGATCAGATTGGGGAGGCCCTGGCGGCGGAACTCAAGGAGAAAACACTGGCGCTCTACAAAAAGGCTGCGGCCTATGCGGAAACCCGCGGCATCCTGCTGGCCGACACGAAATTCGAGTTCGGCATGCTCAACGGAAAAATGGTCATCGCGGATGAGATGTTCACACCGGACTCCTCGCGCTTCTGGGAACTGGCCGACTACGCGCCGGGTCGCGCGCAAAAGAGCTTCGACAAGCAGTATCTGCGCGAATACCTTGAAACACTCGACTGGGACAAACAGTACCCCGCGCCGCCGCTGCCCGCGGATGTCATCGAAAAGACGGCCGCGAAGTATGTGGAGGCCTACGAGCGGCTCACCGGAAAGACCTTTGCGTGAGCAGCGGCCGCAATGGGGTCAGCCCCCACTTCATCGCAATGGGGTCAGACCCCACTTCATCACAAGGAGACAGCATGATTGCCATCATTGATTATGAGGCCGGAAATGTCCGCAGCGTGCAGAAGGCGTTCGAGTTCATCGGCGCCGACATCCTGTTGACGGATGATCCGGAGAAAATTCTCACCGCCGACGGCGTGGTGCTGCCCGGCGTGGGCGCGTACCGCGACTGCATGGACAGCCTGGGCCGCAAGCGGCTGCAGGATGTGGCGCGGCAGGCGGTGTTGTCCGGAAAGCCCTTTCTGGGCATCTGCCTGGGGTTCCAGATGCTGTTCGACAGCAGCGAGGAACACGCGGACGCCGATGGAAAGGACGTGCCGGGGCTGGGGCTGTTTCGTGGGCGGGTGCGCAAGCTTGTGCTTCCCGACCGCCTCAAGGTGCCGCATATGGGCTGGAATGCCCTTGAGATGACCGATTGTGGGGGCCACGGCAGGAGCCCGCTGTTTGATGGGCTCGCAGACGGAACCTTTGTATATTTTGTCCACTCCTTTTATGTGGAGGCCGCGGATGCCGGCATGGTGTCCGCCCGGACGACGTACGGCCACCCATTTGATGTGGCGCTGTCGGTGGGCAAGGTGTTCGGCACCCAATTCCATCCCGAAAAAAGCGGCGAGGCCGGTCTGGCCATGCTCCGGAATTTTATGAAGGTGGTGCAGTCGGCATGAAATTGTATCCCGCGGTGGACATCAAGGACGGAAAATGTGTGCGCCTTTTGCAGGGCCGCTTCGACGCCATCACGGCGTACGGGGACGATCCGGTGGCCATGGCCGTGAAGTGGGCGGAAATGGGGGCCCAAGCCCTGCATGTGGTGGATCTCGATGGCGCGCGCTCGGGAACCGCCGGCAACCGCCGGCAGATTCTGGCCATGGCGCGCGCGGTCTCCATTCCGGTACAGACCGGTGGTGGCGTCAGAACCCTGGAGGACGTGGAGGAATTGCTGTCCGGCGGCCTGGCCCGTGTCATCCTCGGCACGTCGGCGGTGCGCAGGCCGGAGATGGTCCGCGCCGCACTGAAGGCGTATGGGGAACGGATTATCATCGGCATTGACGCCAAGGATGGCTTTGTGGCCGTGGAGGGCTGGGAGTCCGGCAGTGATCGCGAGGCCGTTGCCTTCGCGCGTGAAATGGCGGCGCTGGGGGCAAGGACTGTCATCTATACCGACATCGCGACCGATGGCACCCTGGCGGGGCCGAATGTGCCCGCCATGCGGGAAATGGTGGAGAAGTCCGGCATGGACGTGATTGCGTCCGGCGGAGTGGGCAGCATCGCCGACCTGCTGGCGCTGCGGGATGCCGGCGCCGCGGGCGCCATCACGGGCAAGGCCATCTACACCGGCGCCATCGATCTCAGGGCGGCGCTCCTGGCGCTCAAGGAGGACTGACATGCTCACCAAACGCATCATTCCCTGCCTGGACGTTCACAATGGCCGGGTGGTCAAGGGCGTCAATTTCGTCAACCTGGTGGATGCCGGGGATCCGGTCTCCTGCGCGGCAGCCTATGACAAGGCCGGCGCGGACGAGCTGACCTTCCTGGACATCACCGCCTCCTCGGATGCCCGGGCCACCGTCATCGACATGGTGTCTCGCGTGGCGGAGCAGGTGTTCATCCCCTTTACGGTGGGTGGCGGCATCCGGACGGTGGAAGACTTCCGGCAGATTCTGATGGCCGGCGCGGATAAAATCTCCGTCAACTCCGCCGCGCTCAAGCGTCCGGAGCTGATCACGGAAGCCGCCCTGCGTTTTGGCAGCCAGTGCGTGGTGGTGGCCATTGATGCCAAGCGCCGTGCCGATGGGGACGGCTGGACCGTATACCTCAATGGCGGCCGTGTGGATACCGGAAAGGACGCTGTGGCGTGGGCGGCTGAAGCGGCCCGGCTGGGCGCGGGGGAGATTCTGCTGACCAGCATGGACTGTGACGGCACGAAGGCCGGCTACGATTTGGCGCTGACCCGCAGTGTCGCGGAGGCCGTGCCCATTCCGGTCATTGCTTCCGGGGGAGCGGGCACGCTTGCGCATTTCAAGGATGCCGTGACCGAAGGGCACGCGGACGCCGTGCTGGCGGCCAGCCTGTTCCACTTTGGAGAGATGGAGATCCTGGATTTGAAGCGATACCTTGCCGCGGAAGGCATTCCGGTTCGGCTGTGATGCCGGGAAATTGCGTGCCGGTTCTGCTCTGATGGCTTGGCTGAATCCTCAAATCCAATGCAGGCATTGCCGGCGTCAGCGCGAACCGGCCACATCAACCGGCGGGCGGCTCACAGCAGCCGGCCGCCGTCCATCAGGATGAACCAGCAGGTCAGCAGCGCCTGTGCAAGGCCGTAGGTGGCCATCACAAAAGTATCGGTGAAGGCCCGCACGCCGTATCGGGTTAGCGAAAGCGCCGAGTCTGACACGAGGAAGAGCAGTGCGCCCGCAACCGGCAGCAGCGCGAACATCCCTGGATTTGACCAGGCCGCCAGCATGGCGGCCCCGTTCATCCCCACAATGACGCAGATGTAGCCCACCAGCGCGGGACGCGGCTCAGACGCATGTGTGCGGATGCGCCTGTAGATCAGCAGGCCGGCGACGACGGGGAGAAGCATGGGCGCAAGCAGCCAGAGTGGCGGCAGACTCGGGAATTTCGTCAGGGAAAGGAACGCGGCGACATACGCGAGATGGCCTGCCAGAAAAGCCCCGAGTCCGGCCAGAAACAGTGGGGTCTGACCCCGCTTCAGGCATTCCGGCAGCATCAGCAGCACATCCCCCGCGAGGCCGCAAACCAGTGCCGTCACGACCACAGGCCGTGGCGCGGGGGAACCTTGCAGGTACCAGGCGATCAACAGCAGCAGCAGCATCGGTTTTGTCGCGTGCTGGAGCACCACCCGGTGCTGGGACGCGCTCCACAGGTGAATCATCCAGGCTGGCAGAAACATGACAGGCCATGGCAGCATGACGACCTCCTTGCCGACATCATCCCTCATCCCGCGGTTGGTGCCCGGTACCGGTTTCCGCCGACGCCGGGGAGGCATGGTCCCTGCGGGCGGAGATTGCCAGAACGGCCAGACAACCCAGGATCGTCAGCCCGACATCCATCAGCGGATCGAGCCGGATGCCGCCGTTCACCATGAAATGATCCAGACTGAGTATCCGCACCACCCACTCCATGATTTCCCATGAAAGCGCGACGCCAAAACAGAACAGCGCCACCATGATGCCGAAACGACCTTTTTTCTGCCTTGTCCAGTGAAAAAAACGTCCACCGTCCCGGAACCGTCGGTTATGTCCGTGAAGCTCCGTCAAAACGGCGGTGAACGCCATGCCGTCCACAAAGTGCGTCACCCAGTCCATCAGGCTGCGGACCGATCCGTCCGCCAGCGTGACGCGCAGCAGGGGGATGTTCTGAAAGCCGAAACGCGCGCCCAGCAAAAGGAGCAGGCCCTGCAAAAACAGCAGCCAGGTGGTGGGGAGGCTGGGAATGTATCGCTTGCGGAACGCAAACAACAGCAACGCGAAGCAAACAGGCACAAGTCCGTTGAAAAACCAGACATATCGGTCCCGCGGCTGAATGCCGGAAAGAACATACAGGATCCAGAACAACCCGAACAATATCCTGTGCGTGAGGGGCTGATTTGTTGAAGCGGATGTGCAGCGTCCCATACCATCCTCCCAAATCATCATACCATGCGGTGTGGCGAAGGCTGAACATAAAAATCCTTCCAAACAGCCGGCGTCATCTTCCACCAATGAAAACAGGGCACGCCATCTGTTTCCGGATGGCGTGCCCTGTTTCGGAGGAATGGTCCATTTCCGCGCGGGGGCCCTGTTCCCCACGCGGCGGGGTTGTCGTTGCGATGCGGGTCGGTGGGTTTCTCATTCCAAGGAGATTTTTCCCTGAGATATCAGTGAAATATTCTTTTCCACCAGCGAAAGCCTTTGCTGGACGCAATCATAGGTGAACAACGGATCTTCCGGCGTGTTCACGCAGTAGTCCACCATTTTTTCAATGGTGGTTTTGGCCAGGTGGCAGCGTGTGTCCGAGGAGGCGTAATAGATGAACAGATCGTTGCCGCGCGCCACCGCGCCGTTGCAGAAAATGACGTTGGACACGTCGCCGACACGTTCCTCGCCTTCCGGACCGATGAGGAAACCGCCGGGGCGATGCGTGACCACATCCGGATTGTTCAAGTCCGACAGGAAGGCGTACACCACATACCGCAGGCCGGCTGCGGTGTTCCGCACGCCATGGGCGATGTGCAGCCAGCCCTTGTCCGTTTTGATGGGTGTGGGGCCCTGCCCGTTTTTCACTTCCTTGATGGTGTGGTATTCCTTGCACTCCATCAGGGTTTCTTCCATGACAACCGCGTTTTCCATGCTGTCCGTATAGCCGAACCCGATGCCGCCGCCTTTTCCGGTCTCGATGAAGCCGTCCTGCGGCCGTGTGTACAGCGCATAGCGGCCATTGATGAACTCCGGATGCAACACCACGTTGCGTTGCTGGGCCGAGCCGGTTTTGAGATCCGGCAACCGTTCCCAGTCCACCAGATTTTTCGTGCGGGCGATGCCGCACGACGCGATGGCGCTGGAGGTGTCTCCGAACGGCGCGGCCGGATCCTTGCGCTCGGTGCAGAACAGTCCGTAAATCCAGCCATCCTCGTGTTGCGTGAGGCGCATGTCGTACACATTGACATCCCTGTCTTCCGTTTCCGGCATCACGATGGGGCGATCCAGGTATTTGAAGTGGATGCCGTCCTCGCTGACAGCCAGGCCAAAAAAGGACTTCCTGTCCGAACCCTCCACCCGGACCATCATGTAGATGCGCCCTTCAAATTCGATGGCACCCGGATTCAGGGCGCAGTTGACGCCGATGCGCTCCATCAGGAACGGATTGCTGTCCCGGTCAAAGTCGTAGCGCCAATGCAGCGGCGTGTGTTCCCTGGCAATCACGGGGAAGCGGTACCGTTCGAAGATGCCGTTTTCGCTTGGCAGCGGTTCGTTTTGACGGTTCATGACTTCCCGATGTGTGTCCACCAGCCATTTGAGGCGTTCATCAAAAACTGACATGTGTGCTCCTCCGTTTTGTTGCCGCATGGTGGCGGCGCCCGGACATTTGTCCGTTGATGGGTTGAGTTGGTCAGGCTTGCGCAAGGATGGCATTGATGCGGCTGATCATTTCAAAGCACATGCGGGCATTGTGGTAGGGGCATTTCCACGGGCCCACCTTCTGATCGTTCTCCGAGGAGAGCGCATACGTCCGGCCCCCGGCGGCGTCTGTGGCACCAAACCACTCTCCATATACATGATCCACCAAATGCGCGTCTGTAAACAGCCAGGTGTCCAGTGCCGTTTCCAGGAACGGCGCCTCGCCGGTCAGCTGCCAGGTGTTGGTGAAGCCCACCACCGCTTCCGCCTGCACCCACCACACCTTGCCGTCACGCAGCCTGCCGTCGTGGATTTCGTCATACATGCCGCCATGCGCGGCATCCATGCCCGTGGCCAGCGCGCGGCGTGCCATGCGGACGGCCAGCTGCGACACCCGTTCGATGAGCGTCTCGTCGCCCAGGACTTCGGCGGCCTCGTGCATCAGCCAGCTGCCCTCGATGTCATGGCCGAAGGAGGTGATGTCGCTCAGGGGATGCCACCGACGATCGAAGAAGAGCTGGAACCGGTCTTCCTTCGCGTCCAGCACATGATTGGCCATCATGAGCAGCGTTTCCCTGTGGCGGTCGCGGATGCGCGGATCATCCCAGACCCGCAGCAGATTGGTGAATGCCTCAAGCACATGCAGATGGGTGTTCATGGACTTGTCGGCGGCCTGATCCTTTGCGCTGAGTGAAATGCCGGGCACCACGCCCCAGTCTTCCCCGAATCCCTCAAAATAGCCGCCGTTCTCGTTGTCATGCGCGTGGGCGTCCAGCGTGAGAAACTGGGAAATGGCTTCCTCCAGCACATCCTGCCGACCGGTGGCACGGGCGAACTCGGAAAGGGCGTAAATGGCAAACGCGTTGCCGTAGACCACTTTCTTGCGGTCTGCCGGCGTGCCGTCCGCATTGAGCATCCAATAATAGCCGCCATGCACGCGATCCTTGAAATGCGCCAGCAGGTATGTGTAGGCATGGGCGGCGGTCTTGAGGTATTGTGCGTCGCCCAGCTCCCGGTAGGCGGTGGCATAGGTCCACAGGATGCGGGTGTTGAGGACGAGGCTGCGCGGGCCCTCCGGAACCGGGACGTGCGGGGTGCGGATGACGCCGATGAACCCGCCGTTTTCCTCATCCACCGTGTGTTTTGTCCAGTAGGCCAGGATGCCGTCCCGAACCTCTGTTTCCATCCGATCCCGCAAAAGACGCAAGCGCAGCTGTTCCATGGCGTTCTCCCCTTCTTCCCCGTTGCGGGGTGTGCTAGTATAATGAAGTGATTGTGCATATGGCAGTGATTGTATTGAGAATAACAAATGCTGTTGCATGTGTAAAGTGAATGATACAATATTGTCACGATACAAATTTGCAAATCAAGTTACAACACAGCCTTAAAATCAAGTCACAATACGACGGCGTTGCGGGAGGCAGTCATGAAACACAAGGTCAGCATGGAGATGATCGCGCAGGAACTGGGGTTGTCCAAGAATACCGTGTCCCTTGCCATGCGCGGCATGCCGGGCATCGGGGAGGAGACGCGCGCGCGCATTCTCGACACGGCTGACCGGATGGGCTACCGCTACCGCAAGGCCAATGAGGACGTCAAAACCGCGCCCAAGAACATTTGCGTGGTGGTGCCCACCATCGCCAACGATCGGGAGGGCTTTTTCGCGCACATACAGATAGGCATTGAGCAGGAAGCTCGCAAGCATCATGTCAACACCTTGTTCCATTCCTATGAGGAGGACGGGGAGCATTTCGATCTGCCGCTCTGCATCCGGGAGGGGCAGGTCATGGGCATCATTTCGGTGGGCAGGGTGTCCGAAACCACCGCGAGAATCATCAACCGCTGCAATCTGCCGTACATCATGGCGGACACCTATCTCGAGCAGATCGACGAGGATTGTGTGCATACCGACAACATGCTTGGCGGCGACCGTGCCACCGAGTACCTCATCTCCATGGGCCACCGCGACATCGGGTTCATCGGGGACACGGTGGCCACGGTGAGTTTTCGGGACAGGTATCGCGGATATCTCAACGCGATGGGCCGGCACGGACTGACGGTCAATGAGCGCCATTGCATCATCCACACGGGCATTGATGACCTGATCCGCGAGGGACAGGGCATCGCCCAGGCGGAAATGGAGAAGCTCGACGGGCTGCCCACCGCGTTTTTCTGCGCGAATGATGCGGGTGCCATTTCCGTGTACCGCACGCTTCGCGCGATGGGACTGCGCATTCCGGAGGATGTTTCCGTCATGGGGTTTGATGATACGGAGGTATCAGCGCTTGTTTCTCCGGAACTCACCACCATGCGGGTACACAAGGAGCTGATGGGGCGCAAGGCGTTCCTGCGTCTGCTCGAAAAGCTCAAGGACAGAACGGGGCCATCGGTCCGCGAGCGGCTCCTGATCTCGGCGGAAATTGTGGAGCGGCAGTCTGTCCGGAAAATCCAGTTTTGACAAAAAAATCACAAGATGATACAATCATTTCGTCAAAAATGCTGAAAACTCAAGGGCGTCACGCAGAAATTTTGACGTTCTTGCGGAGGGAAAAACATGGCTGGCGAAAAACGTATCTCCATGGCGGTCATCCGCAGGTTGCCGCGCTATTTCCGATATTTGTACGACCTCATCCGGCTGGACATCCGCCGCATCTCCTCCAAGGAGCTCAGCGAGCGCATGGACATCACCGCATCGCAGATTCGTCAGGATCTCAACTGCTTCGGCGGGTTCGGGCAGCAGGGGTATGGGTACAATGTGCAATCCCTGTATGAGGAAATCGGCCATATCCTCGGGGTCGACAGGCGGTTTAAATGCGTGCTGTTCGGCGCCGGCAACATGGGCAATGCCCTGGCCAACTACGAGAATTTCCAGCGGCGCGGATTCGACATCATCGCCATCTTCGACGTCCATCCGGACAAAGTGGGAACACACATAAATGGGGTTGAGGTGCGGCATACCGACACCATGGAGGATTTTTTGCGCGAAAACCCGGTGGACATTGCCATGCTGACCATTCCCAACCGCATCATGCCGGACATCACCAGTCGGGTGGTGGCGGCCGGCATCAAGGGCATCTGGAATTTTTCACCCACCGATTTGCGGCTGGGGCCGGGTATTGTGGTCGAGAACGTGCACCTGAGCGACAGCCTCATGGTGCTTGGCTATCGGCTGCTGGAGCAGCTGCGTGAGGATG
>JAEWSN010000033.1 GCA_023459915.1 Bacillota bacterium
GGCCCCCCCCCCCCCCCCCCCCGCGCGGGCGCCCCCACCCCGGGGAATGCCCCCAAAAAGAAAGGATAGCGACAATGACGAACGACCAGCTTGAGAAGCGCCTGACAACCGATGTGACCGATGTGACTGATGTGGCGGACGCGGCCGGAGGCCCGGAGGCCGACGAGACGGGAGCCCAGGGCACCTACGAGGCCGCGGTGGAGAAAAGCCGACGCCTGGAGGAACAGCTGCATGTGACCCCTGAGAAGTATCGGGTGCTCACCGGCGATCGGCCCACTGGCCGGCTCCATGTCGGCCATTTGTTCGGGTCGCTGCAAAACCGCGTGCGTCTGCAGAATCTGGGCGTACGCACGTTCATTGTCATCGCCGACTATCAGGTGCTGACCGATCGCGAGACCTTTGAAAACATCCAGGAGAATGTGCACAACCTGGTGGTGGATTATCTGGCGGCGGGCCTGATCCCTGAAACCGGAAAAACCTGCATTTTCCCGCACAGCCATGTGCCGGAGCTCAACCAGCTGCTGCTGCCGTTCCTCACACTCGTCACCAATGCCGAGCTCGACCGGAACCCCACCGTGAAGGAGGAGATCCAGGCGGCCGGCCAGAAGCGCATCAACGCCGGCATGTACACCTATCCCATCCATCAGGCGGCGGACATCCTGTTCTGCAAGGCCAATGTGGTGCCGGTGGGCAAGGATCAGCTGCCGCATCTGGAGATGACCCGCACCGTGGCGCGCCGCTTCAATGACCGGTTCGCCCGCAAAAAGCGCGTGTTTCCGGAGCCGCTGGCCCTGCTGAGCAAGTCGCCGGTCATCCTGGGGCTCGACGGCTCCCAGAAGATGAGCAAGAGCCGCAACAACGCCATCATGCTCAGCGCCACAGAGGACGAAACCGCCAGCCTCATCAAGAAGGCGAAAACCGACGCGGATCGCGTCATCACCTTCGATCCGGACAACCGGCCGGAGGTGTCGAACCTGCTGATGCTCATCGCGCTGTCCACCGGTGAAACGCCGGAGGCGGTGGCCGAACGCATTGGGGATGGCGGTTCGGGCATGCTCAAGCGGATGCTCACCGACAGCCTGAATGAATACCTGCGTCCCCTCCGCGAGAAGCGCAAGCAGCTCGAGGCGGATCCGGCGTTCATCACAGGCGTGCTGAAACAGGGAATCCGGGAGGCGCGCGAGGTGGCGGAGCAGACACTCGATGAGGTCCGCCGTGTCATGAACATGAGCCTGTGAGCCTTTGGATGAATGTGCCCGGACGTGTGCGGGCGATTTGCGCGGACCATGATTCCGCGCCGGTGTGGAGGCCGCGTCCATGAACCCTGAAGGGAAGGAATCCATTAGAATCAAACTGTGCGGACTCTCCCGCCTGGCGGATATCGAAGCGGCCAATGCGCTCCTGCCCGCCTATGCCGGGTTTGTGTTCGCGCCCAGCCGGCGTCGTGTGACCCCGGAACAGACCGCGCGGCTCATCTCGGCGCTGGATCGTCGGATACAGGCCGTCGGCGTGTTTGTGAACGAACCCCCGGAATCGGTGGCACGCATTGCGGCACAGTCCGGCCTGCGGGTGGCGCAGCTGCATGGCGCGGAAACCCCTGCGGAAATGGACGCCCTGCGTGGGCTGTTGCCGGTGGGAACGGAGATCTGGAAGGCGTTTCGCGTGAAGGGACCGGAAACGGTGCCGGAAGTGGAAAGGGTCCTGACCCGGAGCCTGGCGGATCGGGTGCTGCTCGATGCCTGGCATCCGGAACAGGCGGGCGGCACGGGGGAGGCCTTCGACTGGTCGTGGCTCGCGGCCCTGCGTCATCCCTATCTGCTGGCCGGCGGACTGCATGCCGGCAATGTGGCGGACGCCGTGGCGGCCCTGCGCCCCTGGGGCGTGGATGTCAGCTCCGGCATTGAGACGGACGGCAAAAAAGACGCCGACAAAATGCGCGCGTTTGTGGCAGCCGTCAGGCAGGCGGACGCGCGAACCCCCCGGGGGTCATGACGGCAATCCGGCGGTGGAGGGCCATGCGTGTTTCTCGATTGTCGCTCTTGTGGCGGTCTCGGGAGAAGGTCTCGGGAGAAGGTCTCGGGAGAAGGTCTTTGTCACAGCATCACAAATCCGACCAATTTACTTGGGTTACAGTCGTATTGGTAACCCATGCTACTTGACGATTCCTGACCTTCAGGAGTAGGATGAATGCGCAAACGGCATTCCCGCAGCGGGGATGTGCTGTCCCTGAGAGGAGTGCGACATGGCGGACAGACTCATTTACCTTGATCACGCGGCAACCACCCCAACCCGGCCGGAGGTGGTGGAGGCCATGATGCCATATTTCACGGAGCATTTTGGAAACGCGTCATCCATTTACCGGATTGGTCGCGACAACCGGAAGGCTGTCGACGCGGCGCGTGCGGACGTGGCCCGTGTGCTGGGCGCGGAGCAGACGGAAATCTTCTTCACCGGTTCCGGTTCGGAAGCCGACAACTGGGCCGTCAAGGGGGCCGCCTCGGCCCGCTCCGCCAAAGGCCGGCACCTCATCACCTCGGCCATTGAGCATCCGGCGGTGCTGGAAGTGTTTGAATGGCTCGCGAAGAATGGGTATGAGGTGACATACCTGCCGGTGGACGCGGACGGTCTGGTTTCGCCGCAGAGCCTGCGCGCGGCCATGCGGCCGGACACCACGCTGGTTTCGATCATGATGGCCAACAATGAAATCGGCACCATCCAGCCCATTGCCGAACTGGCGGCCATTGCGCACGAGGGCGGCGCGCTGTTCCATACCGACGCCGTACAGGCGGCCGGCAACATCCGGGTTCATGTCAGGGAACTGGACGTGGACCTGCTCACCATTTCCGCCCACAAATTCTACGGACCCAAGGGCATCGGTGCCCTGTATGTCCGCAAGGGTGTCCGCATTGATCCGCTGCTCCATGGCGGCCATCAGGAGCGCGGCAGGCGTGCCGGCACGGAAAATGTGCCCGGCATCGTGGGCATGGCCAGGGCGCTGACCCTTGCCGGGGAGGAGCTGGCAGCGCACGACGCGCATTTGCGCCGGCTGCGCGACATGGCGCTCGAAGAAATCACGGCGCGGGTGCCCCATGTGAAGCTCAACGGCCACAGAACGCAGCGGCTGCCCGGCAATTTGAACCTGTCCTTCCGGTTCATCGAGGGGGAATCGCTGTTGCTGATGCTCGACATGAAGGGCATTGCGGCTTCCTCCGGCTCCGCCTGCACGTCCGGGTCCCTCGACCCGTCCCATGTGCTGCTGGCCATCGGCCTGCCGCATGAGATTGCGCATGGCTCGCTCCGGCTCAGCTTCGGCGTTGTGAACACCGAGGCGGATGTGCGGGTGCTGGTGGATGAACTGGTTGTGATTGTGGAACGGCTGCGGCAGATGTCGCCGCTGTACGAGGATTTCGTCCGCTCGGGCGGACAGGCATAGTACCGTTTTGTGTTTGAAAGGGGTATGGGATGTATAGTGATAAAGTGATGGATCATTTCATGAATCCGCGCAATGTGGGCGAAATCGACAATGCCGACGGGGTCGGCCAGGTCGGCAACGCCAAGTGCGGTGACATCATGAAAATCTACCTGAAGATTGAGGACGGCATTGTCCGGGACGTGAAGTTCAAGACCTTCGGCTGCGGGGCGGCGGTGGCCACCAGCAGCATGGCCACCGAGCTCATCCTGGGAAAGACAATCGAGGAAGCCCAGCGTATCACCAATAAGGCCGTCATGGAAGCGCTCGACGGACTGCCGCCGGCCAAGGTGCACTGCTCCGTGCTGGCCGAGGAAGCCATTGCGGCCGCGCTGTTCGACTACAAGCGTAAGCACGGGCTGCTGACACCGGAGGATCTGACGGGCTGCAACGGCTGCTGCGGCAGCTGCGGCCATCATGATCACGAGCACGATCATGATCATCTGGATTATCTGGCCGAGGAGGATGGCGAATAGCCTTCCCGCAGACGGCGCGACACCGGCCGGCGACGGGCGCGCGCAGGGCGGCCGCAGGGGGATGAAATGCCATACTGGTTGCAAAGAGCCGGCACGTTTGTGCTCAAGACCCTTGGGCTCCTGTTGGCGCTGTTCCTGTTGTTCAAGGGCGTCAAGTATCTTGCGCCATTTCTGGTGGCGTTCATCCTCTCTTCCGCGCTCTTTCCGTTGGTGCGCTGGATGGAACGGAAATTGCGGATCCATCGCAAGATCGGATCCGTTTTTTCGATCCTGCTGGCGCTTGGCACCGTGGGCACCCTGCTCGGGCTCATGGCCGCGCGCATCGCAACGGAAATCCACAACCTGTACACCACCATCACCAGCTCCAGTGTGGATGTCAGTGCCTTCTTCCGCCGTGTGATGGATCAGGCCACCGCCTTCTACATCCGGCTGCCCCAGGAAGTGACCAACACCATCGACAGCACCCTGTCGGCCCTGGGCGATACGGTGCGCGATGTCATCGGCAGTCTGGCCAAGTACACGCTCGCGTTCACCGTGTCGGTTCCGGAAGCACTGGTTTTTGTGCTCATCACCATCATCGCCACCTATTTCATGCTCAGCGACCGGGTGCGCATCAACGAGGCCATTGAACGCTGGATTCCCAAACGCTGGCTCACGGGCACCCGGAGCATGGTGCTGGGCGTGTTCAAGGCGATGTTCGGTTGGTTGCGCGCGCAGGGCATCATCATCTGCATCACCTTCACCATCATTGTCACGGGGCTGGTGATTGCCGGGGTGCAGAATCCGCTGGTCATTGCCCTGATGACGGCCATCATCGACGCGTTGCCGGTGTTCGGGGCGGGTTTCATCCTCATTCCCTGGGGCGTGCTTTCCCTCATCGCGGGCAATGTCCGGTTTGGTGTGTTCCTGCTGCTGCTCGATGTGGTGGTGCTGGTGGTGCGGCATCTCATCGAGCCCAAGATAGTGGGCAAGCAAATCGGCATCCATCCGCTGCTCACCCTGATGGGCATGTACCTGGGACTTCGCTGGATTGGCGTGCTGGGCATGATTGTGGGGCCCATCCTGATGGTGCTCACCAAGGCCCTGCTCGAAAACCTGATCAAGATTCCCGCCGTCAAGGCCCTGGTGGACAGATGGTTTCGGGAAGATGTGCCGGCGCCGCCACCTGGTGGCGTACGGGAAGACGTGCCGGTGCCGCAGTCCAATGACGGTGGGGACACGTTGCGCGGGGCGGCTGTGCCCGCCGCCGAAACGTCGGGCGGCACCGGATCTCCTGCAAGCCGGCACAAGGACGGTCTGACCGGAGATTGAGGGGCATGGGGTCGGGAAGTCTCTCCCTGAAGCATATTCTCTCTAAATATTGCGTGGCGCGGTTTGCGGCAGGTCCGGGTTCGGCATGTCAAAAATGCAGGTGCTTGCTTTTCATCCTGCAGATACGGTATGCTTGACACAACAAGGCCTTCGGGCTCAAATGCGTGCCATCCGCAACAACGGATAGCCAAGGAGACGGACATGGAACATCTCATCCGCAACATGAAGGATCGATTCACGACCTTCAGCAAGGGGCAGAAGCTCATTGCCAAGTTCATCATGGAGCATTACGATCGCGCCGCCTTCATGACCGCCGCCCGGCTGGGCGAGGAGGTGGGCGTCAGCGAATCCACCGTGGTCCGCTTTGCCATAGAACTGGGATATGACGGGTATCCGCGTCTGCAGAAGGAATTGCGGGAGGTCATCAAGAGCAAGCTGACCTCCGCGCAACGCCTGGAGGTCACCTCCTCCCACATCGATCCCGACAACATTCTGCGCAGCGTGCTGCACGCGGACATGACCAAGCTGCGTGCCACCATGGAGGAGGCGGATCCCGCCGTGTTCGCCCAGGCGGTGGAGGCCATACTCGGCGCAAGGAAAATCTACATTCTGGGCGTGCGCAGCTCCGCGCCACTGGCCAGTTTCCTTGGGTTCTACTTCAACCTCATCTTCGAGGATGTCCGGCTGGTGCACACCACCTCCGTCAGCGAGATGTTCGAACAGATTGTCAACGCCCGCGCGGGAGACGTGGTGATCGGCATCAGCTATCCCCGGTATTCCAGCCGCACCACCAAGGCCATGCAATATGCCGCGGATCAGGGAGCGACCACCATCGCCCTGACCGACAACGCGTCTTCCCCGCTCGCGCAGGCGAGCGCCCTTTCCCTGTTCGCACGCAGCGACATGGCGTCCTTTGTCGATTCCCTGGTGGCGCCGCTGAGCCTCATCAACGCGCTGATTGTCGCCATCGGCATGAAGCGCCGAGATCGCATCCGCGCCACCCTCGAAAAGCTCGAAACCGTCTGGGAGGAATACCAGGTGTACGAGAAGGGCGACGGCGCGCCATCCGGAGGACTGTCGCATGACTGAACGCCGTGTGGTCGTCATCGGCGCGGGGGCGGCAGGGCTCATGGCTGCCGGGTTCGCGGCGGCGCGGGGGCACAGGGTGGTGGTGCTCGAAAAGGGGCGCCGTCCGGGGCAGAAGCTGCTCATCACCGGCAAGGGCCGCTGCAATGTCACCAACCGGTGCGACACCGACACCTTCATGGCCAATGTGCCGGGCAACGGCCGGTTCATGTATTCGGCCTACAGCCAATTCCCGTCCGATCAGATCATCCATTTTTTCGAGTCGCTCGATGTGCCCCTGAAGGTGGAGCGGGGAAACCGCGTGTTTCCGGTCTCCGACAAGGCTTCGGATGTGGTGCGCGCACTGGTGCGGCACGCGGAGGGTCGCGGCGCGGAAATCCGCTGCCACCAGGCGGTTCGGGCCCTGGAAGTCGGGGAGGGACGGGTGTGCGGCGTCCGGCTGGCCGATGACACGCTGATCTCCTGTGACGCGGTCATCCTCGCGACCGGCGGCATCTCCTATCCCGCAACAGGCTCCACGGGAGACGGCTACCGCATGGCCGAAACGACCGGGCACCGTCTGGTCGCCGCCAAGCCCTCGCTGGTGCCGTTGGAGACCGAGGAAACCTGGGTGGCCGATGTGTCGGGGCTCACGCTGAAAAACATCGAAATCAAGGTGGAAAATCCAAAGGGGAAAATGGTCTACACGGAATTTGGAGACATGCTGGTCACGCATTTCGGTGTGTCGGGCCCGGTGATCCTCTCCGCGAGCCGCCACCTGCTGGCCAATGATTTCAAGGGATACCGGCTGCATGTGGACCTCAAGCCCGCGTTGTCCCCGGAGACCCTCGACAGGCGCCTTCAGCGCGATTTTGCGGAAGGACCCAACAAGGCGTTCAAGAACATCCTCTCCGGGCTGCTGCCGTCCGGGCTCATCCCCGTTGTGTGGGCACTGTCCGGGATTCCCTCCGACAAGCCGGTGCACCAGATCACCCGCGGGGAACGCCTGCAGCTTGGCGTGCTGCTCAAGGATCTGGTGCTGCACATCAGGGGCGCGCGTCCGGTCGACGAGGCCATCGTAACGGCCGGCGGCGTGTCGGTCAAGGATGTGGATCCGTCCACCATGGCGTCCAAGGTGCTTCCGGGACTGTATTTTGCCGGAGAGCTGCTGGATGTGGACGCCTACACCGGCGGGTTCAACCTCACCATTGCCTTTGCCACCGGGCATCTGGCAGGCGTCTCTGTCTGAACCGCCGCCGCTTGCGGCCGCAGGGGACACCCCGGTTGCATGGGACACCCCCTGCTGCATGGGACATCCCGGTTGCATGGGACACCCCCGGCCGCATGGGTGCACCCCCGGCCGCGCGGACGGTTCCGCGCGCGCCCTTGCCCCTTGTCCATGGCATCCCGTATAATGGGGATGCCATGCGCGGGCGGGCACATCCCGGACCAAAATGCCCGCGCGCCGGCACAGGGGCGTGTGCGGACCCATCAACCGCAGCCCGGGGAAGGACCAATCATGCAAAAGGAAAACCAGTATCCCGAGGACCGCGCCATCGGCAGCAAGGATGTTGTCAAGGCCGCGGTGTTGCTGGCGTTGTCCGCCGACAGAACCGAGGAAAAGCAGCTGCAGAAGGATTTGCTCCTGCGGGGCATTCACGCGGCCGCGGTGGATTATGGCGGCGAGTTCATCACCTCTGTCATGAAGATCGTGGAGCGTTCTGTTGTTTCCGCGAAGCGGGAAGGGGTCATCAAGGAGTGTCACGCCGAGGAAGGCGCCGTGGCGGGCGCCGCGCGCGAGGCGCTGTCGCAGGTGATGCCCAAGGCCATCGGCCTGAATGTCGGCGGGAAAATCGGTGTGGCGCGATGTGGCGAGCATGTGGCGGTGGCCACGTTTTTCGGCATCGGGCTGTTGCATCTCAATGAGGTGGCCATCGGCACCGGCCACCGGGTGGTATGAAGGGGTTGCGCGTGAAACATTTGCAAATCGCGCTGGACGGGCCGTCCGGCGCCGGAAAGAGCACCATGGCGCGTCATGTCGCGCAGACACTGGGCATTCTGTACCTCGATACAGGGGCTATGTACCGGGCGGTGGGTCTCAAGGCCATGCGGCGGGAGATCAACCCTGACGACGCGGAGACGGTGGGGCACATGCTCGCGCACACCCGCATCGAGATTGTCCACCGTGACGGCGGACAGCATGTCTTCCTCGACGGGGAGGACGTCTCGCAGGCCATCCGGGCCAACGAGGTGTCCATGTACGCCTCGCGGGTCTCGGCGCATCAGCGGGTCCGTGAAAAACTGGTGGCCATGCAGCAGGAGATTGCCGCCCATCAGGCCGTCATCATGGATGGCCGCGACATCGGCACAAAGGTTCTCCCGAACGCCACCGTGAAAATTTTCCTGACGGCCTCGGCCGAAGACCGCGCCCGGCGCCGGTTTCTGGAACTCCAGGAAAAAGGGACGCTCAACACCACCTATGAGGCGCTGCTCCAGGAAATCAAGACCCGCGACTTCAATGACAGCAACCGCGCGCATTCCCCGCTGGCTCAGGCGGAGGATGCCATCCTGCTCGACACCACAGGTTTTTCCCCCGAACAGTCGGTTGCGGCCATCATGCGCCTGCTCGCGCCCCATCTGCGCCCGGACGGGGCGCATGCCGGGGCTGCGGAAAGGGAGGCATAGATGCTGTACTGGCTTGTCCGCAACACGGCGGCGCTGTATATCCTGCTGTTTCACCGCATCCGCTATGTGGGCCGGGAAAACATCCCGGCTTCCGGCCCGCTGCTGATGTTTGCCAACCATCCATCGGCGTTCGACATGTTTCTCATCGCGGCCTGCATCCCGCGCAAGGTGCATTTCATGGCCAAGGCGGAATTGTTCGAGAACAAATTGCTTGGCGCCGCACTGCGCGCCATCGGCGCGTTTCCCGTCCATCGCGGCAAGGGAGATGCGGGATCTGTCAAAAGCGCCCTTGCCCTGCTCGAACGCGGGGAGGTGGTGGGCATTTTCCCGGAAGGCACCCGCACCCGCGCCAGAAACAGGGGCAGGAAAAAGGGCGGCGCGGCCCTGATTGCGTATCATTCCAACGCGCCCATCCTGCCGGTCGCGGTGGAGGGGCGGTACCGCATTTTCAAGCGGATGCGCGTCATCTACGGCAAGCCTTTCCAACTGGAGCCGCCGGCAGGCGCGAAGGCGAATCGGGAGGAGCTTTACGCGGGCACCTCGGAGATTCTGGATCGCATCTATGCCATGATGGACAGCCCTGTGCCGGCGCAAACGCCGGACACGTCACGGGAGACCGTCAACGGCAAGAGGAACAATGGATGAGGAACAGGGCATGAGGAAGAAGGCATGAGGAACAGGGCATGAGGAGCAAGGCGTGAGGAACAGGGCATGAGGAGCAAGGCGTGAGGAACATGGTGTGAGGGACAAGACATGAGGATCATCGTGGGTCAATACGCGGGTTTTTGCTATGGCGTGGACCGCGCGTTGCGGATGGCCATGGAGACGGAGCCCGGGGAGGGCCATGTGTACACCTGGGGGGAAATCGTCCACAACCGGCAGGCCATCGAGGCGCTGGCCGGGAAACGGATTGTGGCGGCGGATTCCCTGGCGCGGATTGAACCGGCGGACAGTGTCGTCATCCGGGCACATGGTGTCGGCGAGGCGGTGCAGCGTCAACTGGAGGCAACCGGCGCGACGGTTCGGGACGCCACCTGCCCGTATGTGAAAAAAATCCATCAGCTGGCACGCCGACAGGAAGATGCTGGTGATTATCTGGTGGTTGTTGGAAATCCGGAACATCCGGAAATCATTGGTATTCTGGGGTGGTGCGGGCCCGATGTCACCGTGATTCCGTCACCCGAGGCAGCGAAAACCGCTGATATTCCGGTTGACAGAAGTATCAGCGTATTTGCGCAGACCACCTTCGTTCCCGAGCGCTATGAAGAAGTGGTAAATACGCTCAAGAAAAGGTTTGCAAACGTCTTGAAGTTTGATACAATATGTACTGCAACTGTCCGGAGGCAATCCGAGGCCGCGCAACTGGCCGAAGAAGCCGACATGATGGTTGTCATCGGGGGGAAAAACAGTTCCAACACGCAGAAATTGTTCAGCATCTGTCAGGCGCGGTGCGCACGGACCTATCTGATCGAGACTGCCCTGGAGCTGCCAAAACCGGATCCCGCAGTTCAAACGATCGGGATTACCGCGGGCGCATCAACACCCGAATGGGTAATCAAGGAGGTAGTTCAGGGCATGGAAGACATGAACAAGACAATGGACGGCGAGATGAGCTTTAGCGAAGCCTTCGAGCAGACCATGACACAGCTGGTCCCCAACTCGGTGGTCACTGGCAGGATCATTGGGTACAACAATAATGAAGTGTTTGTCGATCTCGGCTACAAGGCTGACGGCATCATCCCGATGGATGAATTCCTGGAACAGCCCGACTTCGATCCGGAGACGGACCTGAAGGAAGGCACGGAGATTGCGGCCCTCATTATGAAAATCAACGATGGGGACGGCAATGTTCAGCTTTCCAAGAAGAAGGTGGAATCCATCCGTGGTCTCGAGATCATGGAAGAAGCCTTCGAAAGCCGGACACCTGTCGAAGCGGTTGTCAAGGAAGTGGTCAAGGGCGGTCTGGTTGCAGACTTCAAGGGCATTCGGGTGTTCATCCCGGCTTCCCAGGTCAGCGACCGTTACGTCAAGGATCTCAGCCCCTATGTGGGCAAGACGGTGTCGTTCATCATCACCGAGCTGGTGAGGAACAAGCGCCGCGTGGTCGGCTCCTGCCGTATCCTCATTGAGGAAACCAAGGCGAAGCTGTCCGAGGAATTCTGGGGCAACATCGAAATCGGCAAGGAATACACAGGAACGGTCAAGAGTCTCACCAAGTTCGGCGCCTTCGTCGATTTGGGCGCGGTCGATGGCCTCATCCATATTTCGGAACTCTCCTGGAAGAAAATTCAGGATCCCTCCGAAGTGCTTTCCATCGGGGATGTCGTCAATGTGCGCATCCTGAATTTCGACCCCGAAAGCAAGAAATTGTCTCTGGGCTATCGCCGCCCGGAAGACAACCCCTGGTACGACATCGACCGCAAATACCAGGCGGGCGACATCGTGGCCGGCAATGTCATCCGCATCGTGCCGTTTGGCGCGTTTGTGGAGCTTGAACCCGGTGTGGAGGGTCTGGTGCACATTTCCCAGATTTCCAGTGTTCGCATTGGTCGTGCCGAGGAAGTGCTGCACACCGGCATGAATGTGGAGATGAAGATTCTTGAGGTCAATTCCGAGCTCAAGAAAATCAGCCTCAGCATTCGTGAAGTGGCGCCCATCGATCCGCCGAACGCGGGAACCAATGAGTTCACCGACGCGCCCACCCACGAGGGATATTCCAATGAACATGTGGAAGACCTCTCGAACACCATCGGCGACATTCTTGGCGATCAGAAGTAATTCTGAACCGAAACATTCCAAAAGCAAGATCGGGCAGCCGGTCTTGCTTTTTTTCGGAATCCTTTTCAGATCCCGGGCCGGAATTGTTTTCCGATTCCATTCCCGGGCCGGAATTGTTTTCCGATTCCATTTCGGCGTCTTGTTCTGACCGGTTTTTCCGCTGCGTCCGGATTGCGTGGCAACCACGAATTGTTGTTCCAGACGGACGCGCCGTGGGTATATTTGAACAAAGGAGGATGGGTATGGAAGCCTTTTCGGATTATGAGCAGTTCAAGAAGCTTTTTCTCTCCCTGTCGTCCATCGATTTGAATCTCTACAAGGAAAAACAGATGAAGCGGCGCATCACCTCCCTCGTGGAAAAGCGCGGGTTCAATCAGTTCTGCCCTTTTCTGGAGGTCATGAAGACCGACAGGGAGCTCTATAACGTGTTCATCAACTATCTCACCATCAACGTGTCGGAGTTCTATCGGAATCCGTTGCAGTGGGAGATGTTCGAACGCCGCATCCTGACTGAAATCCAGAAGCGGAAAGGGTCGCTCCAGGGGGTGAAGGTCTGGAGCTCGGCCTGTTCCACGGGAGATGAGCCCTACACCATTGTCATGATCCTCAACCGGCATGTGCCGCTCAACCAAATCCATGTGCTGGCGACCGACATTGACGCCGGCGCCATGGACAAGGCCAAACAGGGCGTGTACACGGGCCGGAGCATCAAGGAACTGCCTGCGGATTTTCTGAAGAAGCATTTCATGCAGGTCGGCACCGATGCGTGGAAGATTGCCGACGATGTGAAGAAATGTGTGGAGTTCCGGCAGATGAACCTGCTCAAGGATCCATACCCCAAGGACCAGGACATCGTCGTTTGCCGCAATGTGCTCATCTACTTCACAGAAGAGGCCAAGGACAAGATCTTTGCGGACTTCAACCGTTCCCTGGTCAAGGACGGGGTGCTGTTCATCGGCAGCACCGAGCAAATCATCGGGTATCAGAAATATGGGTTCAAGCCCATGGAGACTTTTTTCTATCAAAAAATCGGGGAAGTGGGAAAGTGATATGATACGATTGGAAGACATGAGCCGGGAAGAATTACTGGAGGTCATCCGCATGAAGGATGCCCTGATGGGGGAACTCAAGGAGGAAATCCGCTGCTGGCAGCAGCTGGTGGACGAGATGCAGCAGAAGCTCGGCTTGCAGGACACACACTACACGGGAAGCGGAGACTGATATGATCGCGTATCTCAAGGGCGTCGTGGAGCATGTCGCGCCGGATCATCTGGTGGTGGAGGTCAACGGCATCGGCTATCGGGTTTTCTCCGCCACCGGCACCCTGTCAGAGGCGGGAATCGGTGAAGTGGTGCAAATCCATACCCACACCTATGTCCGGGAAGACTTGCTGGCGCTGTACGGATTCCTTACCGAAGGGGAGCTCCGTCAGTTCGAACAACTGCTCGGGGTGAGTGGCGTGGGGCCCAAAGCCGCACTGGCGGTTGTCTCCGCGGTGCCGCCCTCCAATTTCGGGCTGGCGGTGCTGACTGAGGACGCGGACCGGCTGGCACGCGCGCAAGGGGTTGGCAAGAAAACGGCCCAGCGGATCATTTTGGAACTCAAGGACAAGATTCGCAAGGAGCAGGTTGCGGTGGGTGTCGCGAAAGGCGTCGCCCCCAGCCTGCCGGAAGATGTGCCGCAGGGCGTCGGGGAAGAGGCGGTTTCCGCGCTCCTGATGCTTGGCTACTCCGCCCAGGAGGCCAATCGTGCCGTGTCCGCGGTGCTCGAGGACGGAAAGCCTTTGGAAGACGTCATCCGGGATGCCTTGCGCAGCCGGGGAAAGAAATTGTGACCGCACAGCGGAAACGGACATTTGTTGGCCCGCAGGCTGCCCCCGGACGCCTTCATGAACCGGAGCAACCGAGGGCAACAGGAATGGAGAAGAAAGCGTATGAAGGGATCAGTGGTTGTCACCTGGCTCAAGACGTTGGACCGGATGCAGGGCGTGGAATTCATGGACAAGGTATTCGCCCGGCACAACTGGGACCGGTCGCGTGTCATCGCGCCGAAGGACGATGTGGCGGACGGGACGATTTTCGGCATCATCCGGGATGTTTCCGAAACCGCCGGCCTCCCGCTGGCGGAACTCTGGCGTGAAATCGGCCGAAACAACATTGAGTCTTTTCACAACTGGTTCCCCTCGTATTTTGAGCGCTTCAGCCTCAAGAGCTTCCTCATGCTCCAGGATGAGGTACACGCGCAGCTCACGCGGATGATTCCCAACGCAAAGCCGCCCCGCCTGTACGCCACCGAGCTGTCGCCCTCCGAATGCGAAATACGGTATGAATCCTCTCGCGGCATGTTCGACTATTTTCTTGGCCTGCTCGACGGGTCGGCCGCCTTCTTCAAGGAGAAGCTGGAAATCACCGAGGTGGCCCGTGGCAAGGAAGGCAGCATGCCTTATATCACCGTGCGGCTGAAGTTCGAGAAATACGAGGTGCCCGGCCCGCAATGGCAGGGACTTCGGGTGTTTTCCCTGGGCTTCATCCGTCCGGCCACCATTCGCGTTGCCGTCTTTGCCGTCCTGGCGGCCATCGCCACCATGCTGCTGGTGTTTCCCGGCCAGTCTCCGGTTCGGTATCTGGTGGGCACGGCCGTCGTGGCGGTGGTGGCGTTTGTGGTCTCCCTGCTGTCCCTGCAGCCCGAAAAGCCCGTGATGAAACAACTGGAGCACTTCCAGGATCTCGATTTCACGCACGAGTCCACCTTGAAGTCCGGTGACGGTTACGCGCAGATGCTCACGATGATGGAATCCTTCCGGGAAAGGCTTTCCAAGGACATGCTGTTCCTCAAGGGCGGTTCGGACGACATGCATTCCTTTGCGATGTCGTTCTCGGACATTGCCCAGCGGATGAAGCATGTGTCCGACGACATCGCCAACCTGGTGCACGATGTGGCCGAGGGTGCCATCCATCAGGCGGAGGAGACGGAAAAATCCGTCACCGTGCTTGGCGGGAACATTGAGAGCCTCAACCGCATCACCGGCGAGCAGGAAGAAGGCCGCAACAGCCTCAACCAGGCGGTGACCCGCATCGAGGAGTCGTTTGGGCAAACCGAGCAGGTTGCCAGTCTCATCAACCAGGCCAAGGACAGCTTCGCCACCGTCAACGCGCAGGGCGAGCATCTGGCCAGCCAGGTCAGCCGGATCCTGGAGATCGTGGATACCGTCGCCGGCGTGTCCGACCAGACCAACCTGCTTGCGCTCAACGCCGCCATCGAGGCGGCCCGCGCGGGCGAGGCCGGCCGCGGGTTTGCCGTGGTCGCCGAGGAAATCCGCAAGCTGGCGGACACCTCCAAGAACGCGGTCAACACCATCAACGACAACCTGGTTGCCTTCACCGGCGAGGTGAACAGCCTGGTGGGACAGGTCAACAAGCAGTTTGAACAGCTTGACACCGGCAACCGGATGCTTTCCGGCGTGCTCGACGGCAATCGGGAATCCACCGGCCGCATCGCCACGGTCACCGACGCCATCTCCGTGCTCATCGGCAAGCTGAGCGACGAGACCCGACGCCTGGCGACCGTGTATGAGAACATCCATTCCCTGGCAGCCATCGCCCAGGAGAACTCCGCCTCGTCACAGGAGATGAGCGCGAATGTCACCGAATACGCGGAGCGTATCAAGGAGCTCATCGCCAATGTTGACCAGATGGAGGAATTGACGGACAATTACCAGAGGGAGCTGCGCAAGTACAGGGTGTGATGCGGCGTCGCCGCGTGAAGGTACACGGGGAAGGAGAACAGGTTGGAGGAGGAAAGGCTTCTTGGAGGACAAATCCGCCAGGAGGACGAGTCGGAATCGGGATTGCGACCCAAAACCATCGGTGACTATGTGGGACAGGAGAAGGTCAAATCCAATTTGACCGTCTTCATCGGCGCGGCCCGCAAGCGCGGGGAGTCTTTGGATCATGTGCTGTTGTACGGGCCTCCGGGGTTGGGGAAGACCACCCTGGCCGGTGTCATCGCCACCGAGATGGGCGTCTCGTTCCGGGTGACGTCCGGCCCCGCCATCGAGAAACCCGGAGATCTGGCGGCCATCCTGACCAATCTGGCGCCTTCGGATGTGCTGTTCATCGACGAAATCCACCGGCTCAACCGCAGTGTGGAGGAAGTGCTCTACCCTGCCATGGAAGACTATGCCCTGGACATCATGATTGGCAAGGGGCCCAGCGCGCGATCCATCCGGCTGGATTTGCCGCGGTTCACGCTCATCGGGGCGACCACGCGCG
This sequence comes from Bacillota bacterium, assembly GCA_023459915.1. Taxonomy (GTDB): domain Bacteria; phylum Bacillota; class Clostridia; order DSM-8532; family DSM-8532; genus JAEWSN01. The sequence goes on from JAEWSN010000033.1 coordinate 16,056, forward strand.
CGGGCATGCTGTCCGCCCCCCTGCGTGATCGCTTCGGCATCATCAATCGCCTGGAAATGTATACGGAGGCGGAGTTGACACGCATCGTCACCCGCTCTGCCGGTATTCTTGGGATTCATATCGATCCGGAGGCGGCGGGAGAGATTGCGCGCCGTTCCAGGGGCACACCCCGCATCGCAAACCGGTTGCTGCGCCGCGTGCGCGATTTTGCGGAAGTCCGTTCCGATGGCCATGTGGATCTCGAAACGGCAAGATACGGCCTGACCGCGCTCGACGTCGACATGCTGGGCCTGGACAGAACCGATCGCAACATTCTGGAAGCCATCATCCACAAGTTTGAGGGCGGACCGGTTGGTCTCGACACGTTGGCGGCCACCACCGGCGAGGAGGCGGACACCATCGAGGACGTGTACGAACCGTTTTTGCTGCAGCTCGGATTCCTCAACAAGACACCGCGCGGACGGCGCGCCACAAGGCTGGCCTACGCGCATCTCGGCCTGCCGTACGACGCGGCGGACCGATCGGGGGACAAACCCGGCGCAGGCGCGGATGTGCCGGAACAGCAACGGCTGACGGACAACGGAACGGAGGCAACATGACCATTGGCTTGATTGGCACGGGCGCCATGGGCGGCGCGATGCTCAAGGGAATCACAAGGAATCTGCCCGACATCACCCTGGTTGTGTATGACAGGGATGAGGCCCGCATGCGGGAGGCCGCGGCGGTTTACGGCGCGCGGATCGCGGCGTCGGAAGCGGAGGTTGCGCGGCAGGCGGACGCGGTGGTGTTGGCGGTGAAGCCCCAGCACATGGACACCGTGCTCGGGGCCTGCGCGGCGCTTGGTGACGCGCAACCGCTGTATCTCACCATCGCGGCCGGATTGCCCATTGCCTTCTATCTGAAGCATCTGGGACCCCAAACCCGGGTGGTCCGCGCCATGCCGAACACCCCCGCGCTCATCGGCGAGGGCATGACGCTTTATTGCTGCTCGCCGGCGGTGACGGCACAGGATCGCGGGCAGGCGGTGGCATTGCTGGGCAGCGTGGGGCAGGCCGAGGAGCTGGAGGAACGGTATCTCAACGAAATCATCGCGGTGACCGGCAGCAGCCCGGCGTTTTTCTTCATGATGCTGGAGGCCATGGGAGACGCGGCGGTGCAGTCGGGACTGCCGCGCGCGGCCGCCTACCGGTGGGCGGCGACAGCCATGTCCGGTTCGGCGCGGCTGTTGCTCGAAACCGGCAAGCATCCCGGGGAACTCAAGGACATGGTGACCTCGCCGGCCGGCACCACCATCGACGGTGTGGCCGTGCTCGAGGAAAAGGGCTTCCGTTCAGCCGTCATGAACGCGATGGCAGCCGTGACCCGGCGGGCACGGGAGATTGGACGCGTGGACAACAACCAGTGACCCATGAGCGGAGGATTTTATGGAGTATATGGAAACAACGGTGTCCACGATGCCGATCTATGACGGTGCCATCATCCGGGTGGAAAAACTGACGGTGACATTGCCCAACGGCAAGACCGCGACACGCGATGTGGTGCGCCACCAGGGCGCATCCGCCGTGGTCCCCGTGACAGCGGAGGGGGACGTGCTGCTCACCCGGCAATACCGCAAGCCCAACGAATTTGTTTCCGTTGAGCTGCCGGCCGGCAAGCTGGATCCCGGCGAGGCGCCGGAAGCATGCGCGGCACGGGAGCTTCAGGAGGAAACCGGCTATGCCGCCGGAACCATGGTGCATTTGTTTTCCATGAAGTCCACACCCGGGTTTTCCGATGAGATCATCCATGTGTATCTGGCAACGAACCTTGTTGCCGGAAGATCGAATCCGGACGAGGATGAGTTCATTTCCGCCTTCTCCGTTTCTTTCGAGGAAGCGAAGGCCATGATACGGGACGGAAGGATCACCGACGGAAAGACCATTGCCGGCATATTTGCGGCGCTGGATCACCAAAGTGAAAAAAATCAGCCGTGAACAGAGAATGGCTGTAAAATTCTGTGATTCACGGGATGCAACAATTGGTATATTCATAGCATTGGTTGACATCTCAAGCGTGCAACCCATTCATCATTATGCCTTGCCGGCTCCCGGCTTCCGGGTGCCGGCCGGCAAACAGGCTCCTGCAAGGGGCCACAACGAACATCAGCGGAGAGAGGTAAGAACATGAAACAGTTGCTGTCGGATTTCATCGCGTACCTGCGCGACAAGCGAACACTGTCCACGAACACCCTGGAGTCGTACAGCCGGGATGTGCAGCAGTACATCGACTTTCTTGGCACGCAGGGAATCACGGATATCCGCAAGGCGCCCTACGATATTTTCTCGACATATATCGCCGTCCAGGAAAAGGCCGGCCGGGCGCCCACGACCATCAACCGCAGCATGGCTTCCGTACGTGTGTTCTACCGTTTCCTGATGATGGAGGCCATTGTATCGGTCAATCCCACCATCGGCATCGAGTCTCCGAAAATCGAACGCAAAAAGGCTGGCGCCCTCACGCTCGAGGAAGTGCGGCTGTTGTTGGATCAACCGGAGAAAATCGGGCTCAAGGGCATCCGGGACAAGGGTATGATGGAGCTGGTGTATGCCACCGGCATCCGCGTGCACGAGCTGATTTCGCTCAACCTGGCGGATTTGGACATGAAGAACCGCATCCTGCGCTGCGGGAATCCGGGCGAGGAACGGTTCATCCCGCTCGACAACGCATGCATCAAACCCATGACAGACTATCTGGAGATGGCGCGTCCCTTCATGCTGCGCGATCGCAATGAAACCGCCCTGTTCATCAACACCAACGGCGGGCGGCTCTCCCGGCAGGGATTCTGGAAAATCATCAAACAGTATGCCCAACAGGCAGGCATCAAGCAGGACATCACGCCCCACATGCTTCGGCAGGCGCTGGCGGTGCATCTGCTGCAGGCCGGGCGGGATCCGGAGGACGTCAAGGCCATGCTTGGCCGTTCCGACCTCACGTCGCTGCTCGAGTACATTCCCGATGAGAAGGGTTCTTCCAAACGCTGAACCCGAAAGAACATCCCTTTCGAACTTCTGCCGATATGGACAAGGCTTCACGCATTCGTTGCGGGGAGCCTTGTTTTGTGGTAAAAAGGGAAGAACGGCAGCACGGTGGCACAGAGATGGGAGCGGCAGGAAAGCGGCAACAGGTCAGTACGGGGTTGATCGCGTGGCGCATCACAGCGCGGCAGCATGGAGGCACGGCGTACATGGAACATGGCAGTGACAATCATTTGGAAGTGGGCATTGTGGGGCTCGGCCTCATCGGCGGTTCCCTTGCCAAGGCCATCAAGGCTGCCAACCGGCACGCGCGCGTGGTGGCCCATGACAGGGATGGGGATTCGTTGGCACGCGCGGTGGCCGATCGTGTGGTGGATGAAGCCGCGTCGGAGCCGGGAGAGGCGTTTTCACAGTGCGCCATCGTTGTGCTGTGTACCCCGGTGCGGGTCATGCCGGAGATCATTCGTTCCCTTTTGCCCCATCTGCGGCAAGACTGTGTGTTGATGGATGCCGGCAGCACCAAGCGCGATGTCATGGAAATGGCGGCGCAGCTGGGCCTGACGCACCGCTTTGTGGGCGGTCATCCCATGGCCGGCTCGGAAAAGACCGGTTATGGCGCGTCCCGCGCCAATCTGTTCGAGAACGCCTGGTTCGTGCTCACCCCATTTGCGCAGACCCCGCCCGTATTGCTGGAAACAGCGACGCGGCTGGTGTCCCTGGTCGGCGCCATGCCGCTGCGCATGGAAGCGGACGCCCACGATCGCACCACGGCCTTCATCAGTCATATGCCGCACGTCGTTGCCACCGTGCTGGTCAACACTGTGGCCGAAGCGGAGGATCCCTCCGGCAATCTGCAGCGCCTGGCAGCCGGGGGCTTCAAGGATCTCACGCGCATCGCCTCGGCCTCGCCGGCGCTCTGGACCGGCATCAGCCTCTCCAATCGGGAAATGCTGCTTGAAGCGTTGCGGGCGGTGTCCGCCGGGCTGTCGGGGTTTCGTGACGCGCTGGAGACCGGCGATGACACACGGGTTCAAGCGGTGTTCGCGCAGGGGCGCGACTGGCGTGACAGCCTGTCGGACACCAAGGTTTCCCGCGTGCCCGGATATGCCGAAATCACCGTGGATGTCGAGGACAAGCCGGGCATCATCGCGCGCATCGCGGTGATGCTGGCCCGGGCGGAAATCAACATCAAGAACATCGGCATCAACAATGTGCGGGAGGAAGACGAAGGCGCGCTGCTCATCCGGTTCGAGACCGCGGCGGAAGGCGCGCAGGCTGCCTCACTGCTCAGGCGGGAGGGCTACGGGGTGAGGCTGCGCGGGGTCTGACCCCATCAGGCAGCGTTGACAGTCGTTCGGCATTCCCTGTATAATCAGGTGGCGCCGAATGGGCTGCTTCTCCGTTGTTTTCGATGGGGCGGGGGCTGTTCGGTTCAATGTGTGCCAGTAGCTCAGTCGGATAGAGCAACGGACTTCTAATCCGTCGGTCGGGCGTTCGAATCGTCTCTGGCACGCCATGGAACCCGCTTCCTGAAAGGGATGGCGGGTTCCTTTGTTTTGGCGTCACCGCATACGGTTTATGAAATGACATCCTGAGATTTTCCCGCAACAGGTGATAAACTTGCTTTGTGTCAACAACGATGATGCGTGCGACTACGAATAGTTGCCAGCAGTCATGAGCTTGTGTATAATCAAGATGAAGGTGGAGGTATGATATGAGTCGACACGATAAAATTCTTGCCAGACTTTTATCTCGACCAAACGACTTTACGTTCGACGAATTGGTCACATTGTTGAAGCATTATGGATATTCACAGTGTGCGGCTGGCGCAACCGGAGGATCCCGTGTCATGTTCGTGGATGGTCAAAAAAACGTCATCCGTCTACACAAGCCACATCCCAGGCGAATCCTGAAGTTGTACCAGATCGATGACATTGTCACCGCTTTGAGGGAAGGAGGTCATATTCAATGAAGGAAATGCTTAGTTATCGTGGATACTATGGAAGCATTGCTTTTTCCAATGAAGACATGCTGTTTCATGGTAAGGTAATCGGAATAAAGTCACTGCTCTCATATGAAGGAAACAGTGCCCAGGAATTGGTTTCGGACTTTCAGAACGCGATTGATGAGTACCTGGAACAGTGCAGCGGTATGGGATTGGAACCGGAGAAGCCTTTCAAGGGCTCTTTTAATGTTCGAATTGCTCCCGAACTCCATCGTGCAGCCGCACTGTTGGCTTCACAGAGGGGTGAATCGCTGAATGCGTTCGTAGAGGAAGCAATCGCAAATGAAGCGAGCCGTCAAGAGGCCCCTTGCCATGTGATGTCCACATCATGAAGAGACAATCATTCTTCCGGGCACCCTCTTGTCGGTCGGGCGTTCGAATCGTCTCTGGCACGCCAGAAAACCCGCTTCCCTGTGTGGATTGCGGGTTTTCTCATATTCTCCCGGCCGTAGAGGTTTTCAGCGGTTCCGTCAACAGGTATAATCATAGGAAAGGGTTGTGGGGCGGCAAGGGACCGAACGCAGCCGGAAAGGTGGACGTACGCATGGCGCAGGCCATCATGATCGGCATAGCGGGAGGAACCGGTTCCGGCAAGACCACATTGGCCCGTTCGCTGAAGGACGTGTTCCCGGACGAGGTGACCCTGCTGTGCATGGACTGGTACTACCGGTCTTTCCACCACCTCTCGTTCGACGAGCGGAAGCTGCTCAATTTCGACCATCCCGACGCGTTCGACACCGACTATTTCATTGCGCAGATGACGGCGCTCAAGGACATGCAGGGCATCAACCGGCCGGTTTATTCGTTCATTGAGCACAAGCGGCTTGAAGAGCAGATTCGGCAGGAACCCCGGCATGTGGTCGTCGTCGAGGGCATCCTGCTGTACGAGAATCCCGCAGTCCGGGATTTGCTGGACATCAAGATTTTTGTGGACACCGACGCGGACATCCGGTTCGCGCGGCGGCTCATCCGCGACATTCACGAGCGTGGGCGGGACATCGATTCGGTGGTCAACCAGTATCTCAACACGGTCAAGCCCATGCACGAGGCCTTCGTGGAACCCACCAAGCGGTATGCCGACATCATTGTCCCCGAGGGCGGCATGAACCAGGTGGCCACCGACATGATCGTGGAAAAAATCAAGAGCATTCTCCGTCACCGGGAATGATCGGCTGCCCATGAATGGTGAACACACGCGGGCCGCGACGATCGCGGAAACCGATGAAACGGAGGAATCTCCCCATGCAAACAGGAATTGAACTGCGTCTGGCGGTCCTGATCGATGCCGACAATGTGCCCCATGATCGCGTCAGCGGCATGATGAAGGAAATTGCGCGATACGGCACACCAACCATCAAGCGCATCTACGGCGACTGGACCAAGCCGGATCTCAGAGGGTGGAAGAACCTTTTGCTCACCAATGCCATCACCCCCATTCAGCAATACCGGTATACGGTGGGGAAGAACGCCACCGACTCCGCCATGATCATCGAGGCCATGGACATGCTCTATGCGGGAAATGTCGACGGCTTTTTCATTGTGTCCAGCGACAGTGACTTCACGCGGTTGGCGCTGCGCCTGCGTGAATCCGGCAAGAAGGTGTTCGGCATGGGAGAGCGGAAAACGCCCAAGCCCTTCATCGTGGCCTGCGACAAGTTCATCTACATTGAAATCATCGATGTGACCGTCGAGAAGCCGGAACAGGAAAAAGGCTCTGGAAGACAGCCCTCTTCCCGGTCGGGAAAAAGCGACACGCATGCCGGTTCGCGGAATGCGTCCCCGCAAAAATCAGACGGCAGGAACGAACCCGCAAAACCCGTCGCTGCCGCCGCGAGCACGTCCGCTGCTGCGAATGGCGCGGACACGAAGGGACAGGACACGAAAGCCTCTGACAAGCCCGAGGAAAAGCCGGCTGAGAAAACCGCCGAAACCCCGCACAAGGAAACCGGACGCGGGCGGAGCCGACGCCGGAAACCCAGTGCAAACCGTTCCGAGCCCAAGCCGGAAGCCGTCGCGCCCGTGCCGGCCGCCACGGTGGCAGTGGAACCGGAACCCACTGTTTCCGAGCCGGAGCCGGTTCCCGCCGAAGCGCCACACGATTCTCCCGTGCAGGTGGTCAACGCCGACGGCAACCTGGTCGAAGCGGTGTCCCAGGAGCTCATCAGCCTCATCGCGTCCTCCATCGAGGATTTGGCGGACGAAAACGGCTGGGCTTTTTTGGGGGATGTGGGCACGCTGATTGCCAAGAAGCAGCCCGACTTCGATCCGCGAAACTACGGCTTCATGAAACTCACCCCGCTGGTAAAATCCCTCGACGCCTTCGAGCTGGACATCCGGGAAACGAATCAGTATCACATCAAGCATGTGTATATTAGAAACAGGGAAGGGAAATAACCCGGTAGGAAAAGACCCGTTCAGCTGTTACGGTTGCAAAATGCCTTGAGCGAAGCGGGGGCATTTTGGCAACCGTTACAGATGAACATGGTATTTTCCGCAGCCTGTCGCAATGAGCATGACAGATTGGGCATTTTGGCAACCGTTACAGATGAACATGGTATTTTCCGCAGCCTGTCGCAAGGAGACAGCCTAATCCAGGGTACCACGCTGTCACCAAGGCTTGATCAATTTCAGCCGTTCATCCGTAAAACTCGCTTGAAATGCCCACGCCACGCTTAAGGCATTTCGCTCGTCAACGGCTGATTGGCTGAAATCGATCAGCTATTCAACACCTTCTTCTTGAACTGCTTGGGCGAGAGCCCCTTTTGGTCCCGGAATTGCTGGATGAAGTAGCTGGAGTTGGAAAACCAGGATTCCAGCGCCACTTCCGTGATGTTCAAATCGGTGGTGAGCAACATTTTTTCCGCCTCCGTGATTCGCACATAGGTGAGGTATTCGGAGAAGGTTTTCCCGATGAGCGATTTGAAGTAGCGGGAAAAATAGCTGTAGCTCATGTTCAGCATGGCGGCCACCGTTTCCACGGTGATGTTGTGTTTGAAGTTGCCGTCAAGATAGTCGAACACCTTCTGGAGCCGCAGGATGTCAATTTCCTTCAGGGACGGGTTTGCGTCGAGCTGAATGCCCTTGGCCTGCCAGTTCCGGATGACCCATAGGAACAGGCGCCCGATATCCGTGCGGATGGCCAGCTCAAACCCGTAGGCCTTGTCCTCGAACTCCTTCAGAATGGCTGGAAGCAGTGCGGGAATGGGAGAGTCGGCGAGCTCCGCCGCCGTGAAGACCTTCTGCGAGGTGGTGCCGTTCATGGTGAAGGGCAGCACATACTTGGACTCGAACAGCGTCCGTTCGGTGGTGTACAGCAGTGCCGGGTCGAACTTGAGCACGATGTACCGGGTGGTTGCCTCCGGTTCGCCAAACACCGCATGGACCTCGCGCCCGTTGATGAGCACCATGTCGCCTTCCCGGAACGGATATTCCTCGCCGCCGAGCACCGCGCGGGCGTTGCCGTCAATCATGTAGAGGATTTCGATGTAGTAATGCCAGTGCGCGTGGGCCAGAATGGGGCCGCGCTGCCGCTGTTGCACATGGCAGTCGAACGGGTAGTGGATGAGGCCGTCCGCATGGTGTTGATCCTCGAAATAGGGTTCGTTGGGGAAGTCAAGTTGCATAGTTCACCCCGGAATGACAAATTATCGATATTTTTTACAAGCTTCATTATATACCAGGTTGCCGCAACGTGTTACAGTTATTTGTGTTGTGCTTTTCCCAATCGCATTGCGTACAGACAAGGAGCGTATCATGGAAAAGATTGGTCTTCAGTTGTATTCGGTCAAGGAACTCACACAGAAGGATTTTCTCGGCACCCTCGCGGCTGTCGCGAAAGCCGGCTACGACGGCGTGGAATTCGCGGGTTACTTCGACACACCGGCCAAGGAGCTCCGCAAGGCGCTCGACGACAACGGTCTCAAGGCTTGCGGCAGCCACATCGGCCTGCCTGCGCTCGACGAGGATCTTGACGGGCTGATTGCATATTCCCAGACCATCGGTTCCCCCTACATTGTCTGCCCGGCTGTCTGGGGAGACATGGTGGGCAGCGCCGACGCCTGGAAGCGCACCGCGGAACGCCTCGAAGCCGTGGGGAAGAAATGCGCCGAGAACGGGCTGCTGTTCGGCTACCACAACCACGATTTCGAGTTCGAGAAGTTTGACGGCAAGATGGCCTACGAGATCATGATGGAGAACACCGACCCGAAGCATCTGTTCATTGAGCTGGACACCTATTGGGTGGAATATGCAGGCATGAACATCGTGGACTTCATGAACCGGTATGCCGAGCGGATGAAGCTGCTGCACATCAAGGACATGACCAGCCTTGAGAACAAGGAGAACACGGAAATCGGCAAGGGCATCATCAATGTGCCGGCCATCATCGAGGCGGGCAAGAAGATGGGCGTGCACTGGTACATCGTGGAGCAGGAAGCGTTCCAGATCGACCAGATTCAGTCCATCACGGAAAGCGCGAAGTATCTGCGCAGCATCACCTGACGCCATTTGCCGCATCTCTTTGAATGGGATTCGGACATATCCACGGAAGTTTGCCGGAAAGCTGGTTTTTTGCGTCCGAAATGGGTAAAATCTACACGGAAAACCAAACAGCGGCGTCATGCCGATAAAATGAATTGCGGGAGGCATCACCATGGCAACCAAGACAGCCACGAAAACCACCAAGGCAACCAAAACCACCAAGGCCGCGAAGCCGGCAGCGCCCAAGACGGTCCGGATCGGCATCATCGGATGCGGCGGTATCGCCAATGGCAAGCATATGCCCAGCCTGAAAAAGCTGGCCAATGTCGAAATGGTCGCGTTCTGTGACATCGTGGAGGAACGTGCCGTGAAGGCAGCCGCCGAGTACGGTGTTGCCGGTGCCAAGGTCTACACCGACTACAAGGAGCTGCTCAAGGACAAGACCATCGACGTGATCCATGTGCTCACGCCGAACAAGTCCCACTCCTTCATCACGGTGGACGCGCTCGAAGCGGGCAAGCATGTCATGTGTGAAAAGCCCATGGCCAAATCCACCGCCGAGGCCCAGAAGATGGTCGATGCCGCGAAGCGCACCGGCAAAATGCTCACCATCGGCTACCAGAACCGCCAGCGTCCCGATTCCCTGTACCTCAAGCAGTTGTGCGAGGACGGCGAGCTGGGTGAAATCTACTACGCCAAGGCGCATGCCATCCGCCGTCGTGCCGTTCCCACCTGGGGCGTCTTCCTCAATGAGGACGAACAGGGCGGCGGCCCGCTGATCGACATCGGCACCCATGCGCTCGACCTGGCCCTGTGGATGATGGACAACTACAAAGTCAAGAGCGTCATGGGCAATATCTACCACAAGCTCGGCAGCAAGGAAAATGCCGCGAATGCCTGGGGACCTTGGGATCCCAAGGAATTCACCGTGGAAGATTCCGCGTTCGGCTTCATCACCATGGAGAATGGCGCCACCATCAATCTCGAAGCCAGCTGGGCGCTGAATTCCCTCGATGTCGATGAGGCGAAGGTTTCCCTGTGCGGAACCGAAGCCGGCGCCGACATGAAGGACGGCCTGCGCATCAATGGCGAGAAGAACAGCCGCATGTACACCACCAAACCCGAGCTGGGCGCCGGCGGTGTGGCCTTCTACTCCGGCAAGACAGAAGACGCGGCCGATGTGGAGGCCCGCAAGTGGATCGACTGCGTGCTCACCGGCAAACAGCCCACCGTCACCCCGGAACAGGCCATCGTGGTTACCCAGGTGCTCGAGGCCATTTATGAGTCCGCAAGAACCGGAAAGGCCGTATACTTCAACAACAAGAAGAAGTAACGCACCGGAGATTTTTCACCTGCGCGTTGCCTCAGGTTGTTTCAGGAAACGCAGGGAGGATCGGTTCAGTTATTGAGCCGGTCTTCTTTTTGCGTTTTTCTTGCTCCAAACGGGTAATGTGTTTATAATCGGAATTTGTTACGACATCACAATCGGATGCAGCTTTTCGCTGCGATTCCGGTTTTATGCATGTTGTGTGATGACCCGTCATGTCATGTGGTATTTCATGTCATGGGGGAATTTCATGGCATCAGCAGATTGAACAGGAGGAAATGAAATGGGAAAAGCATTGATCATTGGCGCCGGCGGTGTGGCCAGTGTCGTGGTTCACAAATGTGTTCAGAATCCGGATGTCTTCGAGGAAATCTGCATTGCCAGCCGGACGCTCGCGAAGTGTGACGCGCTGAAGGCAAAGCTCGACGGGGGCAGAACAAGAATCAGCACGGCACGCGTGGACGCGGACAGAACCGAGGAAGTGGTGGCCCTCATTCGGGATTTCCAGCCGGACATTGTCATCAATGTGGCGCTGCCCTATCAGGATCTCACCATCATGGACGCCTGCCTTGAAACGGGCGTACATTATCTGGACACCGCCAACTACGAGCCGCCGGAGCTGGCGAAGTTCGAGTACAGCTGGCAATGGGCGTACAGGGAAAAGTTTGAAAAGGCGGGGCTCACCGCCATTCTGGGCTGCGGGTTCGATCCCGGCGTCACCGGGGTGTTTACCGCGCACGCGATTAAGCACCATTTTGACGAGATTCACGAGATCGACATTCTGGACGCCAACGCGGGCGATCATGGCCTGCCGTTTGCAACGAATTTCAATCCGGAAATCAACATTCGTGAAATCACGGCCAATGGCCGGTACTGGGAGAACGGAGAGTGGGTGGAAACCGCGCCGTTGTCTGAAAAGCGCGTGTACAACTTCCCCGAGATTGGTCCGAAGGACATGTACCTGCTGTATCATGAGGAGCTGGAGTCCCTGGCCCGGAATGTGAAGGGCCTGAAGAAAATCCGGTTCTGGATGACGTTTTCAGAGAAGTACATCACGCACCTGCGCGTGCTCGAGAATGACGGCATGACCAGCATTGAGCCCATCAATTACAATGGCATGATGATTGAACCCCTGCAGTTCCTCAAGGCCGTTCTGCCGGATCCTGCCTCGCTGGGGCCGCTCACCAAGGGTAAAACCAACATCGGCTGCATCTACAAGGGCGTCAAGGACGGCAAGCAGAAGACCTACTACATTTATAATGTCTGTGTCCACGAGGCCTGTTATGCCGAGGTTGGCTCCCAGGCCATTTCCTATACCACGGGCGTGCCGGCCATGATTGGCGCGATGATGCTGCTCAAGGGGTTGTGGAAGAAGCCGGGCGTGTACAACGTGGAGGAGTTCAATCCGGATCCATTCATGGAACAGCTGAATGTGCAGGGATTGCCCTGGCAGGATACGCTTTCGCCTGAATTGGTGGACTGACGACATCAACCAACAGATGGTTTCGGTGTTTCCCAAGGAGGTGCCGGAACCCCTTTCATACTTGCAGTGAATTGGCCCAAGGAGGAGAAAAACTCGTGGAACACGCATTGCCGCTCGATTATTCAGCCGTACCAACCCCCGCCTACGTGGTGGACTTCCGCTTGTTGGAGCGGAATCTGCAGATTCTGGACACCGTGCAGCAGCGTACGGGATGTCAAATCCTGCTGGCGCTCAAGGGCTTTTCCATGCACGCCGCCTTTCCGCTGGTGGGCAAGTACCTGGCCGGCATCACGGCCAGTTCCCTGTTCGAGGCGCGTCTGGGCTATGAGAAAATGGGCAAGCAGGTCCATATCTATTCTCCCGCGTTCATCCCGGAGGATTTCGAGGAACTGCTCGGTTATGTTGACCACATGGTGTTCAACTCCTTCGATCAGTGGCACCGGTACAAGGAACGTGTGCAGGCGGTTGAAGGAAAACGCATCAGCTGCGGGCTGCGTGTGAACCCGGAGTATTCGGAGATCCAGACGGAAATCTACAATCCCTGTGCCATCAATTCCCGGCTGGGCATTCCGTTGCGCCATTTCCGCGGCGATGAGCTCGAGGGGCTGGACGGGCTTCATTTCCATACGCTGTGCGAGCAGAACGCCGACGCCCTGGCGCATACCGTGCCCGTCATCGACGAGAAATTCGGTCCGTTCCTAAAGGACATGAAATGGCTGAACATGGGTGGTGGACACCACATCACCCGGCCGGATTACGACATCGAATCTCTTATCCGTTCCATCGAGTTCTTCCAACAGAAATATGGGTTGCAGGTGTATCTGGAGCCGGGGGAGGCCATCGCCCTGAACACGGGCTATCTGGTGTCCTCCGTGTTGGACATCGTGGAGAACGGCATGGAAATCGCCATGCTGGACACCTCGGCGGCTTGCCACATGCCGGATGTCATTGAAATGCCGTACCGGCCCAATATCATCGGCGCGGGCCAACCGGGAGAATTTGCCCACACCTACCGTCTGGGCGGCCCCACCTGCCTGGCCGGCGACATCATTGGCGACTATTCCTTTCCGGAGCCGCTGAAAATCGGCGACCGGCTGGTGTTCTGCGACATGGCCCACTACACCATGGTCAAGAACAACACCTTCAACGGCGTGAATCTGCCCAATATTGCCACGTATACCGAGGCGGAGGGCATGCGGGTGATCCGCCGGTTTGGGTTTGAAGATTATGCGGGACGCTTGTCCTGACGCTTGACAGGTTGGAAACGTATTGATAGGATGTATAAAAATTCATACTTCATACATGCATGGATGGGGAGCAGTCGCCTGTTGTCCGCATAACCGGTCCGTTTCACAGGCTGGATAGAAATCCACTGGTTGATGTGAAGTGGTTTTGGCCCTTCGTCTCTTGATGGAGGGTCTTTTTGTCGAATCCGGGCAGCCTCATGCAAGTACGCTACGACCAAAGGGCAAAAGGAGGAGTCACCATGACAGAACCATTGATGAACATCACCATCGGCGATCTGCTTCACACAATGGCCACCCGGTATCCGAACCGCGAAATGATCAAATACACGGATCGCGACTATCGGAGAACCTGGAGGGAATTCGACGAGGAAGTGGATCGCATTGCCAAGGGATTTCTGGGCATGGGTGTGAAAAATGGCGATCATGTGGCCATCTGGGCCACCAATGTCCCGGAATGGATCCTCACCTTGTTTGCCACCGCAAGAATCGGTGCCGTGCTGGTGACGGTCAACACCAGCTACAAGGTGTTTGAAGCCGAGTATCTGCTCCGCCAGTCTGATGCCAAAGTGCTGGTGATGATGGAGGGTTTCAAGGACACCAACTATCCGGAAATCATCAATGAACTGTGTCCCACGCTCAAGGACAGTGTGCCGGGAAAACTGGACAATCCCATGCTGCCGCATTTGAAGCATGTCATTTATGTCGGGGAGAAAGCTTACCCGGGCATGTACGCCTGGGCGGATCTGTTCACGCTGGCCCGGAATGTGCCGCAGCATATTCTGGATGCAGCCCAGGATGCGCTGGATCCGGACGATATCATCAACATGCAGTACACCTCCGGCACCACCGGATTTCCCAAGGGCGTGATGCTCACCCACAACAACATTGTCAACAACGGCAAATGCATTGGGGATCGCATGAAGTTCACTGAGGAGGACAGGCTGTGCATCTGTGTGCCGTTTTTCCACTGTTTCGGACTGGTGCTTGCCATTCTGGCCTGTACCACGCATGGATCCTCCATGGTGCCCATTGATGTCTACAGCCCGCTCAAGGTCATGAAGGCGGTTCAAGATGAACAATGCACGGCACTCCACGGAGTGCCCACCATGTTCATTGCCATCCTGGATCATCCGGATTTTTCACAGTATGCCTTCCCGAAGCTGCGTACCGGCATCATGGCCGGATCACCTTGTCCCATCAAGGTGATGCAGCAGGTGGTGGATGTGATGGGCGCAAGAGAAATCACCATCACCTACGGGCAGACGGAAGCCTCTCCCGGCTGCACCATGACCGCCACGGACGATCCGCTGGAATTGCGCGTATCTACGGTGGGCCGCGTCTTTCCGCACACGGAATCCAAGATTGTGGATCCGGAAACAGGCTTGGAATGCCCGCCGCATGTGCAGGGCGAGTTCTGCACGCGCGGGTATCACATCATGAAGGGCTACTACAAGATGCCGGAAGCCACGGCGCAGGCCATCGACGCCGAGGGGTGGCTGCACACGGGCGATCTGGCCACCGTGGACGAAAATGGGTACTATAAGATCACAGGGCGCATCAAGGACATGATTATCCGTGGCGGCGAAAACATTTATCCCAAGGAGATCGAGGAGTTCCTGTACACACATCCCGCGGTCAAGGACGTACAGGTCATTGGGGTGCCCAGCAAAGCCTACGGCGAGGAAATCATGGCCTGCGTCATTTTGAAGGAAGGGGCCACGTTGACCGAGGACGAGGTCAAGGAGCATGTCCGCGCGCACATGGCCCGCCACAAGACCCCCAAGTTCGTCCATTTCATGGACGCGTTCCCCATGACCGCATCCGGCAAGATTCAAAAGTACAAGATGCGGGAAATGGCCATTGATTTGTACAACCTCAAGGACGCCGCCAGCATCGAAACCGCGTAAGGAGGAAATCCATATGAAACTGGCATTTTCCACATTGGGTTGCCCGGGCTGGTCCTGGGAGGAAATCTATGCCACCGCGAAGGATTTGGGACTCGACGGCATCGAAATCCGCGGATTGGAAAACGAGATGTTCGCGCCGGAGGCGAAGCCGTTCCGCGCAGAGAATTTCGACAAGACCATGGCCATGCTCAAGGCCGGCCACATGGCGTTGCCCATGCTCACTTCGGGCGCCAACCTGGCGGATCGTGAAAACCGCGGGCGGTTCCTGACAGAAGGGAAAAGCTATATCGATTTGGCCCAACGTACCGGCTCGTCCTTTATCCGCGTACTCGGGGATTTGGCGCCGGCACCGTCTGGGTTTGTGGATCTTACCCTGGTGAAGGCCTCGTACTTGGATTTGTGCGAATATGCCGCTGACAAGCACGTTCAGGTGCTGATTGAAACCAATGGCGTGTTGGCGGATTCCAATGTCATGGCGGCCTTCATGGAGGGCGTGAACCATCCCAATGCCGGTGTGCTGTGGGACATTCACCACCCCTGGCGTTTCTTCCACGAAGCACCCGAAGACACGGTCAGCCGCATCGGCCGTTACGTGAAATACGTGCATATCAAGGATTCCGTGATGAAGAACGGCAAGGTGTCCTACCGGATGCTGGGCTACGGTGATGTTCCGGTACTCGACATGCTCAAACAGCTGCATGCGCTCGGCTATGACGGCTACGTGTCGCTGGAATGGGTGAAGCGCTGGAACCCCGATCTCCAGGAACCCGGCGTCGTCTTCTCGCACTTCGTCAGCTACATGGGCTACCTCATCAGAACCATATAGGGGTATTCACAATGGAACCAGTCAACGGTGGCATCATCGACTTTCACGCGCATATTTTTCCGGAGGCGCTCGCAGAGCGGGCGGTCGCCAACATCGGCAACCATTATGGGATTGAAATGCATGGCAGGGGTCGGCTTGACGAGTTGAACGCTTCCGCGGAGAACGCCGGTGTTTCGCGTGTGGTGCTGCTTTCCACCGCCATCAAGCCGTCGCAGACGGAGTCGGTGAACCGGTGGCTGGCTTCCCGACAGAACGAGCGGTTTGTCGCGTTCGGCGCGCTGCATCCGGATTCCGGGGATCCGGAGCAGGATTTCGACACCTTGCTGTCACTTGGTCTGCATGGCGTGAAGCTGCATCCGGAATTCCAGGTGTTCGATATCGATGACCCCAAAATGGACCGGCTGTACCGTTGTATCGGCGGCGCCGTCCCCATCATGATGCATGTGGGGGATCCCCGCCATGATCATTCCGCGCCCATACGTCTGCGCCGTGTGCTGGATCGCCATCCGGAGCTCCGCATCATCGCCGCGCACCTGGGTGGGTATGAGCGCTGGGAAGAGGCACGGGAAACGCTCATCGGGCTTCCCATCTGGCTGGATACTTCCAGCGCGTTGTGGGCGATGCCACCGGAAGAGGCCGTGGATTTGATGCGCAGTCATGGCATGGCGCGGGTGGTGTTCGGAACCGACTATCCCGTGAACGATCATGCGCGTGAACTGGCACTGTTCAACCGGCTCGCCCTGACACCCGCGGAAAGACAGGCGATACTGCACGACAACGGCGCCCGGCTCCTGCAGTCCATGGGCTGCGGGCTTGTCGGGAAGGATGCGTGAATGACCGCGTTTCCGCCTGTTCCGCCAATTGCCCTTTTCTGGTATGATGAATGGGACACATCGGGTGCTGCCCGACCTGTCGGCAAGCTGTCCCTGCATTGACACGGGGCAGGAATTTACCGGATTGGACGGCATCGCAACGCATGTTCGGATTTGGACGGAAAAAGAACGGGAATATCGACCCTGGCAGACTTCCGCGGCATATCGCGTTCATTATGGACGGCAACGGCCGGTGGGCGAAGCGGCGCGGTCTTTCGCGCACCTTTGGACACGCGGAGGGGTCAAGGCAACTCAAGGAAATCGTCAAGGCCTGCTACAATCTTCACATATCCTGCGTTTCCGTCTATGCGTTTTCAACCGAGAACTGGGTGCGTCCGAAGGAAGAGGTCGATCAGCTGATGCGGTTGCTGCTCGAATACCTGCGCGGCGCGCTTGAGGATCTGGAGGATCGGAAGGTCCGCATCCGTATCATTGGGTCCCGGGAGGGGCTCCCCGCTGAGATTTTACAGGAGATTGACCATGTGGAAACGGCGACGGCGCATTTTTCCGACATGGATTTTCTTATTTGCATCAATTATGGCGGTCGCCAAGAGCTGGTGCAGGCCATACGCCGTATCGCATCCGAAGCGGTTGCGGGCATGCTGACACCTGCCCAAATAGATGAGACCAGCGTTGCGGATCGCCTGTATACGGCTGGTCTGCCGGATCCGGACTTGCTGATTCGAACCTCGGGCGAGCAGCGCCTCAGCAATTACATGCCCTGGCAAACCGCCTACACCGAATTCCTGTTTCCTGATGTCCTGTGGCCGGACTTCCGGGAGCGCCACCTGCGGGAAGCCCTGCAGGCATACGCTGGCCGCAATCGCAGGTTCGGAGGGGTGGAAGAATGAGACAACGCGTAATCAGCGGTGTGATTGGATCGGTCCTGCTGGTGGGGGCGTTGCTCGCGCCGCCGTTTGTTCTGATGCTGGTCGCGTTGGCGGCCTCCCTGATTGCCATTTTGGAATTCCGGCAGGCGGCGCATTCCGTGCAGCGCATCGTCGATCCGGTCACGGCCGTCCTGATGACGGTGATGTTGTTGGGGAACTCCCGTTTCAGTGATCCCATTGCGTTTGCGGGGATGGCCGGGGCGGTGGATGCCTGGCCGGAGGCCGTTCGCGCGCTTGGCACGCTGGGCTTGTCTGTGGGACAGGGTATTTTTTCCGGCGACGCGGTCCGGGTAATGGCCTTTGCCTGCATTCTGTGGCTGTTTGGTCGCCTGGTTTTCCAACATGGCAAGTTTCATCTGGATGATTTGGCAATGACCTTTACCGCCATTCTCTACATTCCGTTCCTGATGTCCTTTGTGGCCCAGGTGCGGGGTATGGTGCATGGAGAGTGGCTTATTTGGTGCGTTGCCATAGGCGCGATTATCACGGACACCTTCTGCTACTTTTCCGGGGTCACATTTGGGCGTCGCAAGCTCCTGCCGGACGTCAGCCCGAAAAAGACAGTGGAAGGCGCCATCGGTGGGGTTGTTGGTTGCACGGTTATCATGACCGGGTTTGGCTTTCTGGTGCCGCAGGCGGTTCGGGCGGATATTCCATGGGTACATTTTCTGTTGTTGGGACTGCTTTGCGGGGTCATTTCCCAGTTGGGAGACTGGTCTGCTTCCGCCATCAAGCGAAGTGCCGGCATCAAGGATTTTGGCAAACTCATTCCCGGGCATGGCGGCATACTCGACAGGCTGGACAGCATTCTGTTCGTTGCGCCTGTTGTCTACCTGTACCTGCGCGCGCTTGGGAGCTTTTGATTGAAGAAACCCAGGCATGGTTGCCACGGCAACCGTTGTCACTTGGAAGAAGAATGAGTGGGAAGGACAGCTGAGCATGACGGAATGCGTTTCCATACTGGGCGCCACCGGCTCCATTGGCACACAAACCCTTGAGGTGTGTGGTCATTTGGGCATTCGCGTTGGCGCGCTCGCGGCCGGTTCTGACATCAGGCGTTTGGAAACGCAAATCAGGCAGGTGCATCCCAGGCTGGCAGTTGTGGCAGACCAGGCTTTGGCCAGACAGCTCGCTGTCGCCGTGGCCGACACGGACACCAGGGTTGCGGGAGGACCGGAGGCGCTCATCGAGGCGGCCACCCTGCCGCAGGCAGATACGGTGCTCACCGCCGTGGTTGGCTCCGTGGGCCTGCTGCCAACCGTGGAAGCCATTCGGGCGGGCAAGCGCATCGCGCTGGCCAACAAGGAAACCCTGGTGGCGGCTGGCAGCATCATCATGCCGCTGGCCCGGGAATATGGCGTGGACATTCTGCCGGTGGACAGTGAGCATTCGGCGCTGTTTCAGTCGCTGGCCGGCAATCGTGCCGAAGACGTGGAAACCTTGCTGCTGACCGCTTCCGGTGGGCCGTTTCGCGGCTTCACCGCCGAACAGCTCCGGTCCGTGACCCGGGAACAGGCGCTGAAGCATCCCAATTGGGCCATGGGCAGCAAAATCACCATCGATTCGGCCACCATGATGAACAAAGGCCTGGAGGTTATCGAAGCGCACTGGCTGTTTAGTGTGCCGGGTGAACGCATTGAGGTGCTGGTGCATCCGCAAAGCATCATCCATTCTGCTGTCGCGTACCGGGATGGGACCATCATCGCCCAGCTCGGCGCGCCAGACATGCGAATCCCCATCCAACTGGCGCTGACCTGGCCGGAACGGCAGCCGAACCCTTTCCGTCGGGTGTCATTGACCGACATGGCCATGTTGACCTTTGAGAAACCGGACATGACCGTGTTTCGCTGCCTGGGCCTGGCATATGAAGCGCTGGCGGCCGGCGGCACCGCGCCTGCGGTGATGAACGCGGCCAATGAGGTGGCGGTTGCGTCTTTACTGGCAGGCACCGTCACCTTCGCACGCATTCCGGAAGTGGTGGAAATGGCGCTGTCCAGACATCGGGTGGTACACAATCCCACCCTTGAAGACATCTCGGAAGCAGATCGGGAAGGGCGCGCGTTGGCCGCCGCCTTTCTGAAACAATGACAAACATGCCGGCAGCCGTGACAGCAAAAACAGATGCGTTGCCGGTGGGAACAGACATAAAGGAGAAAACATGAACCTGATTGTCGCGCTGGCAGTCCTCAGTCTTTTGATACTGGTCCATGAATTGGGCCACTTTTCCGTCGCGAAAGCGTGCGGTATCCGTGTGCTGGAGTTTTCCATGTTCATGGGACCCAAGCTGCTGGCTTTCAAAAAAGGGGAGACCCAATACACCCTGCGCCTCATTCCCATGGGCGGGTATGTAAAGCTGGAGGGAGAGGAGACGGCCTCCGACGACCCAAGGGCATTCAACAAACAAAAAATCTGGAAGCGCTTTCTCGTGATGGCGGCCGGATCCACCATGAACATCCTGCTGGCCTTCATCCTCATCAGCTCCTACACCATGGCCGCAGGGGTTCTGACAAACCGGGTGGATTCTTTTGGGACGGAATCCCCGTTCCAGCAGGCCGGCATGAAGGAAGGCGATCGGCTGGTATCGTGGGATGGCCGCGCCATCCATGATCTGAACACGGATCTCACCATGTTCCTGTACAACGCGAAAGAGGAGCCTTTTGACATCGCCTGGCTCGACGAAACCGGCACACGGCGTACCGCCACCATCACCCTGCCGAGAACGGAACCGACGTACCGGCTTGGGTTTTCCGTAGTGATGGAAAACGACGTCCCCTCCAATCTCATCGACTTTGTGGAACCGGATTCTCCGATTCAGTTGGCGGGAATGAAGCATGGCGACAGAATTGTACGGATAGATGGCGTGGAAGTGGCCAATCGTGAGGCCATCGTGGCGTATTTGAACGCTGGCCGGCCCGAAGGCAATCCACCGGTCACGCTGACCGTACAGCGTGGCGAACAGTCGCTCATCTTCAGGGACATCGAGCCGTTCATGGACTCCCGGTTTTATCTCGATACCGGGTTTGCGGTGGATCAACCCTCTTTTTTCGGTTCTCTGGCCGCCGCTTGGCGGTATTCGCTCTCTACCATCCGCATGGTGCTGACCACGCTTGGCTGGTTGTTCACCGGTCAGATATCGTTCAGCAATCTGAGCGGCCCGGTCGGTATCGTGGGAACCATAGGTACCGTGGTGGAACGGGAGGTCTCCCTGACCGACAAGCTGTTGGGCCTGGCCAGTCTGGGCGCCTTGCTGAGCCTGAATCTGGGCGTGATGAACCTTATCCCGTTCCCCGCGTTGGACGGCAGCAAGCTGGTGCTGCTGCTGATAGAAAAAATACGGCGGAAGCCGCTCCCTCCGGAAAAGGAAGGGCTGATATCGCTCATCGGTTTTGCCTTGCTGATTCTGGTGTTGATTGCCACGCTGTTCAATGACATCCCCCGTTGGATTCTTTAGCAGGAACAGACAGTGTGCCACCATACTTGAAAGGATGCATCCATGGAGACGACCGGGTTTATGAATAAACGGAATAAGACCAGACAGGTGCGGGTCGGCGCGTTGCGCATTGGCGGCGACGCGCCCATCACCATCCAGTCCATGACCAATACGCGTACCTCCGATGTGGCGGCGACCATCGCGCAGGTTCAGGTGCTCGAGGCTGCCGGCTGCGACATCATTCGTGTGGCGGTGCCCGATAT
>JAEWSN010000034.1 GCA_023459915.1 Bacillota bacterium
TACTTCGCGGCCAGTTCATTGCCGATGTCGAACAGGCCGTTCTCGTGAAAATCGAACACCACCAAATGGCCGCAGCCCCACTGCAGCACCTGCCGGCAGATTTCACTGCCGATGGAACCCGCCCCACCGGTGACCAGGACAGTGGCGCCCTGAATCAAGGCTTTTACCGGCTCCATGTCCAATTCCACCGGTTCACGGCCCAGCAACTCCTCCACGCTCACTTCGCGGATGCGGGCACCGTTTTGGTTTTCCCCATCCAGCTGCGACAGGGTATCAAAGCGGCTGACCTTCACCTTCAATTTTTGGCAGGAGGCAAACAATGATTTCAGCAGCTCCGGATCGGCGTCCTTCATGGCCAGGATGACTTCCTTGACGCCATTGCGGCGCACCACATCCGCCAACTCGCGGCGTCCGCCGAATACGGGCAGGCCGTTGATCCAGCGGTTCCAGAGAGAGGCGTTGTCATCGAGAAAGCCCACCGGCTGGCGGTTGCCATCCTTCTGGGAAAAGAGGCGCTTGGCCAGAAAGACGCCGGCATCCCCCGCGCCGACAATCAGCACGCGCTTGGCATCCGGGTTCGATCGGTTCCGGCGGAAATAGGCCACAAACCACAGCACCAGCCGGGCGGACAACCGCACACTGAGTGTCGCGAACAGCAACACCATGAACGCTGCCATGATGACGCCACGGGGCATCCCCAGGTCGAACGTGCCATTGAGGACATAGAGGACGACATGCGTGACCAACACGGCCATCACCTGGCGCACCAGCTCGTTCACGCTGGCGTTTTCCCAGACATTGAAGTAGCAGCCGAACAGCATGCCGAACCCAACAAGGCCCACGGCCGTCATAGCCCAGAAAAGCGGAATGATTTCCACATATTGCGGCGCAAACTGCCCGTCGAACCGCATGGCGATACCGACAATCACAGCGGCCAGTGAAAACAGGATGTCCGTGAGGAACAGACCCGGCAATGTCACAATCTTGAGCGTCTTTTTCATGAGGGCACCTCCCCTCCCGGCATGTGACCAATGATACGATGAATCACAGCGATGACCGGGGTTTGAAGCAAAATGCGGATATCGAGCCACAGGCTCCAGTTGGCGGCATAGGTTTCATCGAGCTCCTGCAGACCGGCTTCGTCCAGCAAGCGGTCGAAATCCCATACATGCCACAGGCCCGTGAGGCCCGGCTTGAGGGCGAGCTTGCGCGGGGCGGTGCGGGCATGCGCTTGAGGTTGGCCTTCCGTAAAGGGACCTTGTGCGGGTTGTGAGGTGGCCCCCTGGTTCGTGCCGCGGATGCCGACAATGCTCATGGTGCCAGTCAGCACATTCCAGAAGGAAGGCAAATAATGCAACCGGCTTCTGAACAGGATGCGGCCCACGCGGGTCATCTCCTGCGGAGATCTCGTGGCCGGGTTGGCTTGGGGTCTGACCCCGTTGTGAATGCGGTATCGCAGTTGACGGAACATGCGGCCATTGCGGCCGGTCCGATCAATCCAGACGAAGGCGGGTTGCCGGGTGGCAAGCCGGATGACGGGCACCAGCACCAGCGCGGACAGCGCGAACACAAGCATGCCCAATGCGCCCCCCAGGAGATCCAGTCCCCGCTTCACGGTTTGTTGCGGTGTGGAAAGATGGGACCGATGGTAGACCAGCACCGGCAGGGACCCAATGGTGTGCATGTGGCTGTGGGCGTTGCCGGCCTGCCAGACATCCAGCGCCACTCGTGTCAGAACACCGTGATCCGTGCAGATTTTCAGCAGGGCCGATACACGGCCATTGTTTTCGCGGTTCCACGCCAGCACCACCTCATCCACCACGTTCTGTGCGAGCACGCCGGGCAAATCGGCGATGTCGCCCAGGACAGGCAGATCCTCAAGGGGTCTGACCCCATGATCCGTGAGACACCCGATGGGCCTCACCCGGAAACTGGTTTTACCCAAATTCTCAATGTATGCGCGAATGGCGTCGGGATCACCCACAAACAACGTGTGCACCGCCCGCTGGCTGGTTGCGCGGTTCGCCTGGGGAAAAGTCAGGAAGTAGCGGATGCCCAGGAAGGTCAGTCCCGCCAGGCTCATGAATGCCAGCAAATCCATGGTGATGCGTCGGGATGGCACAAATGGTTCGAACGGCAACATGAGGCAGGGAATCAGGATGGCCACCACACAGGAGACCACCACGCCCCGCAGCGTTTTATGCGGGGATGAGGGCGCGGTGAGGTCGTACAGGCCAAGGCCATTCATGACGGATAGATATGTCAGGGCATACAGCAGGGGGATCCAGGCAAAGGCGAGCGGTTCCAATGTGGGATGAACCACCCGGCCGGCCAACGCAGCTGCGCCCCAAGACACCCCTACGAGGGCGGTGTCCAGGGCAAGTCGCGGAATATTCAAATAGGCGGTTCTGGATTCATTGCGCATGGCGCAGGCTCCTTGTTTGTGCGGCGGGTAGGGTTCGATGCAGGCGTTTTGGCACGGCGGGTAGGGTTCGATGCAGGCGCATTGGCGCGGTGGGTAGGCTCCGCCACCCCGCGGATTCAGATGAAATGATTCCAACTGAAGTCAGGTTATCCATGGGCATGTGTCATTCCACACCGAAACCGGGGCCGAAACACCCGGTTTCCGCCTCGAAACTCCTGTGCGCGTCACGCTGCTGCGTAAAAAAAGCCCGGGATGTGCAGCCCATCTGGTTGGGCCATATCACCGGGCACTAAGCCCAAGAAACATGCCACAATCCTGATGCTGCCCTCCGACAGGCTCCTCGCATGCGGATCCGCATTCGGTATTTTCAGATCTGAAAATAATTCTACCTTTGTGAGGGGTGAAAGTCAATGAACGCAAGGAGTGGGAAAGCGTCGAATACCGTCGAACGGGGTCAGACCCCAGGATTTTTTTATTACTTGCCGGGAAAATTTCAAGAGCGACATCTTTCATGATACGGATGATTTCAGACGATATCTGATCATCCTCAATGAGGCCGGTTCGCATTTTGGGCACACGCTGTACTGCTATTGCCTCATGAGCAACCACATACATCTGCTGCTGCAAACAGAGAACGTCGAACCGGGCAGTATCATGAAAAGAATCAACATGCGCTTCACGCAGTACATCAATATGAAATATGACCTGGTGGGCCATCTGTTCCAAGGACGATATGGCGCCGAACGCATCAACGACGATTCCGGCATGATCGTCGTCAGCCGGTACATTCACTTGAATCCTGTCAAGGCTGGCATGGTTGCGCGTCCGGAATCATATGTGTGGAGCAGCTACCGCGCCTTCTTGGGAAGGGAACAGAACGGACTGGTTGCGCCACAGCGCATCATCCGACACATTGGCGGAATTGAACCATACGAAGCCTATGTTTTGGCTTCAAAAGATATGGATTGCTGATATCTTCTTGAGATTGCTGATATATCGTCACGAATGCTGATATCTTCTCCCGAATATTGGTATTGTATAAGTATCAGTGAAATCATGGAGCATATGAAAACAAGTCAAAGGGAGGAAAGGTGATTCTATGAGTAATCCAGATAACGGATCCAATGGATTGGGTGGATCGAACGGTTCAAATCCCCCCGATAACAACGATCTCCAGCCGGTCTCCTCACAACCGCAAAGCGTCACGCCGAGCGATTCGGGACAGGGCCAACCGATGAATGCCCAACCGGCGCAGGGACAGGGTGATTATCAGCAGCCGTATCAACAGGGATACACCCAACAGCCGCCCTATCAACAACAGCCAGGCTATTCGCAGCAGCCGCCCTATCAACAGCAGCCATACCCGCAACAAAGAGCGCCATATCCGCAGGGCTATCCCCAGGGCTACCCGCAAGACCAGTCGTCACACCGGTCCTGCGATGTCGGCATCGGCGAGTGGATTGGCACCATGCTGCTGCTCCTGATTCCCATTGTAAATATCGTGCTGATTTTCGTCTGGGCGTTTGGCAGTGAGACGAAGCGCAGCAAGTCCAACTACTTCAAGGCATACCTCATCCTCACCGCCATCTCGATTATCCTGACCGTTGTGTTGTTCTTTGTATTTGGCGCCGCCATTCTGGCGTTTATCAATGAATTCGGCTATATGTACTGAGTGGATGGGGTCAGGCCCCCTAAAGTTAACTTTAGGGGGCCTGACCCCATCTCACACCTCAATCGTGGCGACCTTGGGCTTGTCCCCGAGGTCGCCTTTGAGCACCCGCATGGATTTCCACTTGCCGCCGCGCAGCCGCAGCCCAAACAGGATGCCGCGCACCACCCAGTCGGCATACATGCCCAACCAGATGCCGGGAACGCCCAAGCCCATCGGAATCGCGAACAGCCACCCGGTACCAATGCGGAACGTCCACATGCCGATGATGGCGGAGACCATGGTGAACTTCACATCGCCCGCGCCCTTGAGGCCGGCCGGCAGCAGAAACGACCAGGCCCAGCATATCGGAGACACCACAAGCGACATGCGGAACAGTTGGGTGGCCATCGACACCACCGCCGTATCCGTGGAGTAGAGCCTGCTGATCAGTGGGGCAATGGGAAACACCATCGCGCCCAGCACCAACAGCACCGCGCTCGAGGCCCAGGTGAGGTATTTCATCAGGAACCCGGCCTCCTTCGTATCGCCCTTGCCCATGGCTTGCCCCACCATGGTGGTCGCCACAATCGCCAGTGCGTTGCCGGGAATGAGCATCAGCGAGTTCATGGACCCCGCGATGTAGTTCGATGCAATGGACACCGTTCCCAAGCTCACAATGAACACCTGGGTAATCAGCTTCCCCCCATTGAACATCATGGATTCCACCGAAGCCGGAATGCCCACGCCGAAAATGGAGCGTTGCAGATTCAGGTTCAAGCGGAACTTTCGCAAGCTTCCCAGCCGAATCTGGCGGGTGCCGCGAATCAGCACAAACAGCGCCCCCACCGCACCCAGCCCCCGCGCGATGGAGATGGCGATGGCCGCGCCCTTGACCCCCATCCCAACGAGCAAAAACGCAAACGGTGACGCTTCCGCCGCCGCAAGGCTCATGCCGAAAAGGGGTCTGACCCCATAAATCATGGTGTAGCTCAACACCAGATTGATGCCGTTGATGGCCACATTGATTTTCATCGGGGACTTGGTGTCCCCCGCGCCACGCAGCACACCAAACGCAATGGTGGAAAGGCATATCAGGGGATACGTCCAGACCGTGATGTTGAAATACAGGAAAGCGTTTTCGAGCACGGCCGGCTCGGCTGTGGCGTAGATGGTTCGCAACAGGGGCTGCCGGACGAACCACATGATGATGGTGACCGCCACAGAAAGTACGAACCCGGAGAACAGCGCCTGTTGAATGGCATTGTTGGCATCCCGTGTTTTGCCTTGGCCGGTCAGCTGCGCCACCACGACGGTTCCGCCGACGGCCAGCGCGGAAAAGAACGCGATGAAAATGAAATGAATGGAGTCCACCATCCCAATGGCGGAAACGGCCTCTTCTCCAATCCGGCTGGCCATGATGGTATTCACCACGCCAAGCGACATCAGGAACGCCTGCTCCAGCAGGACCGGGAGCGTCATTTTCCAGACATCGCGCCGTATCCAGCGCTCCGGGAAGTGGGTGGATAGCCTTTTGAATAGCTGTCCCGTCTTGTTGCGATCCTTTGAATGTGCCATGCTGTGCTCCTTCTGATGCCGGTTCAGCCAGAAAAGGACGCGAGCGTACCAACGAACGCATCCCACGGTAAAAACCGGCCCGTCCAGTTTACGCCCATTTCACCTTGCGGGACAATGGCCGATTCGAACCGAAGAGCCGAACAA
>JAEWSN010000035.1 GCA_023459915.1 Bacillota bacterium
GGCTGCAGGAATTCAAGAATTCCTGCAGAACAACTCGCAGAAGCGAGTTGTTACACTGGAATCATCCGTTCACGCGCTGGAACTCCTTCATGAACGCAACCAGCATTTCCACACCGGCCACAGGCATGGCATTGTAGATGCTGGCCCGCATGCCTCCCATGGTGCGGTAGCCCTTGAGGTTGGTCATGCCCTGCTTGGTGGCCTCCGCCGCAAACAGCTTGTCGAGATCCTCGTTGCCGGTGGCGAAGGTGACATTCATCAGCGAACGGTCCTTCTTCTCGACAAGGCCCTTGTAGAAACCGTTTGAACCGTCGATGGCGGCGTACAGGAGCGCCGCCTTGTCCTCGTTGATCTGCTGCATGGCGGCCACCCCGCCCTGCGCCTTCACCCAGTCGTACACCATGCCGCACATGTAGATGCTGTAGCAGGGCGGCGTATTGTACAGGGATTTGCTGTTGGCGTGGATTTCGTACTGGAGCATGGTGGGCACCCAGGGCTCGGTCTTCGCAATGAGATCCTCGCGGATGATCACCACGGTGACACCGGCCGGGCCCATATTCTTTTGCGCGCCGGCATAGATGATGCCGAATTTGGACACATCATACACCTCTGAGAGGATGTTGGACGACATGTCCGCCACCACCGGCACGCTGCCGGTGTCGGGAATGTCACAGCCGCGGATGCGTGTGCCGCACACCGTATTGTTCGAGGTGAGATGGAAATAATCGGCATCCGGAGCCAGCATGGAGACATCCACCTGCGGGATGGCCCGGAACTTGTTCTCCTTGCCGGAAGCCACCGCCTGCACGGAAATGTATTTCTTGGCTTCCGCAAACGCTTTTTCAGACCAGTTGCCGGTAATCCAGTAATCGGCCTTGCCGCTTTTCTTCAGGTTCAGCGGCACCATGGAAAACTGCAGGTGCGCCCCGCCCTGAAGAAACAGCACCCGGTAGTTGTCCGGGATGTTCATAATCTCCCGAAGGGAGGCTTCCGCACGGTTCTGAATTTCCTCGTACCATTTGGAACGATGGCTCATCTCCATGACGGACATGCCGGAGCCGCCGTAATCCAGCAGTTCATCCGCTGCCTGCTGCAACACGGATTCGGGAAGGATGCCGGGACCTGCGCTGAAATTGAATACTCTTGCCATATTGCCCACTCCATTCCTTGCTGACGGGCGCCTCACCGGCGTCCAATCACAGTTTTGTGGATATTTTAACACAGTTTTGCCAGATTGTCCACGATATGGGGACAATTGTCCGCTGTTCGCATGACAAGGACATGTTTACAGCTCGCGGACGGACTGCCGTTCCACCAGGGTGCCGGCAAAGGACACCACGCCGCCCTCGCACTCCCGGCGCGCCACCGAAATGACACGTCTGGTGAGGGTGGACAGCATGGCCTCAAAATCCACGCGGAACGTGGTCAGCGGGGGATGGAACGCGGCGCTCCGCATGTGGTCGTCAATGCCGATCACGGAAACATCTTCCGGCACGCGGTATCCGGCCTCGGTCAGGGCATGGATGACGCCAAAGGCAATCGCGTCGTTGGCACAGCAAATGGCCGTTGGCAGTTCCCCGTCCCGGGCGAGCATGGCACGCATGGCCTGGCGGCCCGAGTCTTCGGAGAAATTGTTGTATCCCACCCATGCGGGCGTCACCGCAAGCCCACATTGGCGCATGCCCTCGACAAACCCGTCGTATTTCTGCATGCCGCTGTAGCGCAGGAGATCCCCGTTGATCAAGCCAATCCGCCGATGCCCCTTGCTGTGGAGATAGGTGATGGCCTGAACCGGCGTTTCGGCCTCAAAATTGACGACCACACAGTTCGGCGCATCCCCGTATCCGGGATTGCCATCGAACATGCCCATCACAAACCCTTCGCGGGCCAGTTCGTCGATGAACGGCTCCTCGCTGTTCAAGCCGATGAAGATGCCGCCGTCGATGCGGCGCTGGCGATACAGGTCGCGCACGGTCCGGGTGTTTTCGGGATCCGTGAGATTGGGCACCACGCAGGTGAGGATATGGTATCCCTGCGCGGCCGCGCTCTCGATGATGTTGACGATGATGTACTCGGCAAGGAAATCTTCCGCGATGCGGCCGCGGGCAACCCAGAAAAGTCCCAGGGTCCGCGTGGGCTTGCCCTTGAGGACCTGGGCGGAGTGGTTCGGCACATACCGGTACTGGTCGATGACCTTCATCACCTTGTCATGGGTTTCCTGGGGCACATTCTTGTACCCGTTGATGACACGGCTCACCGTGCTTCGGGAAACACCGGCGAGGCGGGCGATTTCCGTGCTGTTGATTTCCTTTTTCATGCACAATTCCCTCCGGATGGCATGGATGCCATGCGCTGTGGCCATTGTAGCGAAGCGAAACCCCGCTGTCAAACACCGCCTGCCGCTCCCGGATGCCGTGGGGAGCCTTGCGGTCCTCCGGCAGTCTCCAGAAGAACCTCCGCCGCGAAATCCGTCCACGGCGGCACCCCGGGTGGCCGCGCGGCGAAGCGCATCCGCTCCCCCCGCGTGGGATGATCCACCGTCATGGCGAGACACCAGAGCGCGATGTCCCCCTGCGTGCCGGCAGGCTCGGACACGCCGCCATACCGCCAGTCCCCGAGAATCGGGGTTCCCCTCGAGGCAAACTGCACCCGGATCTGGTGGGGGCGGCCGGTGTGAATCCGCACCCAGACAAGCGAAACGCCCGGCAGGCTCTGCAGCACGCGGTAGTCGAGCACGGCCAGCTTCGCGCCCGGCGTCCCCGCGGGAACCACCCGGGAGGTGCGCGTCCGCTCATCCTTGAGCAGAAAATCCTCCAGGCCGTGTTGTTCGGGCGACGGGGTTCCCCGCAAAACCGTCAGATACTCCTTGCCGGTTGTCCGTTCCCGGATTTGCGCAGACAGGCGGGAAGCCGCCTTGGACGTCTTGGCAAACACCATCACCCCACCCACCGGCCGGTCCAGCCGGTGTACCAGGGCGAGAAACACCTGTCCGGGCTTGCCGTCCCGCTCCTTGAGAAACGCCTTGAGCAGGGACTGCAGGTCCGGATCTCCTGAATCATCGGCCATCACCGGCAAATTCGCGGGTTTCACCACCACCAGCAGATGATTGTCCTCATAAAGAATTTCGGGTGTCATGCGGATCCTTCCTGTTGTGGCATGAACGACGTGACAGACGGCACATGGTCCGAACGCCCGCCACGGGCAGTCGCACAGGGGGTCAGACCCCGGCGTCCGACGGCGCGGCCTCCCGCGCGTGGTCGAGCGAAGCCCGGATGAAATCGGTGAACAGGGGATGCGGCCGGTTGGGCCTGGACTTGAATTCCGGATGGAACTGCACGCCGACAAACCAGGGATGCGTGTCGAGCTCCACGATCTCCACCAGCCGTTCGCTCGGCGAAAGGCCCGCCAGTCTCAGCCCGAGCGACGTCAGCGTTTCCCGGAACCGGTTGTTGAACTCGTACCGGTGGCGATGCCGCTCGTAAATCAGCTCCCGGTTGTACACGCGCCGGGAGACGCTGTCATCGGAAAGCTTGCACGGATACAGCCCCAGCCGCATGGTGCCGCCCATCTCCTCGATATCCCGCTGCTCCGGCATCAGATCGATCACCGGATTGGCGCTCTCCGGGAAAAACTCCGTGGAATTGGCGCCCGCCAGCCCCGCGACATGCCGCGCGAACTCAATGACCGCCATCTGCATGCCAAGACAGATGCCGAAAAAGGGAATCCCCTTTTCCCGCGCATGCCGGACGGCCTCGATTTTCCCCTCGATGCCCCGGTCTCCAAACCCGCCCGGGACAAGGATGCCGTCGGCATCCGCCAGCAGGGTCGACACGTTTTCCGCGGTGATTTCCTCGGAGCTGATCCACTGAATGTCCACCTCCGCGCCATTGGCGATGCCCCCGTGCCGGAGCGCTTCGGCCACGGACAGGTACGCGTCGCGCAGCGCGACATACTTGCCGACCAGCGCGATGCGGACCCGGCGCTTGAGGCTCCGCACCTGCGACACCATGGCCTCCCAGTCGGACAGATCCGGTGCGTCGCAGGCAATTTGCAGCTTGCGGCACACCGCGCCGGCGAGGCCTTCGGCCTCCAGCATCAGCGGTACCGCGTACAGACTGTCGGCATCAAGGTTCTGTATGACGCAATCGGTGGTGACGTTGCAGAACAGGCCGATTTTCTGGCGGATGTCGTCGTTGAGCGGGTGTTCGGTGCGCAGCACAATCAGGTCGGGCTGGATGCCGATGCTGAGCAGCTCCTTCACACTGTGCTGGGTCGGTTTTGTCTTGAGCTCGCCGGACTTGCTCAGGTAGGGAACCAGGGTCACATGGGCGTACAATACGTGCTGGCGGCCAACATCCGCGGATACCTGGCGGATGGCCTCGAGAAACGGCAGGCTTTCAATGTCGCCGACAGTGCCGCCGATTTCGGTGATCACCACGTCCGGCGCGTCGCTTTTGGCGACACGGAAGATGCGATCCTTGATTTCATTGGTGATGTGCGGGATCACCTGCACCGTTCCGCCCAAAAAATCCCCCTTGCGTTCCTTGTTGAGCACGGACCAATAGATTTTGCCGGTGGTGACGTTGCTGCCCGCCGAAAGGTTTTCATCCACAAACCGTTCATAATGGCCCAAATCGAGATCCGTCTCGGCTCCGTCATCGGTGACGAACACTTCCCCATGCTGATAGGGACTCATGGTGCCGGGATCCACATTGATATACGGGTCGAATTTCTGCATCGCCACCCGCAGGCCGCGCGCCTTGAGCAGCCGCCCCAAAGACGCGGCTGTAATGCCCTTGCCGATGCCGGAGACCACACCGCCTGTCACAAAGATGTATTTCGTATCCATCCGCGCCCTCCTTCACCCCTGTCAGCCGTTTTCCATACCGGTACGGCCATGCGCCCCTCAAATCATCTCCTTATTCTACCCTCTCCCCGTGAAGTAGTAAAGAAAAAAACTACCATCGGCGACACCCAACAAGGGGACAATCGGCCGGCACGATTGGGACCCGCGTCCCATGCCCGATTCGCCGGGAGATCCTATGATTGAATCAGGAGGGGCATACCCTATGGAGCAATTGGCGTATTCGACGGACGAACAGTCCGTGACAACCGAACAGCTGCGGCAGCCCGACTGGTTCCGGCTAGGACGTGATGCCGTCAAGGTCATGGCGCGTCTTTCCAGCATGCGGGAGCTCGACTTCTACCTGCGGCATCCGGAACCCTTCATCCGACTGCACGCCATCCGGCGCGTGGCCGCACTGCTGCTGCCGGATGCGGTGTCAGCGCTGGCAAAGCGTCTGGAGGATCCGCTGGAAAACGAGCAGAACCGTGACGAGGCCGGCTGGGCCATCCGGCGGATCTGTCATGTCCGGGAAATCCCCTGGTTCGCAAAAACACCCTGGACCGATCGCTATGACGGTACGGAAACCGCAGACAGCCGATACGGAGTCACCCTGCAGGAAACCTCCGGCACAGGCGCGCCGGACGAATTGTCTTCCCGGAAAGGCGAAGATGGGGCCATCGACGAGGTGCTGCTGCGCATCCAGATGGAAGAGGACCCGCCTGCCCTATCGTTCTCCGTATTGCCCTGGCTCATTCGGAACAGCCGGTATCTGGCGTGGGAAACGGTCAAGGGCGCCGGCAGGCTGCTGCTGGCTGCCGGCAAGGCCATTCTCTGGATCATGCGGCAGGCGGGGCGGGGCATGCTGGCCGCGGCCAGGGGGCTCGCCGGCCTGGTCAGGAAAAAACCGGCAAAAAGCCTCCCTGCCGTCCAGCCCGTCATTGCAGACCACCCGGCCGTGCCGGGGGTGATCGCCGCAGGGGCGGACATCCCCGCCCTGCAGAGGGGAGCTCGCACACAATCCGCAGTCCAGCCGGCCTTGCAGGATCCCATCCGGAGCCTGCGTGGCCGCCAAAACCACCGAACGTCCACCTACCGACCCCACCGACACCGCAAAGGAGGGCAAACCGTGTTCAGATTGTTGTTTTATCCCATCCGGCTGGTGAGGCACCATTGGGTCTTCACCCTGCTGGTCCTGATTTCGTTTTATCTGCTGCTCGGCTTCAGCGCGCCCGGCCGGCGTGTTGTCTGGCAACTGAACCCGCAGGCCCAGCGCGCAAACGACAAGCTGGTGGCGGCGGCTCGTGTGAAGGTCGCGGATTATCTGGGGCTGCCGGTTCACGCCGCCCAGCCCGAAGCGGAGACAGCCGGCGGAACGGCACAGGCGGACCTGGCCGGCTCATCCGGCAACAATGACGCTTCCAGGGCGACATCCCCCGACCCGAATGGCGCAGCTGAAACAGGCGCCTTGTCCAGGCCGATGGCCAGGGTTGCCGCGCCGAAGGGCCTCAACATGCGGGAGACGCCGGCCTCCACGGGAGAAAAGATTGTCTGGATGTCTCCCGGTGCCGAGGTTGTCCTCCTTGGCATCACGGAACAGGATGCGGCCGGTGATCTTTGGCAGACCGTCCAATATGAAACCCGGGTCGGCTGGGCCATGGACAAATGGCTCGCCCCACTGGACACGGAGCAGGCAGATGATGGGAAATGAAATGGATCAGCGTCGGGAATGGGCCCGGCATCTTTTGAACAGCTTGTCGGATGAGAACACCTTCCTGGCGGATGCGGCCCGGGACACGCAGGAGACCGAGGACCCCGCAATTGCTGCAGCCAGGCAGGAAGCTGAAGAGAAGCGGCGTGCCAGGCAGGCGCGTCACGCGGAGATCATCGCGGCCCTCAAGCAGGGTCTGGCCAACAGGACGGCGGTGACCAACGAATTCCACAGCTTTCGGGAGGACACACAGGCACAGCGCCGTTGGTCCTATCCGTTTCAGCTGATGAAAATGGGGCGGGAGACCAATCGCAAGCTGCTGCAGGAACGCGAGCAGATGAATGCCCTGATGCTGCAGCAACGGCTGTTGGAGGAGGAGATTCGCCGCCTGTCCGACTCGGTGTCGCGGGACGCGCTGGTCCGGCTGAAACAGGCGGGACCACAGTCTGCCTGGATGGGGCACCTGGCCAGGCGTCAGCAGATCATTGACGATCTGCTGCTGCTGCTCCCCGCCATTCCCGAAACCGCACGCTGCGCCTTTGATCCGGCCAGTCCGCAGCAGTTGCTGGAACTGCTTGTCTGATCAGGGCCGCCACGCTTGCGTGGCACAACGCCTTGGGATATGATGGAACCGGCACCGTGAGGGGCGCAGGCCGTCCCGTCATGCCATGCGCGTTTTCGGAGGGCGGCATCATGACTTTTCGTGTTCCTTCCATTCACGACATCCTGGCAATAAAAATCCAGGATATTTCGGCGCGCCTGCCGGTTCCCATGGCAGGCACCGGCATGACGGAATCCGCTTCCTTTGCCTCCGAGCTCGCCCAATCCGCGCAACAAGCCGCGCAATCCGCCCTGAACACCGCCGCGCAGACCGTTGTGGCGAACGCGGCGCAAACGCCGGCACAGACACCTGCCGTCACTGCCGCACAGGCTGCCGCCCTGGTGGCGGCACAAGGTGCGGGACAGGCAGACGCATACGCACTGGCACAGGGCACCCTGCAATCCGGCACCATGTCGGCGACACAAACGCAAACCGCTGCGGAATCCGCGCTGACGGCATTGGCGCAATCCCTTACCGCCGCCGCCGCGCGGCAGGGGGGCACACCTGCCGCATCGCCCCCCACCACCGCCTCCCCGCTGTGGCCACGGCTGGACATCAACCAGCTGCAAGCCATCCAGCCGCGCATGGACGCCGCCATTTCCAGCAGTGCCGCGTCCACCGGTCTTGATCCGGCGCTGTTGCGGGCCCTGATTGCGCAGGAATCCGCTTTCCAGCCATACGCGATCTCATCGGCCGGCGCAATGGGTCTCACCCAGTTGATGCCCGGCACCGCCGAAGATCTGGGTGTGAGCGACCCCTACAATATCGAACAGAACATCCAGGGCGGGGCACAATATCTCAGTGAACAGCTCCAGACCTTCGGGGGCGATTTGTCGCTGGCGCTGGCCGCCTACAACGCAGGCCCCAACGCGGTCAAATCCCACGGCGGGGTTCCACCGTTCCAGGAGACGAAGGATTTCATCGACAAGGTGCTCACCTACTACAGCCGTTATCGGGTCAGCGGATCGGAAACACGCTGACAGCAGCCCCCCCGGACACATGCACCGTGCATGGCCTCATTGTCGGTTATCCACAGCCCCTGCAACCTGTGAAAATCCATAACAAAAGCGTCTTGTCAATAGGCCAAGACGCTTTTCTCATGCAGTTTTGCAAGAACTTTTCGG
>JAEWSN010000036.1 GCA_023459915.1 Bacillota bacterium
ATCGTTTCGGTGGAGAGCCGGTAGGACAGGGTGGGTTCCTCGAGCAGCTTTGCCATCATCTGTGTCAACGCCGGTGTGGGCAGCCGTTCCAGGACGAATTTGCGGACGCTTCCCTCAAAGAAGACGGTACCGATGGCGGGCGCGGGGTCGCTGTGGATACGGATTTGTACAGGCTCCAGTTCGGCCGGTATCCCATAGGCGGGATCGAGTGTTTCCGGTTTTTTCAGTTTGAATTTCTTCATGATTTCCCTCTCGCGGCGTCCGACAGGACGCTTTTTCCTCAACTTAATGATAATGAGTTTCATTATCCAAATAGCGGGTAACTATGGAGTAACAACTCAAATCCATGATTCGCGACAGCGAAAGGAGGACCCTATGACACATCAACTGCCAAATTTGCCGTACGCGTTTGACGCGTTGGAACCCCATATCGACGCACTGACCATGGAAGTCCATTATACCCGTCATCATCAGGCCTATGTCAACAACCTCAACGCCGCTTTGGACAAACACCCGGAATGGAAGGAGGTTGAGCTGGAGGATCTGATCCGGCGATTGCCGGAGGTGCCGGAGGACATTCGAACGGCTGTCCGCAACAATGGCGGTGGCCATTTGAATCATTCCCTGTTTTGGGAGTGGATGCGGCCCGGGGGGGCCACGGAGCCGGTTGGTGAATCGGGTCGCGCCATCGTGACGACCTTCGGCAGCGTGGGTGCCTTCCGGGAAGCGTT
This sequence comes from Bacillota bacterium, assembly GCA_023459915.1. GTDB lineage: Bacteria > Bacillota > Clostridia > DSM-8532 > DSM-8532 > JAEWSN01. The sequence goes on from JAEWSN010000036.1 coordinate 732, forward strand.
TTCCCAGGCAGCGGCCACGCGGTTCGGCTCCGGCTGGGCGTGGCTGGTGCAAAACCCCGATGGGACGCTGGCTGTCCTGTCCACCCCAAATCAGGACAATCCTGTTTCGGACGGGAAGGTGCCCCTCTTGGGCGTGGATGTCTGGGAACACGCATATTATCTCAAGTACATGAACAAACGGCCGGATTATCTTGCCGCATGGTGGCATGTGGTCAACTGGGATGCCGTGGAGGCGGCCTATCAGGCGGCCAAAGCCTCATAAGTTCCTTGTGCGGCTGATGGCTGCGCCTGATGGGTGTGTCTGATGGCTGCGCCAACACGGAAGGAAGAGAACAGCCTGCCGGGCCATGTGCCAGGCAGGCTGTTTTGTGTGGCAGGGGAAAGACGCGAACGCGTCCCTTGCGCGAATCAGTCCGTGACCGGTTCGGTCCAGTACCGGTTCCCATACCGGTCGGTGAGGCGGTAGGTCATGTGATACGGCATGTCTCCCACCGGCAGATTGGCGATTTCCCATGTGCCGGTGACGGTCTGGGCCTGGCCGAGCATGTAGGTGTCGCTGTAGGTGCCGTCATAACGATAAAAGTCGCACAGGTAGTCGATGCGGTCGCCGGGCACCATCTCCGTGAGGCCCTTGGCCAGGGTTTGCGTCTGCGTGGTCTGATCGTAGAGAAGCCGCGCGCCAAGCACGGTTCCCTCGGGATGCGCATTGTCGAACTGGACAATCATCTCCGCCCGTTCACCGTTGAGCAGCATGGGGATGCGGCCCCGGATGGTATACATGTCGCCCGCGTGATCATCGGATTCCATGTAGTAGCTGACAATTTGACCGTTGACGCCAAGCCAGGTGCCGTCATACTCCATGATGAGATCGCCATCCCCGTTGTAGTCATAGACATTGTCCAGCCCCAGATCGATGAACCCTTCCCCGTCATCGAGAAAGACGTTCAGCTCCATGAACTGGACAAGCGCCCATTGATCCTCCGGCAGCTGGAGTACCCGTTGGCCGTCTTTTTCGGTCAGGGCGAGCGCGGTGGCATCCAGCCGGTTTTCGGCATAGTAGCCGGCGGCATCCGTGATGCGATCGGCGTCAAGCCAGTCCGAGCCGGTGGCGCCGGTATAGGCGCCGGTATCCCCACCCGAGAGGAAAGCGCCGAGCAGGGAGGAAATCAGCTCTGTTCCCGCGCTGCCGCCGGCTGCCGCTTGGCCGGAGGAACCAAGGGCGCCGCCGATGGCATCCAGGGCGCCGCCGGATCCGCTGCCGGAGAAGCCGCCCAGCAGTGCGGACAACGGATCGCCGGAACCCGTGGAGACAACCTGTCCGCCCACCGCCACACTGGCAAAAGCCTGTACGGCACGCCCGTATTCGTCCTCGACGCCGATGGCGTCATAGGTGTCGAGCATCTGGCCCACCTGGCTGGTGCGGCCGTTGGGGAAGAAGGCGGACAGGCCGTTCGCGTTGGTGATGTTGCTGGAGGTGCGGTTGTATTTGATGCACCGGCGCAGACTGGCGGCAAAGGCTTTGGCCTCTTCGGTCCCAACGTGGTCCGCAAAATGGATGAGATCGATTTGGTTGAGACGGGAAGCCGCGGAGAATTCCTTTGCGTTGGCCCGCGCGTCTGAAACAACCTCGAACTGCTTCTGGTCCATCAGGTTGTTCATGGAACCCGCGAATGCGTTCAACGAGGTGGGGACCAGCCCCTTGAACTCCGCCAGATCCACCAGGGAAAGGGTGGCCTGGCTGCGCGGGGTTTTGCCGGCGCATTCATGGATGTAATCGTCAATGAGCGTTTTCCCAAGCTGGGTGGTGGGCAGCGAGGTGTTCCGGCTCAAGGCGGTGAGCCAGCCGGTATAATGCCAGCCGATGCCGGGCTCCACCTCTTCCGAGGCAATCATGTAGTCTGCGTGCGGTTCGAGCACCACCGCGGTTTCCAGCGCCCCCATCAGGCAGGCGTCGAAGCCGATCCAGTCAAAGGTGGTGCCGCCCTTGCGAAGCGCCCCGGCAATCTCATCGAGGGTCATGGAGCCGCCGGCAAAATGCTGGTCATAGCCATAGCCCGCCAGGGAACCACCGCCGTGATCCCAGAAAATGAGGATGTTGCGGTCGGCGGGGTAATTCTCCCCGCAATACGCGATGAAATCCGCCAGCGTTTCCGGCTCAACCATGGAACGCTTTCCAAGATTGTCTTCCAGGCGGATGAGCCCCTCGTTGGTGACGCGATACCGCTGGTTGGTGCGGCTGCTGATGACGCTGTTTTTCCAGGCGCTGGTGCCACCGGTTTCCACGATGACGCGCACCTGGTCGGAAAGCTCCGCGTGCAGCATTTCGTTGAGGTCTGCCGTGGCCATGCCGCTCTTGGATTCCAGATCGGTGCCGCACATGTAGACCATGACGGTGACCGTGTCGGCGCCATTGCCCTGCAGGGTGGTCCGTTTTGCGCGTGTGCCCTGGGAGACGGATTCGTCCACCGCGTACGCGCCGCCGTCGACCGAAGTGGCCACCGCCGACGCGTTGGCGCCGCCGAATCCGGAGGTGTTCCAACCGGTGCCCGCATCACTGCCGTCCGAACCGCCGGCTGCGCCGGAGGTCTCCACGGCACCCGGCAAGTCGTTGAACAACCCGCCGTTGGCCGGCTCGTTCTGCGCGGGACTGCACATGCGAAACAGCAGAAACAGCACGAAGATCACAATGCCGATCATGACAAGCCGGCTCACGCAGCCGGAACGGCTTCGCCCGCCGCCCAGCAGCATGCCGAGCAACCCGCCGCCGAGTCCGCCGGAGAAGGAGGATCCGAAATTGCCGGTTCCCTGTGTCCCGGAGCCAAAGCCTCCCGTGCCGAAGCTGCCGGAACCGGCACCTCCCGTACCGAAGCCGGAACTCCCGGTTCCCAAACCGCCGCCCAGCCCGCCGGAAGGCCGTTTGGGCCTTGAACTGTATCCGCCGGCATTGCCGACAGGACCTCCGGTTTTGCCGCCGAGCCCGCCGCCCCTGCGCTGCGCGTTGCCGCCGCCGGCGCCATATGTTTTTTTTCTGCCCGTTGGGCGCTTGCCTCCGCTCATGATGCGCTCCTCCCGCCTATGCCATCGTCGTTGCCCATGCCAGCCAAACCGGTCGCGACCGCTGCCGCGGAAACATGCGGATGCCGAGGGATCTTCCATGTTTGCGACTGTTGGCGCATGTCGCCGGCTGATGGGATCCACTGGAACATCATACCATATTTCCACCCTGTTTGACTCCTGGCGGCACACCGGTATCCCTGGCGGCACACCGGGATCCCTGGCGGCACACCGGAGTCGCCATGCGACCGGGATCTGTCAAGGAAATTTGCTTGACAACCATCCCGGCCACATGCTATGCTGTCAGGGCTGTGAATGACGTGGGGCATTGTTGCCATTGCCGGGAGGGCATTGTTGCCATTGCCATAAGGGCAATGTTGCCATTGCCGGGAGGCTGGGAACGCACCTGCTGGCGGATGGATTGGGGGAGATGGCATGAAGCAGACCAATACGCCACCCACCGCTCCGCCCGGGGCGCCGAATCCCGGTTCGGACACCCTGGCCTCCGTCACCCTGCTGCTCGATTTTTATGGGGAGCTGCTCACACCCCGGCAGTCCGAAGTGCTTGCGTTGCACTGCAACGACGATTTGTCGCTGGCGGAGATTGCCCAGGAGCTTGGGATCAGCCGTCAGGCGGCCCACGATGCCATCTCGACCGGAAAAACGCTGTTGCTGCGGTATGAGGAAAAGCTGCGGCTGGTGGAACGGTTTTCCCGGCAGCGCGCGTTGGTGGCCCTGGCCAGGACGGCGGTGGGGAAGGCCATGCAGGGCACGGAATCCTCCGCCGGCCGGGAGGCCATGGAACAGGTGGAAGCCGCGTTGCGGCAGTTGATGGAACAATTGTGAGGCAAGTCCGGTCGCAGGAAGACCGGTTGCCGATTGAAATGCCGGAATGCCGGTGAAGAGGGATGCATGGCTTTTGAGGGATTGAGCGAAAAATTGACGGCGCTGGTGAAGCGGATGCGTGGCCAGGCCCGGGTAACCGAAAAAGACGTCAAGGACATGATGCGCGAAATCAAGCTGGCGTTGCTCGAAGCGGACGTCAGCTTCAAGGTGGTCAAGGAATTCATCGCGTCCATCAGCGAGCGGGCTGTCGGTGCCGATGTGCTCCAGAGCCTCACCCCGGGGCAGCAGATTGTCAAGATTGTGCACGAGGAGCTCATCTCGCTCATGGGATCGGTTCCCTCCAAAATCACCTATTCCCCGGCACCGCCAACGGTATACATGCTGTGCGGCCTGCAGGGTGCCGGCAAAACCACCACGGCGGGAAAACTGGCCAACCTGCTGCGCAAGGACGGCAAGCGTCCGCTGCTGGTGGCGGGAGACATCTACCGCCCCGCGGCCATCAAGCAGCTGCAGGTGGTCGGTGGGCAGCTGAGCATTCCCGTCTTCGAGATGGGCACGGGCACCAGCCCGGTCGAAATTGCGCAAAAGGCCGTCGCGCACGCCAAGTCGATGCTCTTCGACGTGGTCATCATTGACACGGCGGGCCGGCTTCACATCGATGAAACCCTCATGGACGAGCTGCGCGACATCCGCAAGGCGGTCAAGCCGCAGGAAATCCTGCTGGTGGTCGACGCCATGACCGGCCAGGACGCGGTGAATGTTGCCGGATCCTTCAACGAACAGCTCGGTGTGGACGGCATCATTCTCACCAAGCTCGACGGCGACACCCGCGGCGGCGCCGCGCTGTCCACCAAGGCCGTGACTGGAAAACCGGTGAAGTTTTCCTGTATCGGCGAAAAGCTCTCCGACATCGAACCCTTCTATCCGGATCGCATGGCGTCCCGGATTTTGGGCATGGGCGACGTGCTCAGCCTCATTGAGAAGGCACAGGACGCCTTTGATGAAAAATCCGCGGCCGAGCTCGAGAAGAAGATGCGGACCCAGTCCTTCACCTTGGACGATTTTCTGGAGCAGATGCAGCAACTCAAAAAAATGGGTCCCATCCAGGATTTGCTGGGCATGATCCCGGGTGTGGACGCCAAGGCGCTCAAGGGCATGCAGTTCGATGACAAGCAGTACGAGCGCACCATGGCGGTCATCCGGTCCATGACCCGGCGCGAGCGCGTCAAGCCCGACATCATCAACGCCTCCCGGCGCATCCGCATCGCCAAGGGCAGCGGCACCACGGTGCAGGAGGTCAACCGCCTGCTGCGCCAGTTCGAGGACATGAAAAAGATGATGAAGCAGTTTTCCGGCCCCGCCGGCAAAAAAATGATGCGCGGCATGGGCAAACGGGGCGGCTTCGGCGGCTTCGGGGGCTGAACAAGGCATGCATTTGGCCATGCCGGACGGCAGGCTGTAAGGCATAGAGACAACAGGCACAGGTCATTGAATTTTTAGAAGGTGGTGAAAAGAAATGGTAAAAATGAGATTGAAGCGCATGGGTGCCAAGAAGGCTCCCTACTACCGTATCGTCGTCGCTGACAGCCGCTCTCCGCGTGACGGCAAGTTCATCGAGCAGGTGGGCACCTACGATCCGCTGAAGAACCCGTCCGAGATTGCCTTCGACGTCGATGTGGCGAAGAAGTGGCTCGGAAACGGCGCGCAGCCCACGGAAACCGTGAAGAAGCTGCTCAAGATCGCCGGCGTGACGGAGTGATTCCGGAACAGGCGGCACGCCGCCTTTTCGCATCCGTCCACCGGTTGGAGGTGCTCTCATGAAGGAATTGCTCGAACACATCGCGCGCGCGCTGGTGGAACACCCGGAAAACGTCGCGGTCACCGAGGTGGAAGCAGAGGACGAACTCGTGCTCGAACTTCGCGTGGCACCGGACGACATGGGCAAGGTCATCGGCAAGCAGGGACGAATCGCCAAGGCGATCCGTGTGGTCATGAAGGCGGCGGCCATCAGCGAGAAGCGGAAGGTTTCCGTGGAAATCGTGGAGTGACGTGCCGCACATATGGCGAAAACGCGAAATGAAAGGGACGATCACCATTGTCGGTGGTCGTCCCTTTGCCATTCCCGGGCGGGAGAATCCTGTCATTTTGGCGAGATGTAGCCTTCCGCCTTCAGCAGCTCGGCCATCAGCACCGCGCCGCCGGCCGCGCCGCGGACGGTATTGTGGGAGAGGCTGACAAACTTGTAGTCGAACAGGGTATCCTCGCGAAGCCGGCCGATGGTGACCCCCATGCCGTTGCCCTGATCGCGGTCGAGCTTGGTCTGCGGACGGTTGTCTTCCTCAAAGTAGCGCAGGAAGGGCTTTGGCGCGCTCGGCAGGTTCAGCTTCTGCGGCAGGCCCTCGAAAGCTGCCCAGCGGGCCAGGATTTCCTCCCTGGAGGGCTTGCGGTCAAAGGACACAAAGGTGGCCGCCATGTGACCGTCTGTAACCGGGACGCGGATGCACTGGGCCGTGATGGCCGGCGCCTCCGCCTTGATGATGCCGTTTGTGCCCACGCTTCCCCAGACACGCAACGGTTCCTGTTCGCTCTTCTCCTCCTCGCCGCCGATGTGGGGGATGACATTGTCCAGCATTTCGGGCCAGTCCGCAAAGCTCTTTCCGGCACCGGAGATGGCCTGGTATGTGCACGCGACAATTTTGGAAACGCCGAAATCGCGCAGCGGCGACAGGGCCGGCACATAGCTTTGGATGGAGCAGTTCGGCTTCACGGTGATGAACCCGCGGGTGGTGCCGAGCCGCTTCTGCTGAAGCGCAATGACCTCATTGTGGTGCGGGTTGATTTCGGGGATGACCATGGGAACATCCGGTGTCCAGCGATGGGCGGAATTGTTGGACACAACAGGCGTGCCGGTTTTGGCATAGGCCTCCTCCAGCGCCTTGATCTCTTCCTTTTTCATGTCGACCGCGCAGAAGATGAAGTCCACCCCGTCGGCGACCGCAGCCACCTCGGCGGCATTTTTCACCACCAGGCCGGCCACGGCGGACGGCAGGGGCGTGCTCATTTTCCAGCGGCCCCGGACAGCCTCCTCATACGTTTTTCCTGCGGATGCGGCGGACGCGGCGATGCCGGTCACTTCAAACCAGGGGTGGTTTTCCAGGAGGGTGACGAAACGCTGCCCCACCATGCCGGTGCCTCCGACGATGCCTACCTTGAGCTTGTTTGACATGGTTGTCTCCTTTCCGTGCTTCGCCCATCCGGCCCATCGGGGATGAGGCGCCTTGGTGTCCGTTAATTGAGGACATTTGTGCGTGACACAGGAACAAATTGCATCCCTATTATAAGGGAAACCTCCCCTTGATGCAAGGCTTTTGTTTGACCGTGCCGGGACCTTCATGATAGACTTGCAGCGGGGTCAGACCCCACAGGGATGGTGCGCGCGTCCACGGATGCGCGAGAATAGGGAATCGGGTGAAAATCCCGAGCGGTCCTGCCGCCGTATGGAAAGAGCGGGTTTCGGGAGAGGAATCTCCAGCCACTGGACATGGGTCCGGGAAGGCGAAGCCGCGTGATGACAGCCAAGCCGGAAGACCTGCCAGCCTTGGGTCCGTGTTTTTTTGCGCGGACATGCACTTCCTTCACAGCGCATGGGGGAGATGGCAGGGAACAGGCTGCGACCGGCAACGGGCAGTCCATCCAGGCATCCATGCGCCTCAGTCGGAAGGATTGGGGCGCTTTTTGCTGCCGTGACATCGGGCAGGAAAAAAGCCATCCTTTCGCCGGGGGACATCACAGGGGACGAAAAGGAGATGGACATGCGGCACACAACAGGCAAAGCAAGCAGACAGCAAACGACAGAAACCGCGACCCTGCGGCACACAACAGGGAACGCAGACAGACTGCGCACAACAGGAACCTCGGGCAACCGGCGGCTGGCGGCAACGCTGGGCGTGGTGATTGCGCTGATCCTTTCATTGGGCTTGACCGGTTGCGGCGCGCCGGCCGGCGCCGACCTGCCGGGGGCAACGGCCCAACCCGCCGCTTCGGAACAGGCAGAACCGTCGGCATCCGCGACTCCCGCGGTCTCATCGGAATCAGTTCCGTCCCAGGAAGCCTCCGCAGCAGCCGAACCGGCGGCCTCTGCCGACGCATCCCCGGCCGCGCCGGCAGAGATTGTGGCGAAACCGACATCGGACAGGGCGGGAAACCCAATTGTGGTGCCGGAAACCGTGGCGCGCATCGTCTCGCTGGCACCCTCTTTCACAGAAATGCTCCTCGACATGGGGCTTGGGGAACGCATCGTGGCCATCGACATGAACGCGGTGGGCCTTGCGGGCGTGAACCCGGACTGGCCGGTGTTCGACATGATGGCGCCCGACACGGAGAAGCTGCTTGCGCTGGCACCGGATGTGCTGCTTGCCTCGCCCATCAGCACGGGCGGCGGGGAAGACCCCTTCAAGCTGCTGCGTGACGCGGGCGTGTGTGTCATCTATGTGCCCACCAGCAGCAGCATCGCGGATATCAAGACGGACCTGCAGTTTGTCGGCGCGGTTGTGGGTGAGCCGGAGAAGGCGCAGGCCCTGGTGGACGGCATGCAGGCCGAGCTGGACGCCATCGGCGCCATCGGAGCGACGGTGACGGAGAAGAAACGGGTCCATTTTGAGATCTCCGCGGCGCCCTACATCTACAGCTTCGGCGACGGGGTGTTTCTGGACGAGATGCTGACGCTCATCGGCGCCGAAAACGTGTACGCGGATCAGGAGAGCTGGATACCCGTGGCGGATGAGGTGGCGTTGGCGGCGGATCCGGACGTGATCCTGACCAATGTGAACTATATTCCGGATGCCATTGGGGAAATCAAGGCCCGTCCCGGCTGGGATGAGGTCAAGGCCGTAAAAAACGGGGATGTTTATCAAATCGACAACATGGCCAGCTCCCTGCCCAACCACAACATCGTCAAGGCGCTCCGCGAGATGGCGGAAGCGATCTATCCCGAACTGTATTGAACGGAGGCCTGCCTGTGAAAAGGCGTATCACCGCAAGCAAGCGATGGCTCATCCTGCTGTCCCTGGCCGGGGCTGTGCTGGTCCTGATGCTGGGCACCGGCATTGGCAGCGTGTTTGTGGCGCCGGGAGACATTCTGGCCATCCTGGCCCGGCATTTGTTTGGCACCCCGTTGCCACAAGGTATTTCGGGCATCACCGACAGCCTGGTGTGGCGCATGCGCCTGCCGCGCGTGCTGCTGGCGTTCGTGGTCGGGGCGGGGCTTGGCGCCAGCGGGACGGTGATGCAATCCGTGCTGCGAAATCCCCTGGCCTCCTCGTACACGCTCGGGGTTTCCGCCGGCGCGGCGCTGGGCGCGGGCATTGTCATGGTCACCGGGTTCACGCTCCCCTTGCTGGGCGCGTTCACCCTGCCGCTGGTGGGGCTGATCTCCGGCATGGTGACGGTGTTTCTGGCCGTGGGATTTGCCTCGCGCATGGACAGGGGGTTCTCCAACAACACCATCATCCTGGCCGGCATGGTGTTCGCCCTGTTCATCAACGCCATGCTCACGCTGCTCGCGTCGGTCAACAAGGAACACATGCAGCGCATCGCGCTGTGGCAGATGGGCAGCTTCGCGCTCAAGGAATGGTCTCACATCGGCATTCTGGCGCCTGTCACGCTGGCGGGGATCCTGTGGCTGCGCCTGCAGGCGCGGGAACTGGACATGATTGTCTTCGGGGAGGAGCAGGCACAGACCATGGGCGTGTCCGTGCGCCGGGTGAAATGGCTGCTGCTGGGCGTTTCCGCGGCGCTGACCGGCAGCGCGGTGGCGTTCTCCGGCATCATCGGGTTTATCGATCTCATCGCGCCGCACGTCACCCGCAAGCTCTTTGGTGCCTCCCACCGGCTGGTGGTGCCGCTGTCCGCACTTTTCGGCGGCACGTTCATGGTTGTGGCGGACCTGTTGGCCAGAACGCTGGTGTCGCCGGGAGAACTGCAGGTGGGAACGGTGACGGCGGTCATCGGCGCGCCGTTTTTCGCCTGGGTGTATTTCCGGCGTTCCCGGAAGGGAGGCGCGGCATGAGCGGACAGGCACCCCTGGTGGAACTTCATGGCGTTTCCTGCGGCTACGACGGCGTGGATGTGGTGCATGACGTGTCACTGCACATTCATTCCGGCGAAAACCTGTGCCTCATTGGCCCCAACGGCTGCGGCAAGACCACGCTGCTGCGGGCCATCTGCGGATTGCTCCCGCTCTCGGCGGGCACGGTCCGGCTGGGCGGGCAGGACATCCGCCGGCTCAAACAGCGGGACATCGCGCGGGAGGTGGCCATGCTCAGCCAGCTTTCCACGGTGCATTTTGCCTACTCGGTGTATGAAACCGTGATGCTGGGCCGCTATGCCCGGGTGAAGCGGGGACTGTTCGACGCGCCGGGCAAGGCGGATCGCGCGATGGTGCTGTCCTGCCTGGAGGCCGTGGGCATGGCCGATTTGGCGGAACGGCCCATCGACAGCCTGTCCGGCGGTCAGCTTCAGCGGGTGTTCCTGGCCAGGACCCTTGCCCAGGAGCCCGCGCTGATTTTGCTGGACGAACCGACCAACCATCTGGATTTGCGGCATCAGGTGGAGCTCGTGGACCATCTGCTGCAGTGGTCGTCCCGGGAGAACCGGGGCGTGCTGGGCGTGCTGCACGACATCGGGCTGGCCGCCAAACTGGCCAACCGGCTGGTACTGATGCAGGCGGGGCGGATTGTCGCCGATGGTCCCGCAAAAGGCATCCTGGCCTCAAGGCAGCTCGACGGGGTCTATGGACTGGATGTGCGGGCCCACATGCGGGATGTGCTGTCCCTGTGGACGGAGGAACCTTCAAGGGACGAAGGAGGAGAATGGTGATGGCAAAGGCATTGTATCGGAGCCCGGACGAGGCGTATCCCTTCCTTGCGGACAACCCGGAGGATCTCCGCTGCGATTTCGAGCTGGCAACGGACCACATGGCCTCCGCGATTGGCCTGCTGCACGCCACCGTGTGCCGGGAGGACATTCGCGCCGAGCTGCTGCGGTTGTGCGGGCTGGTATACCACATGAACCCGACGCTCCGCACACGGTTCACCGTGACGTCGGAGGAAATCGACTGGGTGCGCGTCGCGCTGGAGGGACACCGGGCGGCGGTTGCGGGTCGATGTGATCGGTTCGTGCTCACGCAGGGGAGTGAGAATGCCTGTCGCGCGCACCTGCTGCGGGTGGAGGCAAAGGCGCTGGTGCGGCTGCTGTACCGGCATCTCCACCAGGGGCATGCGGTGCCGGAAGGATTGCTGGACCTGGCCAATCTGCTCAGCGGCTACTTTTTCCACCTGGCCCTGCGGTTGAATCTGCTCGAGGGCGTGGAAGAGGTGCCCTATGTCAGCCGCAACTACTGAGTGGTGTTGCCGGTTCGGGCCCCCTCGTCTGTTTGAAAAGCGGGGGCGTTCGGGCCAAATCGTTGCGGCGCAAGATTTTCATTGCGTCGCGCCCCTGCCCGTGGTATACTGTATCGGCGCAAGTACGGGACGGTCCGCTGTTCGTCAGCCACGCGTGGCGCGGATAAGAACGCCCTATGAATTGGAGGAAGCAACATGAACATCATCCAGGTCCTTGAACAGGAAGGCTTGAAGCAAAACCTTCCGAACTTGAAAATCGGTGACACCGTGCGTGTCAACGTCAAGGTCGTCGAAGGTACGCGCGAACGTATCCAGGCCTTTGAGGGCACCATCATCGCCATGAACGGCACGGCCATCCGCAAGTCCATCACGGTGCGGCGCCTGTCCTTCGGCATCGGTGTGGAGCGCGTGTTCCCCATCCATTCCCCGAAGATCGACAGCTTCACCATCATCCGTCGCGGCAAGGCCCGCCGGGCCAAGCTCTACTACCTGCGCGATCGCGTGGGCAAGCGGGCGCGTCTCAAGGAAGACATCGGCGTGTCCAAGAACTGAACAGATCCGGGCCATCGCCCGCATCCGAACAGCTGACCGCGCCAGGTCAACCACCATACGGAAGAGCAAGGGGGGACGTCGCAGGCGTCCCCTTGTTGTTTTCCCTGTATCCCCAACACCGTGGACAGGCCATCACAAGCAGACAGGCCGGACCGGCCGAAAAGCCCATCACAGGCAGACAGGCCCGGACCGGCCGAAAATTTCCAACACAAGCAGACAGGCGGGAGGTGCCCGTGCAGATACAATGGTTCCCCGGACACATGACCAAGACAAGGCGGCAGATACAGGAGACCATCCGGCAGGTGGATGTGGTCATTGAGCTGCTGGACGCCCGGATTCCCCTTTCAAGCCGCAATCCCGACATCGACTGGCTGGTGGGGCAGAAGCCCCGCGTCATCGCGATGAACAAGACGGATTTGGCGGACGAGGCGGTCAACCGGCAATGGGAGGCCTGGTTCCGCGCGCAGGGCATGGAAGTGGTCTACACCAATTCGTTGAGTGGCGCCGGCGTCAAGGAAATCCACCGGCAGCTCAAGGCGCTGACTGCCACGAAGCTGGCATCGGCTGTCCGACGGGGCAGGTTGAGCCGCCCCATCCGGACCATGGTGGTGGGCATTCCCAACGTGGGCAAATCAGCGTTCATCAACCGCATTGCGGGCAAGGCCATCGCCGCCACGGGCGACAAGCCCGGCGTGACGCGCGCGCAGCAATGGGTGCGCATCCATCCGGAAATCCAGCTGCTCGATACGCCTGGCATCCTCTGGCCCAAGTTCGAGGATCAGGAAACCGGCCTGCTGCTCGCCTTCACCGGGGCCATCCGCGACGACATCATGGACACCGCGGAGCTGGCGGCCAAGCTCATTGCGCGCATGGCCCACCTGTATCCGGCGCGGCTGGCCCAACGCTACAAGCTGGCGTCGCTTGAGGACAAATCGGGTATGGATTTGCTGCTGGAGGCCGGCCGGAAACGCGGATGTCTGGTGGCCGGCGGCGAAGTGGACCTGCACCGCATTTCCGCCATCGTGCTCGATGAGTTCCGGGGCGCGAAGCTTGGCCGGATCAGTCTGGAGCGCCCGCCTGAAAAAGCCGCGCCGGTATTGCCCTCTCCCGTGGATACGCCGATAAATCAACCGGAGGGGGAATGATTGTGGCGGAGTGGACGAAGAAAGCCATGACAGCGCAGTTGTCGGGGATGGATCCGGAAGCGGGTCTGGCCTGGCTTTTTCAAATTGCCCCACAGGCAGGACCAAAGGCGGAATCGCTGATTGCCGCACAGCAAAAAAAAGTGGACGCGCGCCTCCGTGAGCTTGCCCGGCTGGAGGGTTTGCGGGAGATGGAGCGCGATTTGTGGCTCGAGGGACTCCCGCTGGTCGGCGGCATCGACGAGGCCGGCCGCGGCCCTCTGGCAGGTCCCGTGGTGGCCGCGTGCGTCATCCTGCCCCATGAGGTATGGCTGGAACGGCTGGACGATTCCAAAAAGCTGTCCGCGCCGGTGCGGGAACGCCTGTACGGAGAAATCCGTGAGAAGGCCGTCGCCTGGGGGATCGGGATATGTGACGCGGGCTACATCGATCGTGTGAACATTCTCAACGCCACGCGCAAGGCCATGCTCCTGGCGGTGCAGGCCATGAAGCGGCGGCCGGACGCCTTCATCATCGACGCGGTGCGCCTGCCGCTGCCGGAACGCCAGGTTTCCGTCCCCAGGGCCGACAGCCGAAGCCTTGCAGTCGCGGCGGCCTCCGTGCTCGCCAAGGTCACCCGGGATCGTATCATGGACAAGCTCGATACCGAGTGGCCGGCGTACGGGTTCATCCGCAACAAGGGATATGGCACGGCCGAGCACGTGGCGGCACTGCACCGCGCGGGCCCCTGCCCGTTGCACCGGCAATCCTTCATTGGCGGCATTCTCGGGGCGAAAGACGGGCACGGGCATGACCCGCTGTCCCCGGATTGGCAAGGGGGTGACCGGGATGCGGATTGACGGCATGGGCGGGGACGCGCTGATGCCAACCGGCAATCGCGCGCAGACGGTTTCTCCGGGAGACGTGGTGCAGGGACGCGTGACGGCTTCCGACAACGGTCAGGTGGAGATGCGCCTCACCGACGGGAGCACCCTGCACGCGCGGGTGGCGGAGGGCGTGCGCCTCGATGCCGGCACCGTGGTGCGCCTGCAGATTGGTGAGCGCCAGGACGGCATCCCGACGGCGCAGGTGCTCGAACGCCTCCCGGCCGGAACGGCCGCCCGGACAGATGCACAGTCCCCGGCGCAGCTGGTGGGCGACGCGTTGCGCGCGTTGGGGGAGAAGGCGGTGCCGCAGCTGGTGGAACGCGCATTGGCGCTGGTGCGTGAAACCGGCATGCCTGAAAATCAGGCCGCGTTTCTGGCCGCCAACGCCGTGGAGGGGTCAGACCCCGCCGCCAGTCTGTTGGGCCGGATGCTGGAGGGGCAATATGAACTGGGCGCGAACCTGCGTTCCCTTGCCGCCGGCATGGCCGACGCGCTGGCGGGTCTGCCGCAGGCGGAACGGGATGCCCTGCTGACCCAACAGGGGCAGACCGCACAGCTTGGCGGCCTTGCGGATCGGCTGATGCAGGCGGCCGCGGACAAGCTGGCGGCAGGACAGCCGCAGCCGGGAGCGGCAAGCGACAGCATCCTGTCCCGCAATGGGGTGGCCCTGTCCGGCGCGCTGCGCGAGGCACTGGCCACGCTGACCCAATCCGGCCAGACGCCGCAATCCGCCCTGACGGTACTGCAAAATGCCCTTTTGCCGGTGCCGGGCGGCCGTGTGCTCCTGTCGCTGCTGCTGCCCGGCATGGGAGAAGCGGCGGGCGTGCCCGCCGGTATGGCTGCGGCCGTGACGGCCGCCACGACCGCGGCAACGCCGGCGTCGGGGGACGCCGCCATGAACATGGCTGCGCAGACGGGAGAAGCCGGTACGGCGAATCCGAATGCTGCGGGGATGGCGGTCGGCGCGGCAGCGGGCAACACTGCCGGTGCGGCCGCGCAGGCGGCCGGGACTGTGGCGGGGTCGGGTGTGACGGCCGGCGCCGTGCCCGCGGACAACGCCGTCCTGACACAGCAGATGCCGGACGGCGTCATCCCGGGAGCCGCCGGTGCCGACATGGCCGGCGCATCGGGGGCCGCGGTTCCGGGGGCCCAGGCAGGCGCCACGGCAACTGCGGGGACTCCGGCCGGCGCGTTTCCGTTGAATCCTGAAACGGCGGCGGGGCTGTCAGCACTGCTGGCACAGGTGTCGGAAGCGCTCACGCAGGGCACAAGGGAGCAAATGACGCCGGAACAGGCGCGTGCGGCGGTACTCACCGCGTTCGACCAGGCTGTTGCCAAGGCGGGAACGGAGCAGGCCGGGATTTCTCCCCGCGAGGTGGATGTGGGCAAGCTGGCGCAGGCCGTGCGCGAGCAGCTGGAATGGTCCGCACAGGTCCTGTCACGCCTTGACACGGACACCGCCGCGGCCCTGCGGCCGACGCTGCAGGACGCGGCAACCGCCATGCGGCTGTTCAACCAAATCTCCACCTATCAGGCCTTTGTGCAGGTGCCCCTGCAAATCAACGGTCAGGACGCGCGCGGGGAACTGTATGTGATGAAGCGCAAGGGGAGCCGCGGCCGCATCGACGCGTCGGACTTCACCCTGTTTCTGGCACTCGACACAGAGCATCTTGGGCATGTGGAGACACTTGCGCATGCGCGCCAGCGGCAGGTGACGCTGCAGTTCCGGGTGCCCGGCAAGGATGTGCGGGACTTGCTGGCCGAGCTCAAGCCCACGCTGTACGAGGGACTCGAGAAAAAGGGCTTTCATCTGGTGGATTTGAAGGTGCGCACCTCCCAGGAGGAGCCCATTTCCGTGCTGACCGCGCTGCGGGCGGCGGAGGAGCATCTTGGGCGAACCGGCGGCGTGGATGTGCGGTTGTGAGTGTCAATGGAGGATGCGATGGCGGAAGCGAAACAGCCATCCCGACAGGTTCGGAAAGCCACGGCGCTCTCCTATGAGCCCGGGATGGACAAGGCGCCGAAGGTGGTGGCCACAGGCCGGGGCGATATCGCCGAGAAGATCATCGAGACCGCGAAGAGCGCCGATGTGCCTGTGTACGAGGACGCGCATCTGGCGGACGTGCTCGGGACGCTCAAGCTCGGCACCGAGATCCCGCAGGAGCTCTATGAGGTGGTGGCGGAGGTGCTCGCGTTCGTCAGCCGGATGGATGAACAGGCCATGAACCGCCGTCGGCCGTCCCTTGCGCGACGCATGGAAGGCGGGGCCGGCAATGGCTGACGTGTGTGCGCGCCCCAACCCGAAGGGTCAAATCGGGCAGTTGGGTGAGAAACTGGCCGCCCGGCATCTGACGGCCCTGGGCTGCCGGTTGCTGGCGCGGAATTACCGGGTGGGCCGCCTGGGCGAGCTCGACCTCGTGATGCTGGCCGAGGATGGCGTCACCCTGTGCTTCGTGGAGGTGAAAACCCGGACGGGAATGGCGTATGGACGGCCCGCTGAGGCGGTGACGGCGGACAAGCGCCGCCGCATCCGGCGGATGGCGCAGGTGTTCCTGCAATCCCAGGCGGTGCACCAAGGGAAGCCGCTCAGATTTGACGTGGTGGAAGTGATGATCGACAAGACACGCCGCACCGCGAGGGTGCATCATATTCCACAGGCATTCTGAAAAATGGTCACCAAAGGTGATCATCAGAAATGGTCACCAAAAATGATCACCCCAAATGGTCACACAGGAAGGCGACAGCATGAAGGTTCAACTGGACAAGGCACGGGAAGCGGCTTATCAAATTCTCGGCAAGAGCATCGGACAGGGCGCGTATGCCAATATCGCGCTGCAGAAGCTGTCCCGGCCCGATTTGACCCGGACCGACCGGGCGTTCGCGACGGAGCTGGTCTATGGCACCCTGTCCTGGAAGCGGGAGCTGGATCATGTGCTGGGCCAGTTTTCCAGCGTTCCGGTTCGCAAAATGTCACCCCAGGTGCATGTGCTGCTGCTGATGGGCGCCTTCCAGCTGCTGCATCTCGACCGGGTGCCGGCGTCGGCGGCCTGCAACACGGCGGTGGAGATGGCGAAGGTGCACTGCGGCAAGTCCGCGGGGTTTGTCAATGCCGTGCTGCGGGCCATTGTCCGCAAGCGGGATGCCATTTCGTGGCCGGATCCGCAGACCGACTGGGTGACGGCCATGGGGGTTCGCCACTCCCATCCCGACTGGCTGGTGGAAACCTGGCGCGACCAGTTTGGTGCAGAACGGACAGAAGCCCTCCTGGCGGCGGGCAATGCCCGGCCTCCGCTGACGGTTCGCGTGAACCGGCTCAAGGGGTCAAGGGAGGCCCTGCTGGCGGAGCTGCTGGCACAGGGCGTGCAGGCGCGGGCGGGCGACGTGTCTCCGGACGCGATTGTGCTCACCGCGGTGGACGGCCTGACCCGGCTGCCCGCGTTTGCCGAGGGCCGGATGACCGTGCAGGACGGAAGCGCCATGCGTGTGGCCAAGATTGTTGATCCGCAGCCCGGGGAACGGGTGCTCGACACCTGTGCCGCGCCGGGCGGCAAGACCACACATCTGGCTGAACGGATGGGCAACCGGGGGGAGATCGCCGCGTGGGATCTGCACGCCAACAAGCTGGGACTCATCGGGGAAACCGCCGCCCGGCTTGGCATCACCATCATCCGGACGGCACAGCGGGACGCCACCCGCCTGTTTCCCGACGCGGAGGGGCAGTTCGACCGCGTGCTGGTGGATGCCCCCTGCACCGGAACCGGCATCATCCGCAGAAAGCCTGACATCAAATGGAACCGGACGCCGGGGGACGTGACCGCGTTGGTTGAGATTCAAACCCGTATCCTGTATAATGCAGGAAGGTATGTGAAACCCGGCGGGGTGCTGGTATACAGCACCTGTTCGATGGAGCGGGCGGAGAACGAGGACGTCTGCGCACGGTTCCTGGCCGCGGGCGACGGGAATGGGCCGGCGTTCACCGCGGATGGTCCCGGCGCGTTTGAGCGCCTGTTCCCGGACAATCCGGAAACGGACGGGTTCTTCATCGCCCGGTTCACACGGGAGAAGTAGCTGTTGCTGCGGCCCGTGGCGCACAGCGACAGCCCATGGATGGCCGCACCATCCGTGAAAGGTATCGGCTCGGCCGATCGGGAGGCGACATGACCAGTTCCGCTTCGGCAATGGGCGCAACCCCAAACGACCTGCCAAATCTGCTGGATTTTGAAGCGGACGCGCTCGCTGATTTTGTCGCGCAACGCCGGCACAAGCCTTTTCGGGCCAAGCAAATCTGGAAATGGCTGTATCAGGGCGTCCTCAATTTTCATGACATGTCCAACCTGCCCGCGTCCCTGCGGGAGGAGCTGGCCGGTACGTGCGTGGCCGGTGGGCTCGCGCTCGTGAAAAAACAGGTTTCTTCCCGGGACGGGACGGCCAAGTACCTGTTCCGGCTTCGTGACGGACATCTGGTCGAAAGTGTGCTGATGCGCTACAAATACGGGCTCTCCGCCTGCATCTCCACGCAGGTGGGCTGCCGGATGGGCTGCACCTTCTGCGCGTCGGCCAAGCTTGGTCTGGAGCGCAATCTCTCGGTCGGTGAAATGGTGGCGCAGGTGCTGGCCATGATGGCGGACGCGGCCGAACGCATCGGCCATGTGGTGCTGATGGGCATCGGGGAGCCTTTCGACAATTATGACGCGTGCATGGGGTTTCTCCGGCGTGTGAATCGCGCCGATACGCTGGAAATCGGCTGGCGCAAGCTCACCGTCTCCACCTGCGGCATCGTGCCGGGCATCCGGCGGTTTGCCGAAGAGGACATGCCCGTCAACCTTTCCGTATCCCTGCACGCGCCCACCCAGGCGCTGCGGGAGCAGACGATGCCGGTTGCCCGCAAATGGCCGCTGCCGGAGCTGCTGGCGGCATGTTGGGATTATGTGGAAATCACCGGGCGGCGCATCACCTTCGAATATGCCCTGGTCAGCGGATGGAATGATGCCCCGGAACAGGCGCGCCAGCTGGCGGACCTCTGTCGGGGGCATCTGTGCCATGTGAATCTCATTCCGGTCAATCCGGTGCCGGGAACGCCTTATGAACAGGGAACCGTCGCCGCCATCCGCGAATTTCAGCAAATTCTGGAGGCACAGGGCATTGCGGCGACCGTCCGGCGGGAGCTTGGCGGCGAGATCGAAGCCGCTTGCGGGCAGCTGCGACGGGACACGGTTTCGCCGTCCGGGGAGGAAACAACGTGAAGTACGCGGCACGAAGCGATGTGGGAAGAAAACGCGAACAGAATGAGGACGCGTGGCGCGTGGTGCTCAATCAGGCGGGACAGCCTGTGGGGCTTGTGGTGGCGGACGGCATGGGCGGACATCAGGCGGGAGAGGTGGCCAGCCGCATTGCCGTGGAGGTGATGGGCGACACCCTGCGCAACTGTGCCGAAATCGGCAGTTGCCTGGAGGATGTGGAGCAACTGCTGCGCGACGGGCTTTTGGAAGCGAACCAGGAGATCCTGGCTTACGCCGCGCGGAATCTTTCCGGGGTTTCATCGGGCACCACGCTCACCGCAGCCTATCTGGACGGGCCCATGCTGCTGCTTGTCCATCTCGGGGACAGCCGGGCCTACCTGCTGCGCAATGGCGCTGTGCGCCAGCTCAGCCGGGATCACACCTGGGTGGCCGAACTGGTGGCTTCCGGCGCGCTGCGTCAGGAAGAGGTGAAGTCGCACCCGGAGCGCAACAAAATCACCCGGGCGCTTGGTTTTGAAATGGACATGCAGCCCGATTTTCTCTGGGAGCGCTTGCTGCCGGAGGATCAGCTGCTGCTTTGCACCGACGGACTGACCGAATATGTGTCCGAGGCGGAAATGGCGGAGACATTGATGAGGCACACGCCGCAGGAGGCGGCCGCGCGGCTGGTCGACCTGGCCAATCGCCGGGGCGGCCGGGACAACATCACTGTTGTCATCGCCGCGGTGGAGCCGGGGGACCTGCCATGAATCGCGTGTGCGTTGTGGACCGGGGGGAGTGCAGATGACAGGTACGATACTTGCCAATCGATATACCATCTATGAGGAGCTGGGCACCGGCGGCATGGCGACGGTGTACCGCGCGCATTGCGCCTATTTGCAGCGGGACGTCGCCATCAAGGTGCTGCGGGCCGAGTACCGGAGCAACACCGAGCTGGTCCACCGGTTTGAGACCGAGGCCCGCGCCGCGGCCAGCCTCACGCATCCGAACATTGTCCAGATTTATGATGTGGGCAAGGAAAACGGTGTGGACTACATTGTCATGGAGCTCGTCGACGGCCGGAGCCTGAAGGAGCTGCTGGAGGAACACGGCCCCATGCCCTGGGAGATGGCGGTCGACGTGATGATCAAGGTGGCTTCCGCCCTGCAGCGCGCGCATGCCAAAAAAATCGTCCACCGCGACATCAAGCCGCAGAACATCCTGCTCACCTCCGATGGCGAGCCGAAGGTGGCGGACTTCGGCATTGCGCGGATTGCCTCCGCCACCATGGAAACAGTGAAGGTCGATACCGTCGCGTCGGTCCATTACGCCTCACCGGAGCAGGTGCGCGGCGGGTATGTCGACGCGCAGTCCGATTTGTATTCCGCGGGGGTCACCCTGTACGAAATGCTGACCGGCACGCTGCCGTTCGCGGGCGAGAATCCCGTTTCCGTAGCCCTTCGGCACATTCAGGACGCCATTCCGCGGGTGGACGCGATAAACCCTGCATTGCCTGGCGGATTGGCGGACATTGTGGAGTCCCTGATGCAAAAAAAACGGTCGGACCGGTATCCGGACGCGGCAAGTCTCATCGCCGATCTGAAACGGGTGCGGCACAACCCGGCGGCGGCCGTGGGTGTCCGCCCGGCGGGAACCGAGGGCGCGCCGACCGGCTCGTCGGTCATGCCGCCGGAGCCGGGGACGGTGGCGGCCGGTGCGCCGGGCGCGCTGGACATCCCGGTTCACCGGCATCCCGCGCCCGCGCGACCGCAAAACGGTCTCGGGGAGGAATTGGACATGCGTGCTGCACCATCCCGGAGAGCGTCGAGCCGCAACGTGCGACGCTTCAATCCCGGAAAGCTGCTGATGCCGTTGCTGTATGTGGGGCTTGTGGCCCTGATTGCGGGTCTTCTGTTCGGGGTTTACCGTTTTGTGACCCGGGATCTCGGGGTTTCCCCAAGCGCCAGCCCCTCCGCGAGCGCCACGGGGTCAGACCCCGCCGGGCGGCAGGAGTTTGAGGTGGCCTCCTATCGGGGGCAGCCGCTGCAGGTCGTGCTGGATGGCTTGCCGGAAGGCCTTGCATATGAAGTGATTCCCATCGAGGAGCCGACGGTCGAGAAGGATCATGTGGTGCGGCAGAGTCCGTCCGGCGGGTCGAAAATCGTGGTCGGCGGGCTCACCACTCTCAAGCTCTATGTCAGCAGCGGGGTGCGCAAGGTGGTGCTGCCGCAGCCGATGGACACCAACCGTTTTGATTTGAGGCTTGTTCTTGAGGATCAGATGGGGCTTGTGGTGGAACAGAAATTCGAGTATTCCGAAACCGTTCCCTTGGACGGCGTGATTCGGCTTGAACCGCCTGCCGGCACGGAGCTGGAGGCGGGGAACACGGTGGTGGTGATCGCCAGCCTGGGCGCCGAGAAGAAGAGTGTGTCCATGCCTGATTTGTCGAACCTCGATCGCAAGGCGGCGGAAGCGAAGCTGGCCGAATACATGCTCGGCGTCGGCACAATCACCCCCGCGGACACACCGGCCACCGGCGCGATGCTCATCGCCCAGTCCATCAATCCGGGAGAGCTGGTGCCGGAGGGAACCCTGGTGAACCTCACATTCGAGAAGCCGCTGGTGACGGTTACGCCGGGCCCGGGAGCGACCGATGGGCCGACAGCCACGCCAACACCGACGGACAGCGGACCGGTGCTTGCAAAGGTCACCATTCCCGTGGAGTGGCAGGAAGACTGGACGGGAGAATCCGTGCAGCTGACCGTGGTCGTGTACAGCAAGCAGAGCGGGCTGGAGGAAATGCTGCTCGACGCGAGAATCAAGCAGTCCGACTTCCCGTATCCGGTGTTGATCACCATTCCCGACGGAGGTGGCACGGTGCGGATTTATGTGAACAACGACCTGTACAAGGAGAGGGACATTTGAAAAACGGGCGCAAACCGGTTGCCGCGGGATCCGGAAACGCGGCGGATGCATGCCTGGAAGGCCGTATCATCAAGGGGGTTGGCGGCTTTTACGAGGTCTGGATTCCGGGCGACGGACGGCACGTGACCTGCAAGGCGCGCGGCGTGTTTCGGCGTTCGGGCCAGACGCCGCTGGCGGGCGATCGTGTGCTGGTGAGGCTGGACAGCCGGGATCCCGCACAAGGCGTGCTGGCGGAGCTGCGCCCCCGCCAGAGCGAGTTTGTGCGGCCGCCGGTGGCCAACATGGATTGCATGGCCATCGTGGTGTCCGCCGTGACACCGGCGCCGGATCTGCCGCTGGTCGACAAGCTGCTCATCGCCTGCGAGCTGCGGGGCATCCGCCCGCTGCTGGTGGTCAACAAGATGGACCTGTTGCCGACAGGCATACCGGAGACCGATGTGGAGGCGCCCTTGAAGGAAGGGCACGCAGCCGCGGACACGCCCCTGAAGGAAGCGCAGACAGCAGGGGACACGCCTCTGAAGGAAGGGCACACAGCAGGGGACAGTGACGCGGGCAGCGCGTCCGTCTGGCAGCTGTTGCGCACGATGTATGCGGCCACCGGCTACGAGATGTTTCCGGTCAGCTGTGTTACGGGAGAAGGCATCCCGGCGTTGCTGGACGCGCTGGCCGGCTGCACCACCGTGCTGGCAGGGCAGTCGGGGGTGGGCAAGTCCACGCTGCTCAATGCCATGCTCGACGCCGAACACATGGAAACCGGGAGCCTCAGTGAAAAAATCGGCCGCGGCCGGCACACCACCCGGCATGCCGAGCTGCTGCCCTTGCCGGGAGACGGCTGGATGTGCGACACCCCGGGCTTCAGCCGGTATGAGCTGGATCCTGTTTCATACGACACGCTTGACGCGTACTTTCCGGAGTTTGAGCCGGAACGGCGGCAGTGCCGGTTTCCCGGCTGCAGCCACCTGCACGAACCGGATTGCGCGGTGGCGCGGAAGCTGGCGGATGGCGGCATTTCGCCGGAGCGCCACGCGCGGTACGCCCAGTTTTACGAGGAGTTGCGGGAGCGGCATCAGAACCGGTTCCGCCGTCAGGGAGGTGCGTCCACATGAGTCTGATTTCCCCATCCATCCTGTCGGCCGATTTTGCGCGGCTGGGAGAGCAGGTGCGTCTCATCGAGGCGTCGGGCGCGGATCGCATCCATGTCGATGTGATGGATGGCCGGTTTGTACCGGGCATCACCATCGGCCCGCTGGTGGTATCCGCCATTCGCCCATATACCTCGCTGCCCATGGATGTCCATCTGATGGTGGTGGAGCCGGAACGCCATCTGGAGGCGTTTGCGGCAGCCGGCGCCGACAGCCTCACCGTCCATGCCGAAGGCAATCACCATCTGGATCGCCTCTTGCGCGACATTTACCGGCTGGGCAAGCTGGCGGGGGTGTCGCTCAATCCCGCCACGCCCATCGGCGCCCTGGCACATGTCGCGGATCTGCTCGATGTGGTGCTGGTGATGACCGTGAACCCCGGCCTGGGGGGCCAGGCGTATATCCCCGCCATGACGGCGAAAATTGCGGGGCTTCGGGCCTGGCTGGATGAACAGGACTGTCGCGCCGCCATTCATGTGGATGGCGGGATGGGCCTGTCCACCGTGGCGGAGGTCACCGGTGCCGGCGCGGATGTGCTCATCACGGGCTCCGCCTTTTTTGGCAGCGGGGATCCGGCGGCATTTGTCAGGAACATGAAGGCGGCCTCGAAGCGCTGACAGGAAGAGTGGAGGAGGTGGTGTTCAGGTGCCGCAAATCATCCCGTTTCTCACGGTGTTTTCCATGGGAACCATGGTGGGCCTGATGGCGTATGTCATGATGACGAACACCCGTACCTGGCTTGGGCGCGCCTGCTTTGCCATGTGTCTCACCTCCGCGATCTGGGCGCTTGGCCTGTACAACGCCATGACCCATCATCGGGAGGCTTCCCGGATTTTGTGGCATCAGGTCTCCGCGTTCGGCTGGTGCCTGTATCCGCTGGCATTCCTGCTGTTCGCGCTGGAGATCACCCGGGCCGGCACGCCCCGCAAACGGGGATGGCTGCTGGTGGGGACGGGCGCGGCGGGAGCAGTTTTTCTTGTGCTCATCTGGATCAACCCCGCCTGGTTCATCGAAGGGTTCGACCTGTCCCTGTGGGGATGGGGCATGACCAAACCGGCCGATTCGGTGGCATTGCTTCTCTGCGTGCTGTATATGGCGGTTGCGGGGATTGTCTTTGTGCTGATGCTGCTGGGTTGGGGCTGGCGCACTCCGTACCGGCGCGAACGCAAGCAGGCCTATCTGCTGGCCGCGACCGGCGCGTTTACGGTGAGCGCGAGCGCGGTTTTCGACATCTGGCTGCCCATTCGGGGCATTCCCACGCAGGGGACCGCCCCGATGTTCTCAACCGTATTTTTCCTGGCGCTGTTCTTCTGTGCGTACCGGTATCGGCTGCTGGAGCCGGCACCACCGGTTTCGGCAGCCGATGTGATGCGTCGGGTGCGCGATCTGATGATCATTCTGGATCGCGAAGGCAGTGTCATCCAGATGAATGTGTCCGCGCGGGAAACCCTTGGCTACGGTGTCACCGAGCTGACAGGAAAGCCGTGGACACGCGTCGTTCCAGACATGGCCCTGCCGGAGGAGACCCTGGAGTTTTCCTGTGAGACCGGGCTGCTGCATCACCAGGGGGAGAAAATACCCGCGCAGGTGACCGTCAGCCAGCGATTCAATCCGGACGGCGATTGTGTGGGGTATGTCCTAACCGCCTTCGACCTGCGGACGCGGATGGCCCTGGTGTCGGAGCACGAGGAGCACCAGAGGGTTCAGGCAATGGACCGGGATCTGTCCAGACTGCATCAGGTGGTGCTGGATGAGGCGAAGATGGGATATCTGATGCTCGGATCGGACGCCCGGGTGATTCAGGGCTATGCGCCCCGCTGCGCCACGGCCTTCGGTGTGACGGATCTCGCCGGGGTGGATTATGCGGACCTGATGCTGCCCGGGCAGCCGGAAGAGGACAAGCAGCAGGTGCGCACGCTCATCGCAAACCTGGTTGCCCAGGGCAGCAACTGGCGGACGGAGAGCCTGTTCAAGCTGCTCCCCGATACCTGTGAGCGGGAGGGCAATCTGGTGGGGATCCGGTACAGGATCCCCGATCCCGCGACCCTGCGCGGACAGCGGTTTTTGCTTGTGGTGCTGGAAGACCGCACCGAGCGGGTGGCGCACCGTTCCCAGCTTTCGCGGGAGCATGAGCGCTTGAAAATGGTGGTCGCGGTGCTGATCAACCGGGACGCGTTTGCCGAGTTTCTGGAGGAGGTGCGGATTTGGCACCTGCTGCAGCAAAAGACGGAGGCGGACAAGCTGTCCAATCGTCGGCAATGGCTCGAAGCGCTGTTCCGGGACATCCACACCTTCAAGGGCGGGTTTTTACGATATGGTCTGCGGGAAACGGCCGATTCCTTCATGGCGTATGAATCCGAGCTTTCCGACCTGATCAGGCGCGACATCACGGTGGCCGACGTCCGGATGGTGCTGTCCCGGTGTGAGCCGGAGCAATGGATGGCCGGGGACCTGCAGCGACTGCGGGAGGCTGTCGGGGATGCGTTCCTGACACCAAACCAGACGGTGGAGATCTGCCGTGGCGAGTTGGATCGGGTTGCCATGGAGGTGGAGGCGCAAGCCAAGAAGGCCGGAGTTGCGCCGGAGGATCTCCGGGATATCCTGTATCGGTTCAGGGAATTGTACAGTGTCCATGCCAAGCGCCTGCTGCTCGCGTACGAGCCGTATGTGCAGCGTGTGAGCCGGGAACGGGGACTGACACTGCCCGCGTTTGTCGTGCAGGGAATGGATGTGTTGCTTGACGGCAAGCGGTTCAATCCGTTCTTTCGCGTGCTGGTTCACATTTTCAACAACATTGTCGCCCATGCCATCGAAACGACGGAGGAGCGGATCGCTGCCGCAAAGCCTGCGCAGGCACGGATTGAGTGCCATGTGGAGCGTCGCGGGGGAGACTTGCTGCTGGAAATTGCCGATGACGGGCGCGGCATCGATCCGGAGCGGATAAGACAGGAACGTCTGGCGCGTGCCGGCGGCACGCCGGTTCCCGAGGAGGATGACCGTGTGGTGATCCAGCACATTTTTGAACCGGGGTATTCGTCCGTCCTTCATGCGGACAGCATTTCAGGCCGTGGCATCGGCCTGTTCGCCGTGGCCCACGCCGTGCAACAGCTTGGGGGAACGGTCCTGGTGCAGTCGCGCAAGGGCGCGTTCACCCGGTTTTTGTTCCGCATTCCGCTCACGCAGGAGCTGGCGCGGCAGGAGGTGGCCTCTTGAACATCGTGGTGGTGGCCGGTGGCGGCCAGCCGGACCCTCGGACGCTGAAGGCTGCGTGTGAACACGCCGACTGCGTGATGGCGGCCGACAGTGGCGCGACCTGCCTGCATGCGTGGGGGCTGCGGATTGATGTGCTGCTCGGAGACTTTGATTCACTCGCCCCGGACATCCTCGCGGCGCTGCAGGCCAACGGGCATACCCGCTGGGTGCGTCATCGCGTGGACAAGGATCAGACAGACTTGGAATTGTGCGTGGAGGAGGCGTTTCGGCTGGGTGTCACAGAGGCGCGTTTCTTCGGTGCGCTGGGCACCCGCATGGATCATACCCTGGCCAACCTATCCCTGCTGTACCCCTTTGTGATGGCGGGCATTCCCGCGTGGGTGGAAGACGGTCACAACCGGGTGACCCTGATGGCGGCAACAAAAAAGCCCGGCGAGACCGGGCACGCGCCCAAGGCGCGAATGAGGCTGGCACGGCAGGAAGGCTTCAAGGTTTCACTGGTGTCGTTGCCGCCCGGCGTATGTGCCGTGGAAACCACCGGACTCCGGTATGACATGGCTGGCCGCGACTTGCCGTTTGGATCCACGCTGGCTGTGAGCAATGAGTTCGACGCGCCGGAAGCGGAAATTTCCTTTTCGGAAGGGATGGCCTGGCTGCTGCTCTCCCGTGACTGAATGCGGGACCCATCCGTCATCCTTGTGCCTGAATGCGGATATCTCAGCCGTCATCCTTGTGATGGAAGGCTGCGGTTCAATCGTCGTCCTTGCTTTTTTTCAGCGCGGCGCGTTTTGATTTGCCGGCGGCCGGTTCTGTCTTGTCCAGAACCGCGGGGGACTCCACCATGCGGCAGGCACCCTGCAGCACGGCCCCCTCGTCGGTGACCATGCTGCCCACTTCGATATCCCCGAACAACCGGGCGGTGGATTGCAGGTGCAGCAGCGCCTTGGCGGTGACATTGCCGTCCACGCGGCCGGCAATGAAGATGCTGGCCCCGAAGATTTGACCCTGGATGCGCGCGCTGGCTTCCAGATGAACGTCGCCATTGGCGCGGATGTCGCCCTCCACCTTGCCGAGAATTTTCACGGAGCCTTCCGTTTCAATGTTCCCGGTGAATGCGGTGTGCTCGCCAACCAGGGTGTCGACTGCGGGGGGAGTGCTTTTCTTCTGAAACATGTGAACCCCTTTCCTGCCCGAAGGTGTGCGTTGCCGAACGCATGGCGGCCCTGTTCAGGGTGCCGGATGTGTTCAGGATGACGGATGTGTTCAGGATGACGGATGTGTTCAAGGGACTTGCGCCGCATGGCGGCGGATTACGGTTTTTGGTCGCGAATGAACGGCAGCGGATCCACGGTGGCGCCGTTGACCCGGATTTCAAAATGCACGTGGGGGCCTGTGGCGGTGCCGGTTTCCCCCATTTTTGCGATCTCCTGCCCCTGTTCCACCACATCCCCGACCTTCACCAGCAGCTTCGAACAGTGTCCATAGCGCGTGGTGTAGCCGTTGCCATGGTCAATTTCCACCAGGTTGCCATAGCCGGTATGCCATTCCGCCATGGTCACGGTTCCCGCACCGGAAGCATAAAGCGGATCACCGGTGTGTTCTCCGAGATCGACGCCATCGTGCTTTTTGTAATAATGGAAGACCGGATGGAAGCGGCGGCCATAGGTGGAATGCACCTGTGCGTCCGGCACGGTGGGCCAGACGCTGGGCAAATGACGCAGTTGTTCGGCGATTTCAACCGCTTTGCGTGCCAGCAGGGTGTCTTGTGTAGAAACCTCGAGCGCCGCTTCTTCAGCGGTTTCGATGAGTGCCCGCAATGTGGTGATTTCTTCCCGGAAGGTGTCGCTGTCGGACTCGCCACGGCTGATGCTCGTCGCCGCGTAATTGGTGTCGACATACGCAAGTACCAGTGACTCATACTCCTGCTTGTAGTTGTTGAGTGTGCGGTCCGAAAGGAGGGCCGCATCCTGATGCGCCGTTAAGGTGCGATCCGCCTCGGCCAGCAAAGCGGTCTGGCTGGCCAGTTGCAGGTTCAGGCTGGCCAGGGTGGTGTCGTGTTGCGACCGTTCCTGTGCCAGCGTGAGGCGAAGTGTTTCATTTTCTTCCAGCGTCTGGACGGTAAAAACCGCGCCGACTGCGACGGCCAGCAGGGCCAAAAGGGTGACAGCCCGGAACAGTGCCTTCCAGTGAACGATCCGCAGGGTGCGAAGTCTGCCGCGATGCGGAACAAACAACAGGGAAAGTGTGCCGGTTTTTCTTTTGCGCCATTTGCCTTTTTGGTGTTGCATACTTGGGTCTCCATGTCCTTTCGCTGCCGCGAAAATCGTTGGATGGCCGCGGCTGTGGGCAGGTTTGGCTGAGCTGGCCTGCGAACTGTTTCCCTGGAGGGATGCGGGGTTGGTTCAGACCGCAGCGCGTTCATTATATATCAAAAAGCAAACTTGTGACAGTGAGATTGTTCCATTTCCGATACGATGCATTGAAAAATGGGTATGTAAACAGCATGTGTGCGCATCTGGAGGTCGGGATCCGCCGGTACGCCGATGGGCGGCCCTTGTGCAAATCGGCGTTTGCGGTGATGCCGTGTGGCCAGGGAATATGATATAATGCCGTAGACAGCGTTGTTTCAGCGTTCATCAGGAGATCTCCTCCGCCAACCCAATTTCAACGCCGCGAGGGTGAAGCATGGGCAAGGCCACCATACAACACAAAGTTCTGCTGGGCGTCCTGTCGGTCGCCCTGTTGCTGTTGCTGCTTTTTGCCGCTGCGTTCCAGCTGGCCGGCGGGCAGACAGCGGAAAAGGTTCGCACCCTCGGATACAACACCTCTCTGACGGCGGCGCTTGGTGACATGGAGCGGATTTCGGCGCAAAAAGGCATGGTTGTCGCCCAATCCGCAGTGTCGCGGGAGGATGTGTCCGCGTTCCTGGCCGAACAGGATACCGCGCTCGAAGCCGGCGCGGCCGAGATCCAAGCCGTGCTGACGGCGTGGGAGAAGGCCAATGCGGATCAACGTCAGGGTCTGACCGGTCTGCTGGACGCAGGAGAAACCAACTCGTCCGACATACAGGCGGCCAAGGCGGCGCTCGAAGAAATTCTGTCAGTGGAAAAAAGCATGACACAGGCGTACGGCAAGGAGCTTGTGCCCCTGTTCGGGCGCGACGCGCTTGCGCCGTATCTTGCGGCGTGGTCGGCGTTTGAGGGGTCGCGGCAGACGCTTGCCGGCATGCTCGAAGCGCGCGTTGAGGCGGCGGTGGACCCGTTCCCGGATTTCTCCGCCGAGCTGACGCGACAAATCCGCCAGCTGACCCAGCAGCGACAAGGGATTGTCGAAACGGACGCGCAGCTTTCCCAGGCCGTTGACAAAACCCTGGCGGCCCTGTGGCAGGCGGAATCCGCCCATGCGGACTGGCAGGCGGCACAGCAGGCGGAACAGGCTGGATGGGACGCGCTGCACGCGGAGGTCTCCACAGCCACCACATTGGCGGGCCTGGCGCTGGAACGCCCGGATCACCAACCGGTTGCGGAGAGCGCCGAGCGATCCCTTGCGGCCCTCGTCCGGCTCCGGCAGGGCTATCTGCCGTTGAATGGGGCGTTGGACACGCTGAATGCGCAACTGGAAGCCATGGGAACACAGTTGGATACGGTGCCGATATCCCTGCTGCAGGCCGATACCGATCGCCTGATGGGAGAGTTGGCGGCTGCGGAGCAGGTGCGTGGGTGGATGGACGCATTGACGCTGGCCCTGGTCGGTGAATCGGCGGACGCGGTTTCGCGCAATGGTGTGGACAGTGAGGCGTTTGCCACGCTGCAGGCTTCGTTGTCGGCATTGGCGGAAGCGCCGACAGACGTGCGGGGAACCGCGTGGATTCGGGATCCGGAAAGGGCATTGTCTGCGGCGGTGGCCAACCTGGCCCTGGCCGCGGAGCCCGTTGTCAGCACCCGACTGGCCTCCCGGGAGGATCCGTATCCTGCCGCGCTGTCTGCAGTTCTGACGGTTGCGGAGGCACAGTCCGGCAGATATGCGGCACTGACCACCCTGTTTGTGGAGCGGTTCGACGCGCAGCTTCACAACGCGCAGTCCGTGCAGTCCATCTTGCTTCCCCTGTTGTTGGCGCTGGCATTTGTCGGCCTGCTGGTTGGCGTACTGGTGTCGCTGCTCACCGGCCGGTTCATCCGCAAGCCGTTGCGGCAGATGCTCGAACAGATGCGGCAGGCAGGCACGCGGCGGGGCAGCCGGATGGCGGTCGCCTTCGGACCAGATTTCCAGGGCGTCGCGGAGCAGTACAATCAGGTATTGGCCGCGCGGGATCGCGTGCTGGAGGAAGCCGCGGCGGTTGACGGCACCATCCGCTCACTGCGGGAGGCACATGCCAAAAAACTGGAGGAAAACCGGCTGCTGTTGTCGGAGCTGGGCGGCACCCTGCAGGAGATGCTGAAAAAGGGCAAGGAGTCCGGCCGTCAGGCGAAGCATCAATTGGCACAGCAATCGCAGGCATCGAACAGGGCACGCCAGACGACCGCGGCGCACAAGGCGCAGTTGGACCCTGCGACGCACAAGGCGCAGTTGGACCCTGCGACGCGCAAGGCGCAGCAGACGCATGCGTCAGATGGCGCGCTGGAACAGGCCGCCGTGCGCAGCCAGGCGGAAGCGGCGGAAGCCAGGGAAGTCATTCTGAAGGCATCCAACACGGTTCGCGACATCGCCGGCCAAATGGAGACCCTGGAACAATCCTCCGGTAAAATTGTGGATGTCGCCGCCACCATCACCCAGATTGCCAAGCGCACCAACCTGCTGGCGCTCAATGCCGCCATCGAAGCGGCAAAGGCGGGGGAAGGCGGGCGTGGTTTCGCGGTGCTCGCGGATGAAATCCGGAAGCTCGCCGATGCCAGCGCGAAGGCGGCCGCGGAAATCCGCAAGCAGCTTGGGGAGATCCAGCATCGCATCACCGAAACGGTGTCCGGGATGGATGCCGGGGTTGCGACCGTTGAGGAGGGGGCCCGGCGTATGGCCGGACTGGATGATTCACTGGCGGACATCACCGACCGGGTGCGACAGGTGGTCGACAGCCTGGCGGAGTACGCGGATACCGGCGCGCAGCAGTTCGACGTGAATCAGGAGATGCTGGCCCTGCTGGGTGTGTTCGAGCATCAGGAACAGATGTGGGTTGCAGAGGAGCGCCAGGTGGCGAAAAGTCTGCAGGAAGGCCAACGGCAGCGGGAAGAGGCACAACGCCTGCAAACGGTGCTGGAAGAGGCAGCCGGGAGACTGCAGGCCATTCTTGAGGAATATGCGGGCTGACACGCCATGGCTGAATGGCCGACGTGTCACGCACCATGGATGGACGTTCGGGAATCCGACGCGTCGGGAAAGGACATCATGAATCAATCAGCCACGCGCGACAATCAGGACATGCATTCGGACAACACGCCTGCCAACCAGGAAACGCATTTGGACAATGCACCTGCCAATCAGGAAACGCATTCGGACAATGCGTCTGCCAATCAGGAAACAAATTCGGAAAACACACCTGCCAAGCAGGGTATGCGTGCAGACAACAGGCGTGCCAAATGGCCCCACAACAAGAATGATGACGTGGAGCTTCATGTGGATGCCATGAACCATGAGGGGATGGGGGTTGCCCGGCTTGATGGCATGGCGGTTTTTGTGCAGGGTGCGTTGCCAGGAGAGCGTGTCACGGCACGGCTCATCAAGGTGGCGTCCAGTTATGCCGTGGCACGGGTACAGACGTTCGAGGAGGCGAGCCCGGAGCGCCGGGAGCCTTTTTGTCCTGTATTCAAGCGGTGTGGCGGCTGCAGTCTGCAGCATATGAGCTATCCGGAGACGCTGCGGTTCAAACGGCAGGTGGTACAGGACAGCCTGGCGCGGATTGGCGGTTTGGCGGATGTGGCGGTGACACCGGTACTCGGTATGGACCACCCTTTCAAATACCGAAACAAGGCCCGATATCCTGTGGGACATACAGGCAAGCGTCCCATCGCCGGCTTTTATGCCCGGCGCAGTCATGAGCTGGTGGACGCATCGGCATGCGGAATTACACATCCCTCGACAGAGAAGGTGCGGGCCGCGGTGCTGGCATGGGCGGAAGCGCATCAGGTTCCCGTGTACGATGAAACCAGCGGCAAAGGCGTCCTCCGGCACATTGTCTGCCGTGTGGGCACACAGACCGGCGAAGTGCTGGCCATGGTGGTTTCCGCGAAAGACCGGATTCCGCATGCGGACAAGCTGGTGAGCCGGCTGCGCGCGGAGGTGCCCGGACTTGTCGGCGTGGTGCTCAATGTCAATGAAAAGGCTGGCAACGTGGTGCTGGGACAGCGAAACTTCATCCTGCATGGCAGCCCGGTGCTGCTTGAAAAGCTGGGCGGCATGACCTTTGAAATCACACCGCTCTCCTTTTTCCAGGTCAATACGGAGCAGACGGAGGCCCTGTATCGCAAAGCCCTGGAAGCGGCTGCGCTCACTGGGACAGAGACGGTTTTCGACTTGTACTGCGGCATCGGCACCATATCACTGCTGGCCGCGCGCAAGGCCAAACAGGTCATCGGGGTTGAAGTGGTGGAGGAAGCCGTGGAGTCCGCCGAAGAGAACGCGCGGCGAAATCGCGTGGAAAATGTGGCGTTTCATGCGGGCACAGCGGAAACCGTGGTGCCCGCCCTGTACGCCGAGGGCGTGAAGGCCGATGTCGTCATTGTGGATCCACCCCGCAAGGGCTGCGATGCCACCCTGCTGCAGACCATCCTGGAAATGCAGCCGGACAGAATCGTCTATGTTTCCTGCAATCCGTCCACGCTGGCCCGGGATTTGAAGGTGTTGTGCGGGGAACGGACAAACGCTGCGGGAAATGGCACGGCAGGCGCTGCGGGGGGTGAACCGGTGGGCGAAGCAGGGCATGATTCGATGGGTGAAACAGCAGACGGAAAGCCTGTCTATCGGATTCAGTCCGTACAGCCGGTGGACATGTTCCCCTGGACAGAACACGTTGAGACGGTAGTATTGATGTCACGTAAAGATAAATAATAGGCCCGAGAAGGCCTGAAATCAGAGGTTTCCGGACATTCGGTAATGATCGCCGATTGCTGGAAACCTTTCTTTTTATCTTTCATAAATAGTGTAGGCCTCAATAGAATTGTCAGGTTGGGGCTACAGAACTGCTTTTCGCTCTGCGAGTGTACAGAACTGTTGTTTTTAGGATAGGTTGAAGCTATAGAGCTGTTGTAATAATTTTAAGGCGGTAGCCCTGTTATGAACTACCGCCTCGTTGTTTATATTCCTAAATCTTCACGGCCAACATGCTGCTGGAGTATTGTCCGCATACGTTTTACCATATAATTGACAGTCGTTTGTGGCTTGCCAATTAGCTCGGCTATTGCGTACTGAGATTGTGGGTTTAGCAGAGGGCCTCTTAAACGCCTTACCTCAGCTGATGGAAGCGTTGCCACAGATTATAATGACAATTATTAATTTCATCACCAACAATCTGCCGGCCATTATTGTGATGGGTATTGAACTGACTGTTCAGAGGATCTGACCTGCAAGTGCCATTTCAGCATGGTAAAAGGTGGATTAAGAAAAGATTTGATAGTAGAAAAGTTGTCCTCTCCATGTGGATAAAAGGAACGAGCAGGAGCTATTGGCAACCGTTAATTCTAAGAATACCGGTGATGAGCTTGGTATGGAGATTAGAAGGCTGCGTGATGAGAAGCAGGCCCTTCAAAATGAGCAGGCATCCCGACAGGATCTGAGAAC
>JAEWSN010000037.1 GCA_023459915.1 Bacillota bacterium
ATACAGCGTTGCCGCAATGTCCGCGACAGAGAGGTTCTCGCCCAGATGGGTCAGGATATGGGCCTTTGCCTTCTCCACAATTTCGTGCAGCTGCTCCGATTCGTTGCGCCGGGTGAGCTTGGAGAGAAACACACGGGTCATCTCCAGCATCTCCTCCACCTCCAGATTGGCCAGCCCGTGCAGCAATGTGACCAGGCGGGCATCGATTTCCCGATGGTTCGACATCACCGCCGCGTAATAGGCGGCCGCGGCGAGATCAAAGCAGCATTTGCGCGTATAGGGCGTGGAAAGGTGGTACGACTCCACCGCCTGGCTGAAACGGGCAAACACCCGCAGGACGCTCTCCGCGTCCACGATCCGATCCGCGATGGCCCGCTTCATCTCCTCGAACACATCCTGGAATATCATGCCCCGGGTCTTCACGGCATTGGAGAGAATGATCTCGTCAAAATGCTCCAGCCCCTCATTGAGCAGATGGATGGCCTCATGGTACGAATCGCGCAGTTGCGAAAAGCCATACACCACACGGCCAATGATGATTTTGGGCGATTTGCCGTACTCGTCCCCGAGGATGCCGTTCAACTCCTGCACCCAGTCCAGGACGTCGCGCTGCTTCTCGTCATAGAAAAAAGCGATGACGATGCGGCCGTGCGCGTCAAGAAATGTCAGCCCCCGTTTCCGGGCATCCACCATGCCGATGCAGATGTTCCGGATGGTCAGGGTATCGTAGTTCAGCAACGCCGCGTCCTGCTTTTCCCGCAAGGCCGGCACCAGGACGGCCGCCTGCATCTGCTGGTCCCTGTCGTACCGGTAACAGTCACAAAAGGCGGCGATATCCGCTTCATCCGCAAGGGGGCCGTCATCCACAAGCGTTCGCAGGAACCGGTCGACCTTCATTTGCTCCACAACCGCGTGCGCCCGGCTGGCATGGACATCCCCCGCGGTTTCCGTCCTGCGTTCCCTCAAGGCCGCAATCTGCTTTTGCACGGACTCCATCAACGCCGTCTCATCAATCGGCTTGAGGAAAAAATCGTGCACCTTGAGCTTGATGCAGCGGCGCGCGTATTCAAAGTCATCATATCCCGTCAGCACCAAGATCCGCATTTCCGGCATGAAGGAGAGTGCCTTGTCAATGAGATCCAGACCGGTCATGCCGTCCATCTTGATGTCGGTGATCATGATGTCGGGCTTGTGCGCCTCAATGAGGGTCAGCGCCTCCTCGCCCGATTTGGCGACATGGATCTCGGACACATCCATGGTCTGCCAGGGAATGGCCTTCTGCATGCCAAGCCGAATCATCCGTTCATCGTCCACTATCAAAACCTTGTACATCACATCACCTCGACAACCGAATCCGGTTCCTTCCCCGGGAGACGGATATTGACCGTCAGGCCTCCGGCGGGGTTGCCGGCAAAGGTCAGGCCGTATGCCTTGCCAAAAAGCAGTTCAATCCGCTTGTTCACGTTTCGGACGCCATATCCGAAGGCGGGTTCCTCTTCCGACAGGGAATGGTTCATCGCCCGGATTTCTTTCTCTGTCAGCACCGGTCCGTTGTCCGACACACGGATTTCCACTTCCCCCTCGGACCAGCGCGCGGTAATCCTGACTTCCCCTTTCACGTCACCCCGGCCCTTGATGCCGTGGTAAATGGCATTCTCCACAAGCGGCTGCAGCGTGATCTTGGGAATGGGCACGTGCAGGCAGTCCTCATCCACATCGATGATGCCATGAATGATGTTGTCATACCGCAAGTTCTGGATGATCAGATAATTCCGCACATGCTCAATCTCCTGGGCCAGCGGAATGATGTCCTTGCCCTTGCTCAGACAAAGCCTGTAATACTGGGCGAGGGATTTCACAAACACGGAGAGCTCCCCCTGCCCTTCCGCGCTGGCCTGCCAGCGGATGCAATCGAGCGCGTTGTACAGAAAATGCGGCTGGATTTGTGATTGGAGGGCACTGAGCCGCAGCTGTTCCATCAGCTGCTGCTCGCGCTTCACCTGGGACACCAGCGCGTTGATTTCCTCCATCATGTAGTTGAAGCCGTTCGCCAGCTTCACAAAGTCGACCCCCACGTTCTCCATGTTGATCCGGACGGCGAGATTTCCTTCCGCCGCCGCGTTCATGCCATGGATGACCACATCGATGGGGCGGTATGTCTTCTGGATGATGGATTTGGAGATCAGCAGCCCGACATACGACATGCCCACGGACACCACAAACAGAATCAGAATGACGACGATGTTGTCCCGGTACACGTCCATCAGTGGGATGCGGTTGATGAGCATGTAGTTCCATTTGCCGATCTTCCGGTAGTTGTACAGGCTGCTCCGCACCACAAAGCTGCCGCCCTCACCCCTGAGCCGATCCGCGTGCTCGAACGGCACGCCGATCCGGGTTTCCTCCTTGCTTGAAACCACCTGTCCCGCTCCGTCCACCAACAGGGTCTCGCCCTCGTACCGCATGGTGGCGTTGCCCATGTCCGGGCTCTCGAACAGACTGCCGTCAAAAACCATCACCATCAGGCCCATCTCGTTGATCATGTTGGTGATGGAGTAAATCGGCAGATACACATTGAGCAGATTCTCGCCCGGAAGATACACATCGTTGTAGCTCATGCGGATGGTGCCGGGATCACGGCTTTCATCGCAGTTCATGTAATCCTGCCAGTACTCGTTTTCAAAGGTGCTCGATATTTTGGTCAGGGTGCCCTTGTAGAGGAATCCGTCAAACTGGTAGCTGACAATCGAGAAGAACTTCAGGTCGGACCGCATGTTCAGGGTGTATTGCATGGTGCCGTTGACATTGTTGACAAGGGAGAAATAATCCGCGTCCTTCTTCCCGTCGCTCTTCACATAGGCCTGGATGGACTCGTCGATGATCAGCGCCTCCATCAGCTCCTTGTAGCCATCGAGGGTTGCCTCGTAATTGACCGCAAGGGAGTTGAGTTGATCGCTGGAAATATTGGTGGCCTGGCGGATGAAAGAGGTGAGATAAAAGGCAGAAAAGATCACGACCGTCACAGCCGTAATGACATAAATCAATGCGGCTGTGACGATCAGGATCTTTTTGTCGAGATTCCAGTTTTTGAAGCGACTTCTCACCAGGTTATCCTTTGACTGCGCCTGCCATCAGTCCTTTCACAAGCTTGTCCTGAAGCACGATGAACATGATGATCATCGGCAGCACGGTCAGCACCAGCACCGCCATGATGACCGGAATGTTCATGGAGTATTCGCCCTGGAACGCCTGAATCGCCAACGGCAGCGTCTGGGCGGATTTTGACTGGGTCAGCGTGTTCGCGAAGCTGAACTCATTCCAGATCCCCACGCCATTGTAGATGGCCAGCGTGGAAATGCCGGCCTTGGACAAGGGCAGGATGATATGGAAAAAGGTTCGATACTTTCCACAGCCGTCGATCTCCGCGGATTCCTCCACCTCTCTGGGAATGCTCTTCATGAAGGTGGTCAGGATGAAAACGGAAATCGGAATCGCAAACGCGATGTTGGGACCGAACAACCCCCACAGTGTATCATAAATCTTGAATTCCACGGACATTTTGAAAACAGGAATCAACGTCACGTGGATGGGGATCGACATGCAGGCGACTATCAGCGCGAAGATGGTTCCCCTGGACCTGAACGCCATCCTGGCGAGCGGGTACGCGGCGCAGGCCGTGATGAACAACAGGATGGACAGTGACACCACCAGCACAATGACGCTGTGGAGAAAATAGTTCGCGAATCCCTTTTGCATGATGTCGATGTAGTTTTCCGGATACCAGCTGTCCGGCAGCTGGAAAATGCCCTTCTTCAACATCTCGAACTGGCCCTTGAAGGAATTGAGCACCATGAAAATGAACGGCAGTGCCGTGGCAAGCACCCACATGCCGGCCAGAACAAATGCGATCACCCAGGACAGGCTGACGCGCGGACGTGTTTTTGAGACTGTTTTCACGAAATCCCCTCCCTCTCCTTGAGCAATCTCTGAATCAGCAGGGCGATTGCCGTGATCAGAACAAACATGCCGGCCGCCACCGCGGAACCATATCCCATCTTGAAGTGCTGGAAGGACAGCTTGTACATGTACGTCGCCATCAGCTCCGTCGCAGATCCGGGGCCACCGCCGGTCATGACATAAATGAGGTCGAAGTATTTGAGTGAACCGATCAGCGACAGGATGCAGGCCGTCTTGATGATGGGTCCGAGCAGCGGCAGTGCCACATAGCGGAAATACTGTCCCCGGGTGGCGCCGTCGATGATGGTCGCCTCATAGATTTCCACGCCGATATTGCTGTATCCGGCCAGGAAAAACACCATGTAAAACGGGGTGTATTGCCATGCGATGACACCGATGACCGCGAACAGCGCATGCGGTGCCCGCCCGAGCAGGTCCACCTTTCCGCCCCCGAACCATTGGGAAATGGTTGTGATGATGCCCCCCGTCGTCGCCAGCGCGTAGGAAAACAGGAACCCGATGGCCACTGAAGACATCAGCAGGGGCAGGAACCAGGCCACCTTGAAGAAGTTCACCCGTTTGCCGCCGGCATCGAGAAAGGTTGCCAGCGCGATGGCAATGGGCAGCTGGAGCAAAATCGAGCAGACCATGACCACGATGTTGTTGCGGAACGCAAGCCAGAACTTCGCGTCATTGACAAGATCCTGCCAGTTCTGGAGCCCGATGAACACCTTGTCCGAAGAAATGCCGTTCCATTTGTACAGGCTCGTGTCGAATGTGGAAAATATGGGATAGATAATGAACACGAGCATGATGATGATGACGGGGGCCAAAAAAATCGTCGCGGCCACCCTTGTGCTTCTTGCTCTGCTCTTTTGCAGTGACACCGTGCGCGCCATCTTCTCCTCCATTGTCTGAATCGACCCGTATGATCATCACAGGGGAAGCCCACAGCAAGTCTTCCCGACTTCCTGCGGGCGTTCCCCGGATGACTGGGTTGCCCGCCTCATGGCGCCTGTCGTTCCGGGTATTGGGACGGCAGGGCAATCACGGACAGCTAGTTCTTATTTCTCCGCAAGATACTTTTGCATGGCGTCCTGCAGTTCCTGATTGGCCTGTTCGGGTGTCTTGATGAGGCCAAAGATTTCCTGGCAGGTGTTCTTGTGGGCTTCACCAACTTCAGGCGGCAGGTACTGGTCGTACCAGAGCTGCACATTGGCGGCGCTGGAGAAGTCTGCCCAAACCTGCTGCATGCAGGGGTCGGTGATGCCGTCGCCCATGCCCTCGATGGACGGGATGCTGCCGGTGTCGAGCATTTCCTGGCGATAGGTTTCGCCATTGTAGTACTGGGTGGCCAGCACGAAGCAGGCCTTGAGCAGGTCTTCGTCATCGCCGGTGTTGAAGCAGAAGCCGTTGCCGATGGAGGTGCCAACGACGATGTTCTGCTCCGCGGTGCTGGTGTCATGCTTCGGGAAGCCGAAGTACGCGATGTTCTCGTTGTACCACTCTTCGCTGTCGCTTCTCATGGACGAGGCCTGCCAGGAGCCGTGCAGCATCATGGCGGCTTCTTCGGTGTACATCAGCTGGCGATCCTGGCCGTCATCCGCGCTCAGGCTGTTGACGCCGTCGGGGAAGTATCCGGCATTGACCCATTCCTGGATCTTTTCCGCAGCGTACATGAACGCGTCGGAGGTGAAGGAACCGGTTCCGGCCACGGCCTTGTTGAACTCATCCACGCCGCCATAACGCGTTGCGAGGTACATGAAGTACATCGAGCCGGTCCATTTGCTCTGGTTGGCCAGGGAGAACGGGGTGTAGCCGTTGGTTTTGAGTGTGGCACAGGCCGCTTCCAGTTCGGAAATGGTCTTGGGAACCTGGATGCCCAGTTTCTCGAAGATGGTCTTGTTGTAGAAGATGCCGGCGCCGGCGATGCTGCTGTACGGGATGGCGTAAATCTCATCCTTGTACGTGCACTGCGCGATGGCTGCCTGCAGGAAGGGAACCCGGTTGTATTGCTCGAACAGGTCTGTGACCGGTACGGCGAATCCGGAGTCGATGTACTCGTTCATCGGGCCGCCGCCCCAGTGGATGTACATGTTCGGGCACTGACCGGAGCTCATGGCCACGACCAGCTTTTGCTTGTAGGTGTCGTTCTGGATGTGGTTGGTTTCCACCGTCACATTCGGGTTGTCCGCCATGAAGCGGTCCACCGCGCCCTGCTGGATGGAATTGGCGGGATCTTCTGTTGCGATGTCCCACAGGGTGATGGTCATGTCCTGTGCCGGGACCTTCAGGGTGCCGTCGTCTGTCGCGGGCGCACTGGCTTCAGGCGCTTCCGACGAGGCGGCAGGCTCCGAGGATTCCTTGGCCGGCGCGGACGATTCCGCCGGTGCGGACGACTGTGCCGGCGTTGTGCCGCTGGCACCGCATCCTGCCAGCATGGCCAATGTGAAGACCACTGCCAGGAGCATTGCGAGGCTTCTTCTCTGTTTCATCTTGTTCCTCCTCTGGTCGTATGGTGTAGGGTACACAGCGATCTTCACATAACCGGAGGCGGTTTTACATCCACAGAAGTGTTCTTTTCCTCGAAAAATGTGACCAGTTCCCCAATGGAAACCATGAGGACGCGACTGAACCGTCGACGGATGACGCGACAACGGACCGCAATCCCCAAGGACGGTTGGACGGATTGTTGACGGGCAGCAGGCCCATCCGAATGGCTGTTTGGACGGATTGTTGACGGGCAGTCTGCCGCACAGGTATGATGTCAGGGAATGCTTGTGAATCAAACCGTTTGTGAGGTTTTTGTATTATGGAATCACTGCTCCAGCAGATTCAGGAGCTGCCGCTCCTGATGAAATACCTGTCTGTCTTCTTGCTGTCGATGGTCCCCATCATCGAGCAGCGCGGTGCCATCCCGTTGGGATTCGCACTGGGACTCGATCCGGTGGGCATTTTCTTCGCGAGCCTTTTGGGGAGCTATCTGCCGGTCCCCTTCATTCTCTGGGCCTTCAATGCCATTTATGCGTGGATGCACAAATTCAAGGTGTTCGGCGGCATTGTCCGCTTTCTGGACAACAAAATCCGCAAGAACACCCCGAAGATTGAAAAGTACAAGGAAGTGGGTCTCATTCTTTTTGTGGGCATTCCGCTTCCCACCACAGGCTTGTGGACCGGCAGTGTGGTGGCGGCCGTCCTGGGCCTCAGTTTCTGGAAATCCTTCGGCTGCGCCGCCATCGGCGGCATTCTGTCCGCCATCGCCATCACGGCGATGATGCTGCTCGGCGGCATGATTTTTTAGCCGCTGCTTCACAACCCCGTAGCGCCCAGTGAACGGGTGTCACTTCACCACCTCGTACGGCCAGTCGATGATGCCGCCAAAGTCATGGATCCCCGTGTACCCCATCTCAACCAGCTTGTTGGCCGCCATTTCACTGCGCCGGCCGCTGCGGCAGTACACCAGGATGGTCGCATCCTTGTCGGGAAGCACCTCCCCGGCCCTTGCCGCGATATCGCTGTCGGTCAGCAACACCGCCTCCGGAATGTGTCCTTCCGCAAACTCCGGCTGCGTCCGCACATCGAGCACAATCACGTTTCCCGCATCCATCATCTGCCTGGCTTCCTCCGCGGAAATACGCCGATAGACGGCATCGCCCGCAGCAGTTTCGGGCGGCGCCGAAGCGTCTGCCGATCCGGCCGCCGCTGCCACTGCGGGGTCGGGCTGTACCGGCAAGGCGGCGGACGCTCCCGTCTCCACCCCGCCACAGCCAGCAACCATCAATAGTAACGATACAAGCAACACGCCTGCCCACAGGCGTTTTCGTCCATGATTCATCTTCAGGC
This sequence comes from Bacillota bacterium, assembly GCA_023459915.1. Taxonomy (GTDB): domain Bacteria; phylum Bacillota; class Clostridia; order DSM-8532; family DSM-8532; genus JAEWSN01. The sequence goes on from JAEWSN010000037.1 coordinate 7,801, forward strand.
CTCCTGTGCCCCATCTCTTTATGTCCACATTGCCCGCCTGGCATGTCACGGCTCCCGAACCATCCGTCGATGTCCCCGCAACCAAGGTCATGGTCAAGGCAAGGGTCATGTCTTCATTCATATTTACCTCAAAAATCACGCGCGCCACAGACAGACTGCGGCGCGCGTGACTTTGTGACAATCTTGTTGCGGTGGCGACAGAATATCCGAAACGGTCATAACTCCGGCCGTTGAGAGAGCGTGATGCAGGATGAAATTGTTTCAGATATTCAACAGCTGGAGTAATCAAGGAACGGTTTGACTTCCTGTGGCATGTCAAGTGTGAGGCCCGTGTGTTTCCGACATGGCCCGCGTTCGCCCGGGGAAAAATCAGCTGGTCGCGCTGGCGTAGCGCTTGAGGCTTTCACGGAACACCACAACGCCGGCGATGCTGAACAGAATCGCCACCACGGGCGCCAACGCCAGCTCCCACCCGGGTGCCCGGCCCAGCAGGGCTTCCACCGGCAGGGAGATCATCAGCCCCACCGGCAGCCCCCAGGTCAGCGCATGGCGGAAAACCGGCGGATACAGCCGAACCGGGTATCGGCCAAGTTCCATCACACTGTCGAGGATCCACAAAAGCGGCGTACCCAGATACCAGAAGGCAAAAGAGGCCAGGATCAGCATCAGGGCATACATCAGCACCAGACCGGACGCCAGCAGCCACAGGAACACCAGCACCCGCTCCCACTGCCAGGCTTCTCCCAACCGGGACAAGGCAAACACAAGCACCCCCACGCCCAGCGCGACATCCAGCAGGGCCAGCGGAGACCATCGGCGCAGACTGACATGAAACCGTACCGGCACCGGCTTGAGCAGGGTGTAATCAAAGCGGCCGTCCCAAAGCTCTCCGTCCATCCCGGCCAGCATGGCGAGGCTGGGTGTCAGGAACAGCGCGCGAAGGCCCTGCAGGGAAAGAAACATGCCGGTCACCGTCAACGTCTCGTACAGGCCCCATCCGTTGAAGGTTTGCCGCGCGGAAAACAGAATCCAGAGTGCACCAAGACTGCCGGCCAGCCCAATCAGGGTGTCCACCAGTTTGGCGGCCACCTCCCCGCGGAACGCGGTTTCCTGCTGCACCGATGTCTTCCAGAACAGGCGGATCAACCGCCAGTTTCGTTTCCAGTTCTCCATCTCACCCTCCCACAGACGCATATCGGCGAATGCCGAGCCGCCAGATCACCCGATGCAGCCCCCAGGCCACCACCGTCCAAGCGCCTGCCGCCACGAGTCCCCACAGGATTTCTTCGCCCGCCACCTTGCCCAGCAGCACCTCAAGGGGAAATCCCAGCATGTAGCGGTAGGGCAGCAGGAAGGCAATGTTCTGCAAGACCTCCGGCAGCAGCACGGTCGGCACCACCTGGCCGGCGAACAGGAACAGCAGCGTGTTGTGCACGTCGAGCACGGACTGGATGCGGCCCCCGAACAGGGCCAGCAGCGCCAGGGCGTAACCCAGCAGGAACCGCAGTGCCTGCGCCAGCACCAGTGTCAGCAGGAACAGGGGAATGCGGGCCGGCACAATGGGAAATCCGTGTCCGAACCCGAATCCCAGCCCAATCGCAAACACGGTGACAAAGGGGACGCATACCAGTTTCGTGGCGAGATCCCCCGCGATGGCCTCATAGACCGGCGGCAGGGGGCGCAGCAGCCACTGGGAGAATGTGCCGGCAAAAATGTTGTCACCCACAGTCCAGTGGGACACGGGGTAGGTCAGCTGGTTGAGCACCATCAGCATCAGGTAGTAGGCGGTGAAGTCTCCCTGCGTGAAGCCCTTCACGCCGCCTTCGCCGGCGGCGGCCAGCCAGACGAGCAGGTACAGCAGCGGTGCCATCATCCACCCCACGGCGAGCGTCCAGAAAAAGCCGCGGGAGGCCGTGAAACTGAACAGGTTCTTGCGCACCAGCGTCCAGCCGCCACGCAGGTTCAGCCTGCCTGTATTGGAAAGCTGCGTCATGCCGACACCCCCTCGCGATAGACCTGATCGATCACCGCCTCCACCGGCGGGTTCTCAATGGTGAAATCCAGCGTCGCATATTCAGTCAGCAGGCGCGGTGTGAGAGCCGGAACGGCTTCGTTGCGCACGCGGAGCGTGTATGTGAGGCCTTCCTGTTCCACCACTTCCAGATCCTGCTGGTTGTCTGCCAGTGCCGGCAGCCCGGCCGGCTCCTCCCGGAAAGTCACCTTGATGAGCTTGAATGGAGACAATCGGCGGGAGAGCGCGTCGAGCGGCCCGTCGTACATCAGCCGGCCCTCGTGGATCAGCAGGGTGCGCTCGCACAGCGAGGTAATGTCGGCCATGTAGTGGCTGGTCAGCAGCACGGTGGTGCCGTGCCGCCGCTGGTATTCCTTCAGGAACGCGCGCAGCCGGATTTGGATGGACACATCCATGCCAAGGGTCGGTTCATCCAGAAAAAGCACGGCGGGCTGGTAAAGCAGGGCATTGGCAAACTCGCACTTGGCGCGTTCCCCCAGGGACAGGTTGCGTGCCATTTTGGGCAGCAGCTCCCCGATTTCCAGCAACTCCGCGAGCTCGTCGAGCCGATCCTTGAACGCCGGTTTTGTCACGCCATAAATTTCCCGGGTGATGTCGAAGGAATCCATGACCGTGAGGCTGAGATTGAGCTGGGACTTGTTGCCCATCACCAACGCGATGGTCCGCAGCCAGTCGGGATCCCGTCGGTGCGGGATGTGTCCTTCCACCCGGACCTCGCCGCCGGTGGGCACCAGCAACCCGGACAGCATTTTCAGGGTGGTGGTTTTCCCGGCCCCGTTTGGACCGATGAACCCGACCACCTCCCCCCGGTCAATCTCAAAATCAATGCCGGTGACGGCGGGCACGTCCTGGTGTGCCGGATGGAACAGCGCACGCAGCGCATTGCCCACACCCGGCTCCCGCACGGGGATGCGATAGGTTTTTTGAAGTTGTGTGGCCTTGATGGCTGATTCCGACATAAAGGTCCCCCTTCCACGATAACCATACGACAGGTTTCCTGCAGATATTCGGGTTTTTCATGCGCGCAGGAACAGCCTATCAGGGCGGACTGGGGGTGGTGTGCAAATGGAAGGTTGCAAGATTGCGCCCGTTCATTTCATAAGCAGGAGCGCTCATGCCACCAATGCTGCCGGGGAATGATGCGATGGTCATTTGTCCGGGGAAAGCTCCGTGTCGAACGAAGTATCCGTGTCCGCGGCCATCCTTCTGACGGCTTTCGCCAATGCTTCCACCAATGCGGGGAGTTCCGCCGCATCCGCCGCCATCCCATGGAGGGACTCGAGCCACCGGTCTCCCATGATCACCAGGCCGAGCGGCTCTTCCGGCACTTCGGGCATTTCCAGCGCGCGCAGCATTTGCTGCCGCAGTGTTTCCGGCACCCCGTTCCGACCGGACGCCGGTGCCGCGTCACGTATGGTCAGGCAGCGCAAAATCGCCTGCATGCTGTATCCGGTGCGGCGCAGCATGTAGATGACGCGCATCCGGTCCAGGGATTGTGCCGCATACAGCTGTTCACCACGGCTTCCCACCCCTGCCCCTGCAATCAACCCGTTCCGCTCCCAGTTTCGGATGGTTTCCACGGTGACCCCAATGCGTTTCGCCGCCTCTTTTCGGCTGAACAGGGATTCATCCCCCTCTGCTTCCGGGGGCTGCGCAAGCCAGGCCGTCAGGAGCACCCGTGTTTGTTCCGCCTTTTCGATCTCCTCACGGATGGCCTGCCCGTAGGCCTGCGCAGCCTGCCGGCAGGCCGGCAGATTGCATTGGGCACTCGCCTGAACCAGCCGCGTGCCCGCGTCCCGAATGGCCCGGTTGGCATACGGACACCCAAAAATGGTTCGGCAGATACGCAGCTGCGCCAGATGCACATCGGTCAGCACCCGATACCCGTTGGGCCTGCGTGCCGGTGTGGCGATGAAGCCCAGCCGTTCGTACATCCGGATGGTATTGGGATGGATGCCCAAGGTGGCAGCCATGGTTTTGGGTGTCCAGCCTTGTGTTTTCCGGATCATTGTCAAGCCTCCCGGATCATTGTCAAGCCTCCCGGATCACCGTCAATGCCTTGCCCGGCGACTTCCACGTGGCGTCATTGTACCATTTGCACGCTTGCGCGCAAGGTGCCCCCCCGCGTTTTACTTTTCTCCCGGTCTGACATATAGTGAATGAACCAGTTCCCTGCGTTTCGTCTCCACGCTGCGGCACCTGCGCGAAGCGACTTGCCGGCAGGCATTCGGCGGCCGCTGCCTGCACGGCGGAAACGTAAACAGCGTGCCCGGAGGCGTCCGGGCATTCACGGGGGACAGACACACATACCCGCTCAGGAGGCGACATTGGCCAAGGCATTGTACATCACCGAAAAACCATCCGTGGCCACCAGCTTTGCCAGCGTGCTGGGGGTCACCGTTTCACGCGCGGACCGTTCGCGCGGGTATGCCGAAACCGCGGACGCCATCATCACCTGGTGCTTCGGGCATCTGGTCACCATGGCCTATCCCGATGCCTACAACCCGGCGTGGAAGCAGTGGCGGCTCCAGCACCTGCCCATTCTCCCAAAGCAATGGATCTACCAAACCATTCAGGAAAAGGGCAACCAGCAACAGTACGAGGTCATCGCGGGCCTCCTTCACCGGACCGATGTTGACATGGTGTATGCCTGCACGGACTCCGGGCGCGAGGGAGAGTACATTTTCCGGCTGGTCTACACCCAAAGCGGTTCCCAAAAGCCGGCCCGACGGGTCTGGATCTCCGCGCAGACCGAGGAGGCGGTCAAGCGCGGCATTGAAGAGGCGAAGGAACTCGCCGCCTACGACAACCTCGGAAAATCCGCGTACTGCCGGGCCAAGGAAGACTGGCTGTTCGGCATGAACTTCAGCCGCCTGTTCACCTGCCGCTACGGCCGCGATCTGGGCCGGCATCTCAAGGAACAGAAGTCGGCCGTCATCGCCATCGGCCGGGTCATGACCTGCGTGCTGGGACTGGTGGTGGAGCGGGAGCTCGAAATCCGCCATTTCGTTCCCAGGACGAACTACGCGGTGGTGGCTTCGTTCGTCTCGCAACAGGGAGGCATTGCCTACAAGGGACGCTGGCAGCCTCCAAAAAAGACACCCGGAAAAACAGGCAAAGAAGGCAAAACCGGCGACACCGTAAAAACAGACAAGGACGGCACTGCCGAGGCGGCAGAGGAAGTCTCCGACGCCCTGACCCGCGAGGACGCGCAGGCGCTCATCGACCGCCTCACAGGCAAACCGGGCGAGGTGCGCAAGGTGGATGTGAAAACCAGGCCGGAACCTCCGCCGCTGCTGTTCAACCTGGCAGAGCTGCAGTCCGAGGCCAACCGCCGGTTCAAGATGCCGGTGGATCGGGTGCTGGAAGTGGCCCAGTCACTGTACGAGAAGAAGCACATTTCCTATCCCCGTACGGACAGCCGGGTACTTTCCACGGAAGTGGTGCCGGAATTGCCGAAAATCCTCAACGGCCTGTATGGTCAGCCCGCCTGGCGGGATGCCGTGGTGCGGATCAAGGATTTCGGCAAACTGACGGTGGACGCAAAAAGCAAACGGTTTGTGGACGACACCAAGGTGACGGATCACTACGCCATCATCCCGACCTACCAGGCTGCGGATCCGGAAAAGCTGGACGGGGACGCGCAGAAAATCTACACGCTTGTCGTGAAGCGCTTTCTGGCCATCTTCTACCCGCCCGCGGAATACAACACGGTCAAGGTGGAAACCGTGGTGGACGGGGAATGCTTCACCACCAGCTCCAAGACATTGAAAAGCCCAGGATGGAAGGAAATCTATGAGACCACGGCCGGCAAGGCCGACGACGATGTGTCGGACTCCCCCATCCACAAGCTGGTGAAAAAGGAGCCGTGCAATGTCACCGGGTACGATTTGGAGGAGCGGCAAACCAAGCCGCCTTCCCGGTTTACGGACGGCACACTCATCCTGACCATGGAAAAGGCCGGGAAATACATCGAAAACGAGGAGCTGCGCGCCCAAATCCGCACCTCCGGCATCGGCACCTCCGCCACACGGGCCGGCATCATCAAAAAGCTGGCCGGTGTGGGCTACATGCGCATCCAGCCCAAAACCCAGGTCATCTCGCCCACAGACAAGGGGGAAGCCATCGTGGCGCTTGTGAAGCTGACCGCCAAGGAACTGCTCAGTCCCGCCCTGACGGCCAGCTGGGAAAAGGGCCTCAACCAGGTGCAGACCGGTGAAACCGCGGAAGCGGAGTTCCTCGACAAACTCGAGGCCTACATCGGCCGCATCATCGACAAGGTGAACCGTCAGGGTGATGTCAACATTGAACAGGCGCTGGCCCGGCTCAACCAGCGCGAAACACAAACCGGTACTGGGGCCGCAGCCGCACGGCCTTAAGCCCGCAGGCCTCTCCCGCATGAAAGGCCGGCAGCCGCTCCAGGTAGATCGCGTCTGTGCGGCGCAAGGGATCAATCTCCACACGAATCGCCCGCGCGGCACGTTGCCAGTCTCCCCGGAAGAATCGCTTGAGTCCAATTTCCCATGGGTTTCCCGTGTAGAACCAGTCGCCCCGGATGTGGTTTTCCACCAGCAGGCGCATGGCATCCCCTTCGGGCTCCAGCTCCAGAAACCAGTCATGCACCTCGGGAGAGGACGGAATGTCCATCTCAAAATCAACGGCCAGATGACAGATCTCCTCCGGTGGATACGCATTGGTCTCCCATTGCGTTTTGCGCGCGTCCAGCGCCGGCGACCATTGCCCAACCCGTTCCGCATGGCGGATGCGAACCATGCCCTGCGCCGGGTTGAACCGCACGCGCAGGGCCGGCATGCCGTTGTGCACGCAATCGGAAACCGACACGCCGTCTGTGGAAAAACGCAACTGTCCGGCAGACAACGGCGGGTGGGCCACCATCACACTGTCCGCGGAAAAAGAAGTCAGCGACAGGCTGCCATCGACGTCCTGCGCGAGTATGCCGTCGGCAACGATGAGATGTTCCCGTCCCGCGACCCTCACCTTTTGCGCGTTTTCCGCGTCCGTCCGGGTCAGCACCAGCACCTCCACCTGTCTGCCATCCACAGCAAAGCGCACACGTTCCCGCGCGCCGGGAGCCACATCAAGTACCGTCCCATCGGCAAACCGCAGTTGTGCGCCGGTCTCCTCCCGCGCGAAAAACACATGCGTGATGACCTCCGGCCCCATCAGCCGGCACAGCGGCTGCGCGGTGGCGCTCACCAGCAGCACGCCGTCCAGATCCATGTTGAACGGCCAGAGATGGCAGTGTCCGTCCCTCAGTGCCGCAACCGGGAACGCCACCGGCGTCATCACCGCCTCCGGGTCTCCCGCTGTTCCGGGAAGCCCCTCCACCACCAGGGAAACCGCGGACAAATCCGTCATGCGCGCGCCCCGCTGATGCCGGTTCAGAAACAGGAACCCGCTTGCGCCACGTCCACGCACGGACACGCGCAGGCCGGACAAATCCGCCGCATCGGACACATTCGCCGCGGGGAAGGCATGGGGCATCGTCGCCAGCCGGTCGCCATAGTCGGCCAGAAACAGGTGGATGAGCCGCAGCGCTTTCCAGGAGTCCCTGATCTGTCCGTATTCCCCGAGCGGCGCCTGAAAGTCGTAGGACCATTCCGGCAAATCATTGGCATACCCGGTGGCCCTGGATTCCTGCAATGTGGACAGTTCCCCCTCCGGATTGGTACCGCCGTGGTACATGTAGTACCCCAGCAGATTTGCGCCGCTGCCCAGCTTCACCATTGTCATGGCCTCGACGTCCGCGGCCGTGACAATGGGGCGGCGGTGATGCGTCACCTGCAGCCCGCCGCCCAGCTCCGCAGTCAGGAACGGGTTCTCCCGGACATTGTAGGTGAAGGCCAGCGGATGGCCCGTCATCAAGTCCGCGCCGATGTCCGTGTCGGGGACCAGCGGCTGGAACGTGAACATGCCGCTGGGCGGCAGGGGCTCCACATGCTGTGCCCAGGGCGCGTCGGCATATCCGCCCAGGACAGGGAGCGTTTCCCCGTCGACCACAATGCCCCCGCCCCATCCGGTGGTGGTGTAGAGCGGCACCTCGAAGCCGGCCTCCCGGGCCAGCCGCTTCAACTCCCGGATGTGCCGGTAGCCTTCCTCGCCATGCAGGCCGCCACAGTGGCCGAACTCGTTTTCCAGCTGAATGCCGACCACCGGACCGCCATCCTTGAGCATCAGGCCCTGGACCTGCCCATAAATGGCATCATAAAAGCGTTTGACCAATGCCAGATAGGACGGATCGTTGCCCCGGGAAGGGAACGGCTTGCCAAGCAGCCAGTCCGGATACCCCCCGTTCCGGCATTCCCCGTGTGCCCAGGGACCAATCCGCAGCACCACATCCAGCCCCAATCCGGCACAAATGCGGACAAACGCCCCGACGTCGCGATCCCCGTCCCAGCGGAAACGGCCTTCCACCTCTTCATGATGGATCCAGAACAGATAGGTGGCCACCACCGTGACGCCACCGGCCTTCATGTTGGCCAACGCCTCCGGCCAGTCCGCCTTGGGATAACGCGAATAGTGAAACTCGCCCATCACGGGAATCCACGGGCGCCCATCGCGGGACAGCCAACGACTGTTCACCTCAATGCGGAGCCCGTTGGGTGATGCGCCGCCAAATCCGGGCATGGGATGGGGTTCCGCGGGTGCCATGGGGTATTGGAGTGTGATATTCATCCTGAACCTCCATCCAGTCTGTCTGCGGGCCATGGCGCAATCGCCACGGGCAGGGTCTTGCACCTGCCGGCTCGGTTGTTGCGAAACGCCAATACCTCTGAAACAATGACAACTCCAGCCGTTGTGGGATGCGGATTCGCGATGGAACAGCATCTGGATGCCCACGGCGGGAGCAACATCATGATGACATGCCCCGGAAACCTGCGTCAAGAAGCGGATGTGAACAGATGTGAGAATATGAACATGAGTGTATGCGTCGAATTGCGGTTTTCCCGCACGGATACCGGGGGATCCTGGTAGCCTGTACCGATACCGGCGGGAGGCTGGATCATGGGGTTCCAACCGCTTCCCGGTACTTCTCCAAATCCGCTTCCCATTGCGCATAGGCCGGATCCCCCCGGCGATCCGCCAGTCCCAGGTCACGCAGGGCTGCCGCCACCACGCGGGTGCACTTCTCCGCACCGGACGCGTTGGTGTGCCCGCCATCATACATGTCGGTTTCAAAACTGAACGCCATCTCCTCCAGCCGGTCATTCAAATCCAAATACGGGATGTCGGGATACCGCTCCCGCACAAACGCTTCGTATTTGTCGAAGCCCTGGACATAGGTGGCCGGCGTCATGAGGAAAACCAGCCGGGAGTTGTTCTCCGCCGCCAACTCCACGATGGCGTCGAGATAGGGCAGATTGGCGTTGAGCACCGCCTCCTCAATGGCCAGCGCACCCCATTCGGGGTGCAACACCTGCGGGTTGGCCGTCGGGATGTGCACGTAACCCTTGAAGAAGGCCGGATCCACCTGGTTGGTCAACTGGCTGAATGCAGCGGTATAGTCCTGTTTGGTCAACCCTTTCCATCGGCTGTGATAGGTGAAGAAATCATAAAATACTGTTGGCCAGGAGGTGATGCGCCGGCCGGCCATCGCGGCCTTCAGGTTTGCGTACCAGCCGGTGACCGGAGACGCCATGGCATCCGATGTGGCCTTGTCCATAAAGGAGATGCCGCGCAAATCCAGCATCGTCACGCTTGGCCGCTGTGTGCCCAGGCAATTGCGGTAGGTTGCCCAGGTGGTGTTGAGCGACTGTTCGGGGCCCGCCGCCACATAGCTGGCGATGCCGTGGGATTCCCAGGCCAGCATGGGCGAATACGAGGAATAGACGAAGGACGATCCCAGGAGCAGCGCGTCTACGGTTTGCGCAGGCTCCCGGCGGTATTCCACCAGATTGAAGCCGATCCCGCCGGTCTTGTTGGGTGAAAGCAGCACGCCCAGCAGCAGCATCCCGGCCAGACAGATGGCCAAAAAGCCCAGCGTCCCCGCCAGCCTGCGCCATTTCTGTTTTTGGGATTTGCGCCGGGTTCCGGCGGATGGCGGCACCAAAGGTGCCACAGGGGTCGTCTGGTCCATCAACGTCTCCTCTACAACGGAATCGGTTCATGCAGCGGCTGCATCACAAATGGCCTTGTTCAGCCGCAGGCCAAATCAAAACTGGAAGTACAGGAAGCTTTGCTCCGCATACCCCATGCCGTAGCTGCCAAAAACCAAAATCCCAAACACCAGGCACAGGTACAGCGCCCACCGGTAGGGCAGGGGTTGCCGCACGAGCACCGCTTTCACATCCACCCGCTGCGCCAGCCACTCCACGCCCATCACCGCGAGCACGCCGACGGCACCGAGCAACAGGTCCGGCAACGCGAGCCCCAGCGAGAGCAGGGTGCCATCCGTGAGCGTCCACAGGTTGGGCAGCCACATGCGCGATGCCGCGTACAGCGCATCGGCAATATTGTCCGCCCGGAAGAACACCCAGGCCGTCAATGTCAGCGCAAACGTAACGGCGATCTGGAACAGCCGGTGTCCCATGCTGTGCACGGAGATGCCCAGCTTTTCACGCACCCGCATCCGCGCCGGCTGCGTCAGTTCCCCAATCACCTGATACAGGCCATTGAGCAGGCCCCACACCACAAAGGTCATGGCCGCGCCGTGCCACAGGCCGCTGACCAGAAACACCACCAGCAGGTTGATGGTTTTTCTGGTCTTGCCCCGGCGGCTTCCCCCCAGCGGAATGTACAGATAGTCCCGAAACCAGGAGGACAGGGAGATGTGCCAGCGCTGCCAAAATTCGCGAATGCTGCGGGCCAGATACGGCGTGCGGAAATTCTTCATCAGCGAAAAGCCCAGGATGCGGGCGGACCCGCGCGCAATATCCGAATAGGCGGAAAAGTCACAGTAGATTTGAAACGCGAAACACAGGGTTGCGAACAGCAACGGCACGCCGGTGTACGCCCGAACATCGCCATACACCTGGTTGGTCACGATGGCCAATCGGTCGGCCACCACCATTTTCTTGAACAGTCCCCAGCCGATGAGCAGCGCGCCGGAACGCATCCGCTCAAAATCGAATGGGTAGGTCCGCGAGAATTGATCGAGCAGGTGGGTGGCGCGCTCAATGGGACCCGCCACCAGTTGTGGAAAGAACGCCACAAACAGGGCGTACTGGAAGAAATTCCGGACCGGTTCGAGTTTGCCACGGTACACATCCACCGTGTACCCAAGTGCCTGGAAGGTGTAGAAGGAAATCCCCACGGGCAGCAGCACATCGAGGGTGGGGCGCCGCAGATCCACGGAAAACAGCATCCTCGCCATCTCACGGACGGTGTCGGACGCAAAGTGAAAATACTTGAAGAAGAACAGGATGCCCAGGTTGATGGCAAAGCAAAGCCCAACCGCCCATTTTTTTTGGCTGTCCCGGGTTGCCTTTGCGATCAGCAGGCCGCTGGCATACGTCATGGCGGTGGAGGCCAGCATCAGCAAGGCGTACACCGCGTTCCAGTTCATATAGAAAAAATAGCTGGCCACCAGCAGCACCGGGTTCTTCAGTCGAACCGGTGCCAAAAAATACAGGACGGCCACAGCAGGCAGAAACAGGATGTACGCCAGGGAGTTGAATTGCATGCGTCCTCCGTCAGGATGCCGAAGCCGGCGTCATCTGTGTTTTTTCCGCTTCCCCATGCTTCACAAACAGGATGCAGACCAGCGCCGCCGCGAACGCGATGACGGAATAGATGAAGAGCGTCCCGTAGTCCTGGGTGAGGTCGCGGATGAATCCGAACAGGATGGGGCTGGCAATGGCCGCGCTGAAGGAGAAGAAATAGTAGTACCCGGTAAAGGTGCCGATGCGGGCCTTGGTGGCCATTTCCACCACCATCGGGAGCGAGTTGATGTTGACGCAGGCCCAGAACATACCGCCCAAAAGCAGCAGGATCTGCACCACCAGCACATTCTGCAGGAACAGCATGGGCAGGAACACGGCCACCATGCCGACCAGGCCCACCAAAATCACCTTTTTCCGGCCAATGCGGCCGGCCAGAATGCCGGAAGGCAGTGCAAAGGCCACAAAGGAGAGCGAGAACATGGTCAGCAGCTGGGTCCCCTTGCCGGGGGACACCCCCAGGGAATTGGTGGCAAACAGCGTGAAGAAGGTTTCCACGGCGTTGTAGCCGCAAAACCAGAAGAAAATGGCCAGCAGCAGGAACACCAGGCTGCGCTTCTCGCCGGGCTGCCAGTCCTTGATGGCGTGCAGCCCCTTTTTCCCGGCAGCCTTCGCGGCCTTTTCGGTTTCTGCTTCCGCGGCGTGGGCCGCCTTCTCCGCTTCGGTGAGGTGACCCGTCTGTTCATGGCCAATCCGGCTGTCCGGTTCACGCACGAACAACAGCAACATCACCAGCGCGAACAGCATCACCGTGGAGCCCATGACAAACGGGGCATGCAGATTCTCGTTCAGATCGGCCAGGATGCCGCCGAACAGGAACGCCACGATGCTGCCCACCCCGCCCATGAGGTTGATGATGCCGTTGGCCTTGCTGCGCAGCGGCGCGGGTGTGAGGTCCGGCATGAGCGCCACCACGGGGGAGCGCCACAGGGACATGATGAAGTTGAACCCGATGATGACCGACATCATCGCGATGAGCGTGGTCATCCGGGGGATGAACAGGAAGGCGATGGCACACAGCGGAATGCCGATGAGAATCCATGGCATGCGACGGCCGATGCGCGTGTGCGTTCTGTCGCTGAGCATGCCCACCAGGGGCTGGAAGATAACCCCGAAGAAATTGTCGATGGTCATGATGATGCCGATGAAGGTGGTGGCCAATAGAAACCGCTGTTCCAGCATCACCGGAACAAGACTGTTGTAGAGGCTCCAGGCAATGGAACTGGCAAAGAAACCGAACCCAATCAGAAAGGTCTTCTTGTAATCCAGCCGCATGACGTTTCCTCCTGCGTGTTTTGGGGCCTGTTCCCGCGCGGGGCCTGACCCCAGCCCATCATACCATATTTCCCTCTGCTGATTGCAAAGCGGACAACGGCGTGTTGATGGCCGGTTCGGGCGCCACACGCCCCCCGGTCTTCAGAGATCAGGGCACGCTTTCCGCTGTGGGGACCGGCACATCGAAATGGAAAGGGATGGCGCCGTCCGCCGACAGGTTCCGGCTCTGCGCAAAAACCTTGTCCGTCCGCACGCGCGCCTTTTCAAGCGCGTCCAGCCAGCGCGTGGCGTCATGGGCTTCCGGCGCTGACAAGGCGGCCATCACGGGAAGGACACGGTGCCTTGTCTTCCCCCCCTCCTTTTCCCGGACAATGGTGGTTCCGACATACCCGCCGGAGACCACGCGAACCGTGCCATCCGGGGCGCGTTCCACGGTGGCGCTGGCAATGATGGCGTCGAGCGCGTGCCCGTCCGTGCCATGGGTGCCGTAGTCCATGTTCGAGAGAAAGCCTCCCAGAGAATAGAACACCAGTGTGTCCCGGCCGGTCTGCTCCGAATGGAGCAGCTCCGCCTCCTGCAGCACATGGGGATGGATGCCGAATATGACATCCACGCCGGCATCGCTCAAAAACCGCGCCATGTCGCGCTGCCTTTTGTTGGACGCCGTCACATATTCCTCACCCCAATGCGGCACGAACACCACGCATTCGGCGCCTGCCGCACGCATGTCCCGCACGCGCGCCGCCATGGCTTCCAAATCACGGGCATAACGTTCGGGTCGGGAGGGATTGAACGAATCGATCAGCGGTTCCGCTTCCCGTGGCAGGGGAATGCCGTTGATGGCGCGCTGCGTCGGCGTGCCGATGGTTTCCCAGGTCCAGGCGGTGATGCCCACCTGGACGCCGCCGACATCCCTCAGCACATACGTGGGATCCTCCGGCTTCGAGCGGGTGCCGACCGTGGCGATTCCGGCTTCCGCGAATGCCTGCGGGGTGCGAATCACGCCGGCCAGACGCCGGTCGAGGCAATGGTTGTTCGCGGTGACGGCCACGTCGATGCCCGCCATCCGCATGGCCGTCGCGATGGCGTCAGGCCCACCAAAGAGCGGATAGCCCGAATAGGGCGGACCGGCAAGCGTGCCTTCATAGTTCGCAAGCGTGTAATCGGCGCCGGAAAGCAGATCGCGCGTATCTGAAAACGCGTGATCGTAATTGTATGTGCCATCCGCCTGCAGCCCGCCATCGATGACGGACTGGTGCAGCAGGATGTCACCGATGGCCGTCAGGGTGATCCGCACCGGTGCCGGGGTGGGCGTGGGGGCTGGCGTGGGGGGTGGGGTTGGCAGGGGTGTGGGCGCCGCAGACGGAAATGAAGTGGGTGCGGCGGAGGCGGTGGCGCCGTCGTCCGGTTTGGCGGACGAATCGGCAGGAAACGGCGCCGCGCTGCCGGTGCCGGGAACGGCTCGCGTTGCTGTGCGGAACAGCAGGGCGGATTTGTCGGCAAATCGGGCCCACGGATTGTCCGGTTCCGTCAGTCCGGCCACGGTGAAACGCATGATCAGCATCATGGTCACGACAAACAGCAGGATGGGCGGCAATGCCGGCAGAACGGACTTCAGTTTCGGTTTCAAGGGCACCTCCCGGGGCAACCATGTGCGCGGCGCGCACATGAAAAACAGGCACGGCCTAATGATACCATACCTGCTGCCTGGAATCCGATTCCCATCTTTTGGTTTGCGTGACAAAAAACACGTTGGTATAATGGCAAAGAATTGTGCAGGATGACCACAAGCATGACCTTGCCGCGAAGATACGCCAAACGCCCGCCCCAACAACCACACAGGATTGCGGCACCGCATCCCGCCACCTTGCACAACATCAGGAGGAAACATGTCGCGCAAACACCCGGCGACGCAGATTGCGTCCCTTACCTTGGCCACACTGCTGTTTTTCACCACTGCCGTATCGGCAGCTCCCGGCACCATCAACGCCACCGACGTCAAGTTCCGCAAGGCTCCCAACACGAGCGCGGAAATTCTCGACGTTCTCGATAAGAACACGCCCCTTGAAGTCACCGGTCGCGAAGGCGACTGGGTCTCGGTTGAAAAGGGCGGCATCAGCGGCTATGTGTATGCCACATATGTGACTGTACCCGAAACCGCGTCATCTGAAACAGCTGCCTTGGACAACGCCGCGTCCACCAATGATGCCGCAGCCACCGTATCACGCGCGGCAACAGAGCTGACAGGCTTCGTCAATGCCTCCGACGTCAAATTCCGCAGCGGTCCCGACACCTCCTTCGACATTCTCCGCGTGCTCAATAAAAACACGCAGGTTGTTGTCCTCAAAAAGCTGGAAAGCTGGCAGCAGGTCCGCATTGATGGCGTGGAAGGCTACATTTGGGACAAGTATGTCACTGTCGCCGCACCTGCCGCCTATACGGAAGACGGCCTGCAAATCATGTACGTCAACGCCAATTCGCTGAACATCCGCTCCCTCCCCACATCCACCTCGGAAAAGCTGGGGGAGCTCTATCGCCGCAATCAGGTGGTGTATCTTGAAAACATCGCCGGCTGGGCCCGCATTCAGACCAAGGACGGCATCATCGGTTATGTGCTGCCCAATTATCTGGTGGACAGCGAAGCGGGCGTCTCCCGTGGCAATGAGGAAAAGGTGGAACGTCTGTTGAAAATCTCCAAGACCTTCCTCGGCGTTCCCTATGTGCACGGCGGCAACAGCATGCGGGGCACCGACTGCTCCGGCTTCGTGAAAATGGCCTTTGCCAAGGTGGGCATCACCACCCCCCGCTCCTCCTCGGCCTACGCGTCCGCGGGCGTGAAGGTGTCTCCCGGCGATCTCCGGCCCGGCGATGTCGTCATCTTCGACATCCGCGGCAACGGGGCCATCGGGCACGTCGGCATCTACCTTGGCGGCGATCAGTTCATCCACGCATCTTCCACCAACGGCAAGGTGGTCATCGCCAAATATTCCACCTACAACGAAATCCACAAGGGCGCGCGCCGGTTCATCCGGTAACGGGAGGCATGCCATGGCCAGACTGAAGATTGTCCTGGCCATGTTTGCGTTCGGCACGCTTGGACCATTCATCAAGAACATCCCCCTTCCGTCATCCGAAATCGCGTTGTACCGGGGCGTCATTGCGCTGCTGGTCCTCGCGGTTTTTCTTTTTGCCAGCGGACGGGCCCGCAAACAGGCGTTTGCCTGGCGTCAGCTCGGCATCCTGTTCCTCTCGGGCATGGCCATGGGCCTGAACTGGGTGCTGCTGTTTGAAGCCTACCGCCACACCAGTGTCGCGCTGGCCACGCTGAGCTACTACTTCGCGCCCACCGCGGTGGTGCTTGGCAGCGCGCTGTTCTTCAGGGAATCCCTCCGCCCCGCGCAGCTGATTTGTTTTGCCGCTTCCACCGCAGGCGTGGTGCTGATCATCGGGGTCAGCGGCGCGAGGGGTGGTTCGGATCTTGTCGGCGTGCTGTTCGGTCTCGGTGCCGCCCTGCTGTATGCAAGCGTGGTGATGGGCAACAAGGCTGCGGGTTCCATGGACGGCGTGACACGCACCCTGCTTCAGTTTTTGGCCGCCGTGCTGGTGCTCGTGCCCTACGTGGCGCTCACCGGCGGGTTTCACCTCGGCGGGCTTCCAATCTCCGGGTGGGCACCACTCCTCATTGTGGGTGTGGTGCATACCGGCATCATGTATCTGCTGTACTTTTCCGCCATCCCGAAGGTCAAGGGACAGCAGGCCGCCATCCTCAGCTACATCGATCCGCTGGTGGCCGTGGCCATCTCCGTCTTCTGGCTGCGCGAAACCATGTCTCCGCTGCAATGGACAGGCGGCGCGATGATTCTCATCTTCACCTTGCTCAATGAAACAGTGTTCGCGGCCGCCATCTCCCCCCAGAACCGTGAGCCGGCCTGATCCCGCCCGCTCTCGCATCTCTCCGGCGCATCTCCACGCATTGCTTCGAGATGCCTGGATGAGTCTGCGGTACCATTTCCATATCCTGATATTTCTGTTATGATGGTGAAAAGGTTTTCTTGACATTTGTCCATATTCCCTCCGTAAAACGGCGCTGTTGTGCGGAGGGATTCCCTGACACAACCGCCGCCATGCGCGTGTTGTCTGCAGGCATCAAGACTCGGCCCATTTTGCGGAAAGGTGACCACGCCCATGACCGAACCGGTGTACCGCCCCCGGAACCACACGTTTTGCGAAAACGAGTGCCTGTATCAGGAAGGCACCCCCCTCACGTCCCTCTCCATTCTGGTGCAGGGAAGGCTGGGCTTTTTTGTGTGTCCTGCCGGGTCGGGCGGCAAAACGCAGCCCTGCCTGCCGGGGACTGCCTATCGCCTGTTTGAGATTGACAGGAATGTGTTTGTCGGCGCGGCGGATCTGGTAACAGGCGGCGTCAGCGGCTGCACCTGCGCCGGACTGACAACCGGCACCGTCCTGCAGTATCCGCTGCCCACGGAAGCGGATTTCTGGACGCTTGTCCGGACACAGAAGGATTACGGTGCCTTCATCCTCCAATCCCTCGGGTTCATGCTTGAAAAAACCCGTGCCGCCTCAGCCCACCTGCGCGCGCATGCCGAAGCGCTGCGTATTCGGACCGAGAACCTGGGCATTCACTTTTGGGCGCTCAAGTCCCTTTCCGGGTTCAAGCATCATCCGGCAAACGCCTTTTTCTCCGCCACCCTGGAACAGTGGGAAGCGCTCCAGGCAGCCGGCCAAACCGCCAGCCCCCGCCTTGACCCTGTCTTTCTGGCCGCCGACCACGGGGAGCTCCTGTTTGAGGAGATCCCTGCCGACGCGGACGAAGATCTGTCGGATCCGGCGGCATATGCCATCCGGCTCAACCGCATTCCACTGGAAACACGCAAGCTGTTCTTCGGCAGCGATGCCGGCATCACCGCCCGCCATATCCGGGAATCGGCTCAGGCCCTCAATGACAGCCTTGCCGTCTGCCGGGACATTCTGAAACAGGGAGAGGCCATGCTGGCCAGACTGTATCTGGAAACCGGCGACAGCCTCCATCAGGCCTTTCACACGGCGGCACTGGAGATGGCCGCCATGGGACAGGATCCGGCCCCCGCGGTGACGGCACTCGATGAGATCCTCTCATTTCTGCAACGGGTCACTCGTGCCACAGAAGAAACCTACGGTCATACGACATCCATTGACATGACGTATCTGGCACACGCGCGGGAGCATCTGCTGATCCGCCTGCGCGGAGAGGATGGCACCGCGGGGGACGCCGGCATGACAGCCGCGCGCCAGGCCCTCCCGGACTCCCTGCGCGACAGCGCCGCCACCTTGATTGCCTACGCCGAACTGCCCGTGACGGAAGCCGACCATCTGCTCACCGCGCTGACCGCGTTCCGGAATCTCGACGATCGCTTCTCCTCGGATCCCGACGCGCGCGCCATCCGGGAGAATCTGGTCGCGCCATTCCGCGCGCTGTACGCGGGCGTCCTGAGAAAGTCCCTGACGGACCGGGAGCCACCGAGACTGGTGCATATGCTGCTGCGCTTTGGATTTGTGGATGAGTGGCTGCTGACGCCGGAACAAACGCTGGAATTGTACAGGCTGGCCGCCACGAACGCTGCCGAAAACCCCGTCACGCCGCCGGGCCACTCCGGCGCGCCGACGGACGGACTGATGCCCGCTGTCTGGTACCTGCCGGACTGGCTGGACAGCATCCACCGGAACAAAACCCTTCCCTCCCGCAACACCTTCGACATGGACTATCAGGACACCTTCCGCGATCTGAAGCGCAAGGGAAAGCTTTCCGATCGCGACAAGGCCGCCTATGAGGCGAATGCGGATGCAAAGCTTGACTTCGAGCTCGACATCATGCTCCAGACCAACCAGAAAAACTGTTATGGCAAGCCGGGCATTTTCAGTCCGGTGTTGCATGAGCACATGATCGTGCGGGATCCCGCGCTCTCCGAGATCACGCGGGAACGCATTCATGAGGCGGTGTCCGGCGTTCTGGCCATCGATCCCACCGCGTTCCACCGGGAAGTGCATTTTCAGGATCCCCGGCACATCATCGAAAAGGAACGCATCCACCATCCGGCCGCACCGGACATCATCCTGCTGCCAACCTTCGGTTCCCGCGGCATGATGTGGCAGGAAATCTCCGGCAGAAGCCGGGTCACCCCCGGTCGGTTCCTGCTGCCGGCTTTTTCGGACGAACCGCTGGATACGCTGATGATTCGACTCATCGGCAATTTCCGCTGGGAACTGTGCCGCACGCTCATGGGAACCGGATGGAATGACATCACCCAGCCGTCGCTGACATCGGAATATGCCGATTACATCCAGTTCTACAAAACCAACAAGGATCTTTCCGACGATGCCAAGGCCCGTGTCAAGACACAAATCGCAAAATACCGCGGCAACACGCGCGACATGTTCACTGCGGATTACGAGGTCTGGATTCGCAACGAGTCCCGTGGGAATCTGCGTCTGAACAAGGTCGTCCGGAAAATCTTCTTCAAGTACTGCCCCTTCAGCCACGACATCCGGCGCCGGTTGGAACGGCATCCTGCATACGCGGATCTCATCCGGATCTTTGAGGCCCGGCAGGCCAAGGAAGCCCAGAGTCTTGCCTCCAGATACGCCCGGTACAGGGATGCTTCAGGCAAGCTTCATCCCGATCTGGAAGAAAACCTGCGCGTGTTCACCGGGGTCTGATCTCCGCGTTGCCTATGGGGTCTGGCCCTACCGCCGGTTCACCGCCGGTTCACCGTCGGTTCCATCCGAATGCGGAACAGGCAATCTGCGGCCGGCGCTGCACAGACATAGTTGATGCGCCACAATACCCGCTCTTCTCCGCGATGCCCCTTGTATGTCTGCCGATCCACCCGGGGAACGAATCCTCCGGTGTTGTCGGGCGTCCCTTCGTGCGCCGCGCGCATATCCAGCGACAGGCGCACCGCGCCGTTCCGGCCACGGATCCAGACCCCGTCGGTGGCAATCTCCGGTTCATGAAACGACACAAAGCGCTCTGTCACCGGCAGCGGCATGCCCTCCTGCACCAACCGGTCCTCAATGACCAGTGTGGGCGCTTCCGGCGTCTTGTGCCACAGAAAAGTCCGTGTGAGACTGACAAGCGTCGCCATGTCGTAGGCCGCGGAGAGATCCAGCGCCAGCACATCCTGCCCCAACTCCCGCGAAACCTGGATGATGTCCGCGTGGAATGACCGGCCGTCCTTTTGCCCCATGCCGCCCACCTCGGGAACGGAATGGCCGAAGGAACTGTTGACAAGATAGCTGTAGCGTTCGGCCCCGAAATATCCTTTGGTGTATTCGCCGGATCCGGTATCTGTCAGGAGGGTTTCCCCCGCGACATGCAGCAGGAAGGTGCCGAGATCGTTGTGGTTGTGCGGTTCGTCATTGTGTCCGCCCTTGGCGGCAAATACCACGGGGTCTGACCCCGCCTGCATCATGGGGTCTGACCCCG
>JAEWSN010000038.1 GCA_023459915.1 Bacillota bacterium
TCCTGCGTGATTTCCGCATCAGTGTGGCCAAGCGGATGCTCCTGTCCGGGAAATACCGCATTCAGGAGATCGCGGAGCATGTGGGGTTCAAGGATCCGAAGTATTTCAACAAGGTGTTCAAGTCGGTTTGCGGCGTGAGCCCCACGGAGTATAAAAAGGTGTTTTGAGAGCAGGGATAACACGCAAGTGACAGAGAAACGGCACGAACAGCGAGAATAAGAAAGAAAAGGAAGTAACAGGTGACAGGGATGAGGATGGTCCGGATATTCTTGGTGGGGGTGCTGCTGGTGCTGTTGTTGGGCACCTCGGACAGCATGTACGCGGGGGAGCGGGAGGTTCCACCCCCTGTGGCCGCGCCTGTCCGGACCCTGCGCATCCTGGCGCCGCATGACAATCCTGCCGGTTCCCAGGCGCTGCTGACCCTGGGGGAGCAATATGCGGCCATTCCGGGAAATCCGGATGTGGACATCCGGTTCATCACAAAAAACGATTTCAAGAAGGAGATCTGTCTCAACCTGGATCAGGCGGCGCTGGACGATCTCATCCTGTGTGACAATTCCGTCATGCCCGCCTTGATCAATCTCGGCGTTCTCCGCGACATCAGCGGGTATGTGGATCAATCCCGCATGGTGTATCAGTACGCGCTGGCCCAGTGGAACAACACCCGCAGCGACGGGAAGTACTATGGCATTCCCTTTACCAACGATCCCTATGTGCTCATCTTCAATCAGGATCTTTTCAAGGAGCGCAACGCGGTGCTTCCGGACACCTGGGAGGACTGGAAGCAGACTGCCCGGCAGATTCAGAAGGTGGGTTCCTTCGCCATCGGCATCGGGGCCAGGCAGCCGGAGGAAATCACGGCGCTGTATCTGCAGCTGTTGTATTCCACCGGCGGTTCCATCCGGGATGTCAACGGTCAGGGCGGCATGAAGGTGCTGGAGCTGCTGCATTTCATGAAGGTCAACAAGATGCTGTCACCGCAGTGCGTCAACTGGAACCAGGCCGACCTCATCGCGAAGTTCCAAAAAGGGGAGATTTCCATGATGGTCAATCAGCTGAGCGCCCTGGCCGTCTTGCGCAAGACACCCCCCGATTTTGCGGTGGGGGTGATGGCCGTGCCGTATGACAAGAAGGAAAACTTCATGTTCCACGGCAAGAACCTGGGTGTGTCAGTCACAGCCGACCCGGACATGGCCTATGCGTTTCTTGAATATGTGACCCGGCGCGATGTCATTGAAAAGGTGGCAGACACGCTGTGCAGCATTCCGGTCCAGCTGGATCTCATGGGTCAGCAGGAGCCGGACGTGTTTGTGAACCGGGAAGAATTCATGCGCAAGCTGCGTGCGCAGGGGATCGCCAAGAGCTCACTCAATTCCTGGTTCGACATTTCCTCCGCCATTTCCGAGGGTGTCTTCTCCGTGGTGGGGCAAAAGGATCCCGTATTGCCTGATATTGCCGAAACCATGCACGACAAGGTGCGCATCGCCATCATCGAGAACTGAGGGATGGGGTCAGACCCCGCAATCCGCCGCCACGCATCGGATTTGTCCACCATGTCTGCCGTTTTGGGTACCGACAGCAGGGTGTCTCCGGCATACAATGACGTTGACAAGTCTTTCCGGATCGCAGTGCATCAACATCATTCCCGGTCCATCTTTGGCGAGGAGGCATCACATGAACGAGGTATTTTCCCAGTTTCCACTCCGGTCCCTCACACTTCGCCCCGGCATGCTGGCCGACCGGGCGGCATTGAACCGGCAATACATGCTTCGGCTGAAAAATGAAAACCTGCTGCAAAATTTCTATCTGGAGGCCGGCCTGTGGACGCTCGCGGAGAAACCCGGCGATATCCACTGGGGCTGGGAATCTCCCACCTGCCAGCTGCGCGGACATTTTCTGGGACACTGGCTGTCCGCGGCAGCCCGTATGGTGGCCGCGACGGGAGACGCGGAGATGAAGGCGAAGGCGGACCGGATTGTGTCCGAGCTCGGCCGGTGCCAGCAGGCCAATGGTGGGGAGTGGGCCGGATCCATCCCGGAAAAGTATCTGGACTTCGCGGCGCGTGGCCAGGAGGTTTGGGCCCCGCAATACACCCTGCACAAGACCCTGATGGGCTTGTGGGACATGTATGCGTATGCGGACAGCCAGGAGGCGCTTGCCATTCTCAAGGCGTGGGCGAATTGGTTCCATCGCTGGAGCGGGCAGTTCGGGCCGGAGGAAATGCGGCGGATCCTGGACGTGGAAACCGGCGGCATGCTGGAAATCTGGGCGGATCTCTATGGGGTGACCCAGGATCCCAGGCATCGGGAGCTCATGGACCGGTATGACCGCAAGGCGCTGTTCGACCCGCTGTTGGCCGGAGAGGATGCCCTGACGAACATGCATGCCAACACCACCATCCCGGAGGTGCTGGGCGCCGCGCGGGCGTACGAGGTGACAGGTGACACGCGCTGGAAGGACATTGTCCTCGCGTACTGGCATTTTGCCGTGGCGGCGCGGGAGAGCTTCTGCACCGGCGGGCAGTCTTGTGGCGAAATCTGGACGCCGCCCCACAGGCATTCCGCGCGTCTGGGAGACAAGAATCAGGAGCATTGCACGGTCTACAACATGATGCGGCTGGCGGAGATTCTGCTGCGCTGGACGGGCGATCCGGTGTATGCGGATTACTGGGAGAAGAACCTGTACAACGGCATTCTGGCCCAGCAACATCCGCGGACCGGCCAAATCAGCTACTTCCTGCCCCTGCAGGCGGGTGCCCGGAAGAAATGGGGGTCTGAAACGGAGGATTTCTGGTGCTGTCATGGCACGCTGGTTCAGGCACACACCGCACACGCCGCGCAGGCTTTCCTGCGGGATGAAGCGGGATTGGTTCTGAATCAGTACATCCCATCCGAGGTGGCGTTCCCGTGGCAGGGCGTGGACGTGAAAGCGGGGCAAAAACCGGATCCGCAGGTGGCTTCCGTGGAACGGCCGCGTTCCATGCGGACGGTGCTGACCGTGTCGGCGGCGTCTCCGGTGGAGATGACACTGAAAATCCGCATGCCGGGCTGGGTGTCGGGGACCCCGACCGTGCTTGTCAACGGGGAGCCCGTGAATGTGCCCGTGGAAGCGGGAACGTATGCGTCGCTCACGCGCGTGTGGTCCGAGGACACGGTGGACATCCTGCTGCCGAAAACCCTGACCGTGTGGGAGATTCCCGATGATCCCGAAATGGTGGCGCTGTTGGATGGGCCGGTGGTGCTGGCTGGTTTGTGCGCGCAGGAGCGGATGCTCCGTGGGGACAAAAATCGGCCTGAATCCCTGATTGTGCCGGACAACGAGCGGGAGTGGGTGTTCTGGCGCAACGGGTATCGCACACGCAACACGGATTTCGGCTTCCGGTTCATCCCGCTGCATGAAGTGACGGATGA
>JAEWSN010000039.1 GCA_023459915.1 Bacillota bacterium
GCGGTGGAGTCCTACCACCTCTCCACGCCCTATACGCGCAAATGCTGCTTTGATCTCGCTGCGGCCGCCTATTACGCGGCGGTGATGTCAAACCATCGGGAAATCGATGCCCGTCTGGTTACATTGCTGCACGGGCTGGCCAATCTGGAGGTGCAGGAGATGCTGGAGATGACCCGTGTGTTTCTCTCCAAGCTCACCCGGCGGAACGAATCGGAGCAGCTGCACGAAATTGTGGAGAAGGCCAAGGCCCATATTCTGACCCATCTGGGAGAGAACCTCTCTGTCGCGGATATAGCGGCAACGCTGTATGTCACGCCCAATTACCTGTCCCGCCTGTTCAAGAAGACCACGGGGGAGGGCTGCAACGAGTTCATCATCCGCCACCGCATGGAACAGGCCAAGTGCCTGCTTGCGACAACCAACATGAGCATCAGCAAAATCGCTGGTATCGTGGGGTATCAGGACACCAATTACTTCTCCATGGCTGTGAAGAAGAGCACGGACATGTCCCCCCGGGAGTACCGCAATTACATGGCCGCCCATGAGGGGGAGAAGCCCTGCGCGCCGGTGCCGGCCAACGCATAGGTGCCCCTTGCCGCCAAACATCCAGGCGTCGTCACGCGGCTTGTCCCGCCATTGACAGATCTGTTGCCCCCCTTGCCATGCGTGGCGGTGGGGGGTATGATGTGATAGTGCAATCGAGTGCACAGATGACGGTTCGCGATAGGAGCAGGCTTGATTCCTGCAGAACAACTCGCGGAAGCGAGTTGTTACACTGGAATCGGGCTCCGGTTCGGTTTTTGTCGGCGAGCAGGGGGAACCATGGGTGTGACGCTCAAGGATGTGGCGCGAAGGGCCGGCGTTTCCGCGGCCACGGTTTCGCGTGTGCTCCAGGATCATCCAAGAATCAGCGGCAAAACGAAGAACAGGGTGCGCGCCTGCATTGACGAGCTTGGCTACACCATGAACAATGTGGCGCGATCCCTCAAGACCAACCGCTCCCGCACCATCGGCTTTGTGTGTCCGGAACTCACCAACAGCTTTTTCATGCAGGTGGCCAAGGGGGTGGAGGATGAATTGCGCAAAGCCGGATGCAGCCTCATGCTGTGCAATTCCCGCGAGGATTCCGGTGAGGAGGCGGCGCGGCTGGGCCTGCTGCTGGCACATCGGGTGGACGGCATCGTGTTGATTCCCGTCACCCGATCGGCCAGTCATCTGCAGGGGCTGCGGGATTCCGGCATCCCGACAGTGACGGTGGACAGAACGCTCGATGACTGGCAAACCGATGCGGTATTGGTCGACAACCGGGGAGGCAGCCGGGCGGCCACCGGGGCACTGGTGGCGCGGGGCTGCCGGCGCATTGCCTACATCGGTGGGGACTTGTCGCTGTTGACCGCGAGGGAGCGGGATCTTGGCTATCGGGAAGCGATGGCGGAGGCCGGTTTGACCGTCGATGAGACCCTGGTGCGGTATGGCGATTTCCATGCGGAAAGCGGCAGCACCCTCATGGGAGAGCTGATGGCCGGCCCGCGTCCGCCGGAGGCGGTCTTCATCGCGAATTATTTCATGTACCTGGGCGCTGTCCGCTGGCTGCTGGCACATCGCGTGCAGCCGACGAATCCCCTGCATCCGTTCGGGTGGGGCGTCACCCTGGCCAATTTTGACAATCTGGAGCATCTGTCTGTTTTCGGTGGGTCGGATGTGGTGGTGGAACAACCCATGCTGGCCCTTGGACAGCAGGCGGCGGCACTGCTGCTGCGCCGGGTTGAGGGAGACAGGAGTGGCTTCCCGGAACAGATCCGGCTGCAAACAACCCTTTTGTATCCCAATTCCGAGAAGGAATAGCATAACCGGAAAAGATCGTACCATGAGGAGGTAAAGCCGTATGAGCAAGGAGAACGCAACCCATCGGACCGTCCGCAATCTGGGCCCGCTGCCCAAGGTGGGCATCCGGCCCACCATCGATGGCCGCCGCCGCGGCGTGAGGGAGTCGCTTGAGGAACAGACCATGAACATGGCAAGGGCGGCAGCGGCACTGATTTCCGCCGAGCTTCGCCATCCCAATGGGGAAGCCGTTGAATGCGTCATTGCGGACAGCTGCATTGGCGGAATACGGGAAGCGGCCGCCTGCGCGGAGAAGTTTGCCCGGGAAGGCGTGGGCGTATCGCTGACAGTGACCCCCTGCTGGTGTTATGGCTCCGAAACCATGGACATGGATCCCTTTGTGCCCAAGGCGGTGTGGGGCTTCAACGGCACGGAGCGCCCCGGCGCCGTATATTTGGCCGCGGTGCTTGCGGCCCATGCACAAAAGGGACTTCCTGCCTTTGGTATCTATGGCCGGGATGTGCAGGATGGCGGGGATACCAGTGTTCCCGCAGACGTGAGGGAGAAAATCCTCCGATTCACGAAAGCCGGTCTGGCGGTGGCCACCATGCGCGGCAAGGCCTACCTTTCCATGGGCGCCGTGTCGATGGGCATTGCCGGCTCCATCGTGGACGCCGATTTCTTCCAGGAATATCTGGGCATGCGCAACGAGTATGTGGACATGTCCGAGTTCACCCGCCGCGTGGACGAGGGCATCTATGACAAGGAAGAGTTCACGCGGGCGCTGGCCTGGGTGAAGACGCATTGTCCGGAGGGCAAGGACGTCAATGCGGCGAATCAGCAGCTTTCCCGCGAGCGAAAGGACGCGGATTGGGAATTTGTTGTGAAGATGGTCCTGATTGCCCGCGATTTGATGATTGGCAATCCAAAGCTGGCGGAGATGGGCTTTGGCGAGGAGGCGCTGGGTCACTTTGCCATTGCGTCCGGCTTCCAGGGGCAGCGCCATTGGACGGATCACTTTCCCAACGGTGATTTCATGGAGGCCATCCTCAATTCCTCCTTCGACTGGAATGGATTGCGGGAAGCCTTCGTGGTGGCGACCGAGAACGATTGCCTCAACGGCACGGCCATGCTGTTTGGGCATCTGCTCACCAATACGGCGCAGGTCTTTGCCGATGTGCGCACCTTCTGGAGTCCGGACGCCATTGAACGGGTGACCGGCTGGAAGCCCGAGGGGGATGCGGCCGACGGCCTCATCCATCTCATCAATTCCGGCGCGGCCGCACTCGATGGGACCGGCCGGCAGACGGAGAACGGCAAGCCCGTCATGAAGCCTTTCTGGGAAATCACGGAAGGGGAAATGGCGGATTGTCTAGGGAACACCACCTGGGATCCCGCAAATCTGGGTTATTTCCGTGGCGGCGGGTATTCTTCCTGCTTCCGGACCGTCGGCGGCATGCCGGTGACCATGGTGCGGCTGAATCTGGTCAAGGGGCTTGGGCCGGTGCTGCAGATTGCCGAAGGCGTCACGGTGGATTTGCCGGCTGACGTGGTCAAGAAGCTTGAGGATCGCACGGATCCCACCTGGCCGTCCACCTGGTTTGCACCGCGTCTTACCGGAGCGGGTGCCTTCCGGGACGTCTATGAGGTCATGGCCAAGTGGGGCGCCAACCATGGCGCGTTCTGTCATGGACATGTCGGCGCGGATTTTCTGACACTGGCCGCCATGCTGCGCATTCCCGTGTGCATGCACAATGTCCCGGAGGACAAGGTTTTCCGACCCTCCACCTGGAACGCGTTTGGCACACAGGATCTGGAAGCGGCAGACTATCGGGCCTGCGCGGCGCTGGGGCCTGTGTACGGTTGACCACCCATTTCGCGAGGGGTGGCACACCTGCCCCCAACACGCATCCACCACAAAAAGAAGGCCCGTCTCCTCCGGGGAGACGGGCCTTCCGGTTGGTGCGCGCGGCATGACGATGTATGACATTAAAAACGACTTCTGTCGGCCCACAGGCCAAGCGCCGGGTTGCTGATGTAGAAGATTTCCTCTCCATCCGCCAGCGTGTTGAAGCCTTCCTTCAGGCGGGTGGGATCGTATTTTTCATAGGCCTGCTTCAGGTCCATATACTTGAAGCCCGCCCCTTCGATTTCTTCCCTGGACAATTTCTCCACCGCATAGGTGATGGAGAACCGGTCGTCGGATGAGCCATGGATGAGATGGGCCGCAACGGACAGGTTGTCCCGCAGATCCTTGTTGCGGTCACAGGCCGCCAGCACGTTCTTTCGGCCGATGTAGCCATATTTCCGAATCAACACGTCATTGCCGTCATCCTCGCCGAATTTTCGGACGCCGGGGGCCAGCACGATGAGTTCGCCGCCGTCGGCAATGGCCATTCTTGTGCGATAGATGGACTTGTTGCCGAGCCAGGTGCTTTTGAACTCCCGCTCGTCGAGGAAGACAACCACCTTGCGCAACGGCTCGTCCATGAAAATCAGGTTTTTCTGTTGGCTCAGTTTCACCGCTTCCTCGAAAACAACCCGCTCCCTGCCGATGAAAAGGCCATGGACCGCCACTTCGCCTTCCTGCTGTGTTGTGACGGTCAGTACATACAGCAGGGGGAGATCCGCGATGAAATGTGTCTCGGCATAATCGAGCACCTTGCGGACCGGGGAGTGGTCCTTGCCCATGATGCGCTCCATGCCATAGAAAGCGCCAAGCATGTGGGAGCTGTTGATCATGTTGCTTCCGCCGCAGCCCACAAACACATTTTTGCTGTAATTCGCCATGCCGACCACTTCATGCGGGACGACCTGGCCGATGGAGATGATGAGGTCGTAGCTCCTGTCCAGAATCCGTTTGTTGACTTCCACGTCAATCGCGTCATGGACAAGGCCCTCGGAGACTTCCTCCACAAAAGCGGCGGGAACCTCCCCGATTTTGACGACATCATGCCGCCAGTCATGAACCAGAAAACAGGATTTCGGAATCTCCCCGCCAAAAAACGCGTCGATCTCCCCGTCCGTCATGGCTTCATGGGTGCCAAGAGCCGGGAGGATGTCAACGGTGCAGGTATCCTTGAGCAGTTGATAGTACATGGCGGTCAGCCGCCCGGCACCGGAATGCATTCTGGTCATGTCGGGGGGCAGCAGGAGCACCTTCCCCAGTGCCGGCCTGTTCTCCAGGGATTTCACAAGCGCCTCAACCTGCGCCTGTTCGGAGATCCCCTTTTCATCGGTGGTGGTGATGAACAACGGTTTCATCATGCTGTGCCCGTCCTTTCCTCCTGTTCATATCAACACAATAACAGAAAAATGACCAGTGCAACACACCGGTCATCGCCAAGTGAAAGTGTCACCTGTCAGGTCATTCTGCGGCCACGGCTTCGGGCGCCCCCTTCTCCCAGGCATCCAGTTTTTCCATGACCAGATCGTATGTCTTTTTGCTGATTTCCGGTAGTTCACCGCCCCAGGCCTTCTCCGCTTCCGAAAAACCATCCTCGATGGCTTGGCGCAAGAGGGACAACTTGGACTTGTCTTCGCCGGACAACGCCTTCGCGAAGGCCACGATGTTGTCGCTGACATTTTCAGGACTCAGCGCTCCCCCATCGCCAATCATGGCGGCGGCTTCAGTCCGGGTGGTTTCGTCCACTTCGATGGCGGCGCGTTCCTCTTCGCTCATGGCCGCCACTTCCTGGAATGTGAGGCCCTGGCGCTCCAGCAGTTGGCGCACCATGTCCTTGAGATGGCTGTACACGCGCTCGCTTTCGGCCTTCAGGCGCGCAATGGTTTCGGTGTTGGGCGCGCCTGTGGGCTTGCTGTATGTTGCCTTCTTCCCGTTTGGGTTCGAAGGGATGTAGGCATCCTGTATGTCTTCCCGTGCCGGTGGCGCCGCCGGGGCCTGAGGCGTGCGTCTGTCGGCGGGGGCTTGTCTGGCGTAAGAGGCACTGACCTGTTGGGCCAGCGGCGGAATGCCATGTCCAATTTCCATGAGGCACCTCCTCTCCTAACACCTATATACCACATGGGGGAGACAATCAAGCAAATATGGCGTGCGAACCTTGCAAGTTTCTGTGTTTTTTGGATATTCACCTGCGAGGGTCATGACCGCTCGCGGGCAGCGGTTCCATTCTCGGCGATCTTCAGCGTGCGGTCGGCCATGTCCGAGATTTTCACCATGCCGAAGCCGTCAACACCGGATTTGAGTGTGTCATTGAGTGGGCTGACCCATTCATGCGGCAACCGCGCGGCCCCGACGCTCATGCCGACAATGGAGCCCGCGGTGGCGGCATTGCAGTCGGTGTCCAGCGCGCCGGCGATGGCGATGCCAAGGGTCTTTCCCAGGTCCATCCCGCCATAAAGCAGCGCGGTGACCACGATGAGCGCGTTGGGAATGGTATGGCACCAGTGGTGGCTGTTCTTCTCGTCATACTGCGCATGGATTCTGTTGAGCGCGGCCTCCCAGGTCGAGCCTTCCTGACCGCTCCACTCGAGCAGTTCACGGATGGCGACGGACAACCGGCTTTCCGCGGGAATCTGGGAAAGGCCGGCCTCGATGATCTCCCGGACATCCCGGCCGACGGCGGCGGCCGACAACATGGCGGCGACAAGCATTTCGCCGTAGATCCCGTTTTTCACATGGGAAATCCGGCCGTCGCGCCAGGCCAGCTCCGCGGCCAGTTCGGGGTTGCCCGGCGTGGCGTAGCCATACATGTCCGCGCGGATTTGCGCGCCAATCCATTCCCGATACACATTGCGGTGCGTGGCGGATTGTGGTGGGGGCAATGAATTGGCCAGATTGCGATACGCCACCCGTTCGGCGGTGCAGACATGGAGAAGCGGCAGGTTCATCAGCCAGGCCTCTGCCACGTCCTCCGAGGTGAAGGAAAACCCGTAGGTTTCCATGATCTTCAGCCCCAGCAGGGTGTAGTTGGTGTCATCGTCCTCGGGCATGAAGGCGACATTGTTGATCCAGTTCTTCCGGTTGCTGCCGTATACCTGGCCTTCATCGGAAACGCCGTAGGCTGTTTTGAGATCCGGGTCAATATCCGAGGAGATGTATCCTGAAACAGGGTAGTTTCCGGTATCGCGAAGCAGACCCAGGATGCGCTCCCTGTACCATCCCTCGATGGGCTGGCCCAGCAGACAGCCGGCGCAACGGGCCAGCCAGGCACCGTGGATCCTGTCGTACAACTCGTCCCGTTCCGGCGGTTTTGCCGGCTGTGCCCAACGCAGCGAGGAAAGCGGCCGAAGCGCCCGGATTTCCTCCAAGGTGTTGGGCTCGTGATACAGATATCCCTTTTGCAGGGGCAGCGCCTGCAGCTCGTCGAGCAGTTCGCCCGCCAGCGTCTCCCGCTGCGGACTGTCTTCCGGCATGGCCTGTATGACGGCCACCCGTTCGGTGTGGGCGGAAACGTCCCGGCCTTCCTCCCGACCCTGTTGCAGTTCAATGTGCAAATCCGGCGCGTGGCGCATCCATGGGTGATTCTTGCGCATGACAACCTCCCGTGATCCATGTGTGTGACAGGCGAGGGATCCTTTTTGCGGTTTGTGTTATCGCATCGGCTGTTCAGTGTATATATACCATGAAACAGCGATTTTTTGTACCTTTTGGCACAGTGGGCGCGGAGCGTGCCTGCCGGCGGTCGCCAAGGCGTGTCATGGGCGCCACAGGTCAAACTGCGTCATTGCATTGTTATGGAAGTTGTCGGATGGCGGATAAATGTTGTATCATATCCTATACGGGAGGTATGCCCGTACGGGTGGTGTGCCCCAAGACGGTCTTTTGAACCGGAGGACGGTCAGATCGCGCGATGGGCCCGACCTGGTGGAAGAATGGAGCGGTTGGCGTTTGCCGAACCCGCAGTATGGTAAATGGGGAGGATGGCTTATGGGACATTCCATGCAGCTCGATATGGACAAAATGCGCCACTTTGGGGAGCGTCTGCGCCAGACGGATCAAATCGATCCCGATTTGTATCGCAAATATGAAGTCAAGCGCGGCCTGCGCGACCTGGATGGACGTGGTGTGCTGGTGGGCCTGACCGAAATCGGCGAGGTTCGCTCCTATATTGTGGAAGAGAATGAAATGATCCCGATACCGGGCAAACTGATGTACCGGGGCATCAATGTGGAAAAAATCGTGGACGGCTTCCTGTCGGAAGGCCGATACGGGTTCGAGGAGACCACCTTCCTGCTGCTGTTCGGCGCGCTGCCCACAAAGCAGGAGCTGACGGAGTTCAACGAATTGCTGGGCGGGTTGAGAACACCGCCGGAGGATTTTGTCAGGGACATGATCCTCAAGATGCCCAGCAGGGACATCATGAACGCGCTGACCCGCAGCACCCTGGCGTACTACACCTATGACGAGACCCCGGACGACACCTCCATAGAAAACGTCCTGCGACAGTGTCTCATCCTCATTGCGGGCTTTCCGGCGATGGCGGTTTACGCGTATCAGGCGCTGGCCCATTACCATGGCAGCCAGAGTCTGTTCATCCACAGTCCCAAGCCGGAATTGAGCACGGCCGAGAACATCCTGCACATGCTGCGTCCGGACAGCCAGTACACGCAGCTGGAGGCGACCCTGCTCGATCTGGCGCTGGTGCTGCACGCGGAGCACGGCGGCGGCAACAACTCCTCGTTCGTGACCCATGTGGTCACCTCCTCGGGTTCGGACACCTATTCCACCATCGCGGCGGCATTGGGCTCCCTGAAGGGGCCGCGTCATGGCGGCGCGAACATCAAGGTGATGCAGATGTTCGACGATCTCAAGGAAAACGTGAAGGACTGGAAGGACGACGAGGCCATAGAGGACTACCTGATGAAGGTGCTCAACAAGCAGGCCTTCGACAAGGCCGGACTCATCTATGGCATCGGCCATGCGGTCTACTCCATATCGGATCCGCGTGCCCTGATTTTCAAGGATCATGTGGAAAAGCTGGCCCGCGCCAACGGCATGGACGAGGAGTACGAGCTGTACGCGAAGGTGGAGCGGCTGGGTCCGGAAATCATCAGCCGGGAGCGGAAAATGTACAAGGGCGTCAGCGCCAATGTGGACTTCTACTCGGGGTTCGTGTATCGTATGTTGGGGATTCCCATGGAGCTGTTCACCCCGCTGTTCGCGATTTCCCGCATCGCGGGCTGGAGTGCGCATCGCATTGAGGAGTTGGTCAACAACGGGAAAATCATCCGTCCCGCCTACAAGAGCGTTGCGACAAAGACGGCGTATGTGCCTTTGGAGGACAGACCCGGATGCGTCCACGCGGAAGCACCAGCAGGACCTATCATTGCTTCGCAATGACAGGATAGACCCTACATGCACCCGGGGGGAACACCAGCAAAGTCCTCTATTGGCTCCCGGGCATGTACTGCATCTTTGTTGAGATGAAATACGTCGCCAATAGAGGATAGAGGCTGACCTGCCACGGATGTGCGCGACGATGGAGTGCAGATGAGAATTGTTCCAGTCGAGTTTGCAGAGGATCTGTACAGCGCCGAGCCGGTCTATGACTCGGCCGGCCGGTTGCTGATCCGGGCCGGCGCGTCACTGCCGCGCCGAACGCTCGACTTGCTGCGGCAAAACGGCATTTTTTCCATCTATGTCAATGACACCTACAGCGTGAACACCCTGGTGCCACCCATTCCCACCGATCTCAAAATTGAGATGACGCGCGAGATGATGAATCTTTTCGAAATTGTGCGTCTGCGTTTCGAGGCGGGCAAGGAGGTGGAGGAAAGCACGCTGCGCCCCTTGTGGAAGGTGATGGAGCTGGCCGACCATGTGCAGTACGAGGTGCTGCAGCGGCCGCACCAGTTCATTGCCTATACGGATGTCAAAACCCGTGACGGATACACGGTGGCCCACTCGCTGAGTGTGTCCGTGCTGTCCCTGCTCCTTGGACTGGAGATGAACCTGAACAAAATCCAGCAGCGGGACCTCTATTTGGGCAGCCTGTTTCACGATATCGGCATGAACTATGTCAACGAGGCCATCATCATGAAGGATGGCAAGCTCAACATGCAGGAGTTCATGAAAATCAAGGAGCATCCCCAGATTGGCCATGAGCTGTTCAAAGGGTTTTCCTTTGCCACCGCGCACATGCGCAACATCATTCTGACCCATCATGAGAAACTGGACGGCTCGGGCTATCCCAATGGGATCAAGGCGGACAAGATCCAGCGGATGGCACAGATGGTGTCGGTGGTGGACGGCTATGACGCCATGACGTCCGATCGCGCGTATTCCCGGGCGGTCACGCCCTTCGAGGCGATGCAACATCTCTCCGCGGGAGCCGGTGTCCAGCTGGACGCGGAGATTCTGGAACGGTTTTTCAAGAAGGTGCAGCCGTTCCCGGAAGGCTCGCTGGTGCGGTTGTCCAACGGCATGGCCTGCCTGGTGGTGGTCGTGGATGAACACGACCCCCTGCGGCCCACGGTGCTGCCCATCAATCACAACACCAAGAAGGTCACCACCCAGCCGTTTTCTCTTGTTGACAATGCGGATGTGAAGGTGCAGGAAATCATTTTCGACATTCTTCAGGTCTGAGTCGACAAGACAAAGGTTTTTTCGTTTGGCGTACAGGCTTTCTTCGCATGGCGCACGAGTTGCTTCCGTTGAGGCTTTCTTCGCATGGCGCACGAGTTGCTTCCGTTCAGGCTTTCTTCGTATGGTGCAAAGTGTAATTCCATACAGCACACAGTGCCTTTTTTACCGGGGTTTCGCGTCGGTGCCCCTTGCCGCGACGGCGGGGTTGTGTTGTGATGGAATCATGGTAAGGACACGTCCGGCGCGTGCCGGAAAAGGGAGGGTTTGACATGGCAATCATCACGCCATCTGCAGGGGACAAGTGGCAGGCTGCCGCGGCGGACGGTTACACGCTTGTGCGAAATGAAAATGGTGCCACGCTGGGGGTGGGCAGCGCGCCAATCCTGACGGAACAAGGCCTTGCGTTCAAGGATCTCAACCGCAACGGGGTGCTCGATCCGTATGAGGACTGGCGGTTGCCTGCGGAAGAACGGGCCAGGGACTTGGCTGCGCGGATGAGCGTGGAACAGATTGCCGGCCTGATGCTTTACAGCCAGCATCAAGCCATTCCGGCCGTGGGCATGGGGCCCACACGGCCGGCGACCTATGGCGGAAAGCCTTTTCCGGAAAGCGGTGCCAGGGAATGGGACCTGTCCGATCAGCAGAAGAAGTTCCTGACCGAGGACAATGTCCGCCATGTGCTGGTGACCAAGGTGGCGTCGCCGGAGGTGGCGGCCCGCTGGAACAACGGACTCCAGGCGCTGGCGGAATCCATCGGGCTTGGCATTCCCGCCAACAACAGCTCGGATCCCCGCAACGGCATCGACGCGTCCAAGGAGTTCAATATGGGCGCGGGCGGCAACATCTCGATGTGGCCGGAGGAAATTGGCCTGGCGGCCACGTTTGATCCCGACATCGTGAAGCGGTTCGGAGAAATTGCCTCGAAGGAGTACCGCGCGCTCGGCATCGCGACCGCGCTTTCCCCGCAAATCGACATGGCCACGGATCCCAGATGGGGCCGCTTCAACGGCACCTTCGGGGAGGATCCCAAGCTGGCCACGGACATGGCCCGGGCCTATTGCGATGGGTTCCAGACCACCCGAAACGGGCTGGATGGGACTGCCGGATGGGGTACGGACAGTGTCAACGCCATGGTGAAGCACTGGCCGGGCGGCGGTTCCGGCGAAGGCGGCCGCGACGCGCATTTCAACTTCGGAAAATACGCGGTGTATCCGGGCGGCAATTTCGAGGAACACATGAAGCCCTTCACAGAAGGCGCGTTCAAGCTCGAGGGCGGCACCGGCAGGGCGTCCGCGGTCATGCCGTACTACACCATCTCCGCCGGACAGGATCCGGTGGATCATGACGAGGTCGGCAATTCCTACAACCGCCATATCATTGGGGACCGGCTGCGCGGGGAACAGGGCTATGATGGCGTTGTCTGCACGGACTGGGGCATCACGGGAGACGAGGGCCCCAACGTGGAGACCTTCTCCGGGAAATGCTGGGGCGTGGAGACCCTGACGGTGGCGCAGCGTCATTACCGCATCCTGATGGCCGGTGTGGACCAGTTTGGTGGCAACAATGACATGGGCCCGGTCCTTGAAGCGTATCGCATGGGTGCCGCCGCGCATGGCGAGGACTGGATGCGGGCGCGGTTCGAGCAATCCGCGGTGCGGCTGCTGATGAACATTTTCCGTGTGGGACTGTTCGAAAACCCCTATCTCGAGATTGCGAAAACTGTGGAGACGGTTGGCAACGCGGCTTTCATGAAGGAAGGCTACGAGGCGCAGCGCAAATCCGTGGTGCTGGTGAAGAACCGCAACAAAACCCTGCCGCTGCGAAAGGGAACCAAGGTGTATATCCCCGAGCGGTTCACTCCGGAATTGCGGGGCTGGTTCGGCATGGTGATTCCCGCCCGAACCGAGTGCCCGTTGCATCTGGAGGTGGCCGGCCAGTTCCTCGAGGTGGTGAAAACCCCGGAGGAGGCGGAATGTGCCCTTGTGCTGGCGCGCGGCCCCATGAACGTGATGAGCCAGGGTGGGTACGACGCCAGGGACGCGGCGGCCGGCGGCAACGGCTATGTGCCCATTTCCCTCCAGTACCGCCCCTACACGGCGGAATATGCGCGTGAAACCAGCCTGGCGGG
Organism: Bacillota bacterium; assembly: GCA_023459915.1. Taxonomy (GTDB): domain Bacteria; phylum Bacillota; class Clostridia; order DSM-8532; family DSM-8532; genus JAEWSN01. The sequence continues at coordinate 12,501 of JAEWSN010000039.1, forward strand.
CGGAGACCCGCTGGAAACCTTCACGAACCGGACATACAGGGGGAAGTCGGTTCAAACACTCAACGAGTCGGATCTGGACATGATCCTCGACACCCGCAAGGCGATGCCGGGAAAACCGGTTGTGGTGGTGCTGCAGCTGGAACGGCCCGCCGTGGTGCGCGAATTCGAGGCGGAGGCGGATGCGATCGTGGTTCATTTCGGTGTGCAGGATCAGGCGCTGCTCGACGTGATCTGCGGGGAAACCGAACCTTCGGGCCTGCTGCCGCTGCAGCTGCCGGCAGACATGAAGACGGTGGAGGAACAGGATGAGGATCGTCCGCACGACATGGCTTGCCATGTGGACACCGAAGGCCACGCCTATGATTTCGGTTTCGGCCTCTCCTGGCAGGGCGTGATCCGCGATGAACGTGTGAAGCGGTATGGGGTCTGACCCCATGCAAGCTTACTGGGCTGTCGTGCCGGGAGATGTTCCTGACGCGGCGGCCTTTTTTCGTCTCCCGGGAACGGTTTTTCTTGACGTGACCGGTTTTCTGACGAACAATAGGGTTTGTGGGGTCTGACCCCGCAAACCGCAGCAGGAGGCCGAATCATGATAGCGCAGCACGTGTGGATTGCCTTTGGGTTGACGCTTTTCGCCGGTTTGTCCACCGGCATCGGCGGATTGGCCGCCTTGTTGATGAAGCGGACGAACACCAAGGCCCTGTCGCTGGTGCTGGGGTTTTCCGCCGGTGTGATGCTGTATGTCTCTTTTGTGGAGATCCTCGAGGAGGCACGGCTTCATCTGGTTGCCGGACTCGGCGGGCAGACCGGCCTGTGGGCCACCGCGGGAGCCTTCTTTGGGGGCATTTTTCTGATAGCCCTCATTGACAGGTTTGTGCCGTCGTTTGAAAATCCGCATGAAATGCATCGCGTGGAGGAAATGGACCATTGTGAGCTCCCGCAGTTTGCGCAGCCGCGGCGACGCAACCGGAAAGGGCACGCGCATCCGCTGATGCGCACCGGATTGATGGTCGCGGTGGCCGTGACCATCCACAACCTGCCCGAAGGCCTGGCCGTGTTCACCTCCGCCGTCTCCCAGCCCAGACTGGGTCTGGTGATTGCCCTGGCCATCGCCATCCACAACATCCCCGAAGGCATCGCCGTGTCCATCCCCATCTATTGTGCCACGGGCAGCAGGCGGAAGGCGTTCTGGTTCTCGCTGCTTTCAGGCTTTTCGGAACCGCTTGGCGCACTGATTGGCTGGCTGGTGCTCATGCCGCTGATGAATGATGTGATGTTCGGCATTGTGTTTGCGGGCGTGGCCGGCATTATGGTGTTCATATCGCTCGACGAGCTGCTGCCGACGGCACAGGAGTACGGGGAACATCACCTGTCCATGTATGGCCTGATCGGCGGCATGATGGTGATGGCTGTGAGCCTGTTGCTGTTCATTTAGACAGGGAGCCTGTTTTTGGTCATTCAGACATGGAGCCTGTTTTTAGTCATTCAGACAGGGAGCGGTCAGGTGGGGTCTGACCCCGGTGGCGCCGCAGGCAGCGCATAGGTGCGCCCGGGATGCTTCGAGATTTCCCCGGGGGGTACGGGCGGGCTGAACCAGTAGCCCTGAATGGCGTCGCAGCCACAGGTCCTCAGCTGGCGGACGTGCTCCTCCTCTTCAATCCCCTCGGCCACCACCGTGAGATTCAGGCTGTGCACGAAGGCGATGAGATTGCCCATGACCTCCGGCTCATACATGGACAGCAGCCGCAGGTTCAACTCCCGGTCGAACTTGATGATGTCGATGGGCAGGGTGGACAGGTAGTTCAGCGAGGAGTATTCCGATCCGAAATCGTCCACGGCGATGCGGAAGCCGCTGCCGCGCATCTTCTGCAGGAAACCGATGGCCGCGGCCTTGTTTTCCACAAAGATGTGTTCGGTGATTTCGATGTGGATCCATTTAGGGTCGATGCGGTGGAGCCGCAGCAGATCAACCAGATAGTCGTGGAACCCCTCGTCTGAAATCTGCAGGGCGGAGAAGTTGATGGAGACCGGGATGGGGGGCGCGTCCTCCTGCTGCCAGCGGGCCAGCTGTTCCACCGCCAGTCGGGCGACCACGCGCCCGATGGGACCGATGAGGCCGTCGTCCTCCGCGATGGGAATGAAAATGGCGGGGGAGATGTTGTGGTGCCGCAACCGCAGCAATGCCTCATAACCGATGACGGTGCCGTCGGCCAACCGCACCTGCGGCTGGAACACCAGCTGGAACCCGTCCTGGAACAGGGCTTCCTCGAGCCGCTGTTTCATTTCCTGGCGGAAGCGGACATGGGAGGCCATATCCGCCTCGAAAAACCGGAATTTGTTTTTGCCGGCTTTCTTTACGGCGTACATGGCCAAATCCGAGTACATGATGAGGGTCTCGTACTGTGTGCTGTCCTCGGGATACCGCGCCAGACCCATGCTGAACTCCACGCGGATGCGCATGCCCTCAACCTCCACCGGCTCCACGAACAGATTTCGCAGGGTGGCGATGTATTCATCCAGCGCTTCGGATGTGTCGTACTCATAAAGCAGCAGAAACTCATCTCCGCCAAACCGGGACACAAAGGCCTCGTCGCCGGCGGTGCCGGCCAGTCGATCCGCAATTTGTTTGAGCAGTCCGTCGCCGAACACATGCCCAAGGGTGTCGTTGATGGCCTTGAAATTGTCCATGTCCAGCATCACGACCACACCGGTCCTGCCGGAGGCAAGCGAGGCGGACAGCTGTTTGTGGAAGCTTCTGCGGTTTGGCAGCAGGGTCAGCGGATCGTGGTCCGCCAGAAAGTCGATGCGGCCCAGGTATTCAGACACCTTTTCGAGCAGGCCGTTGACGGAACGGGAAACGCTGGTGAGCGGATTGCTGACGGACAGCTCGATGGGGTGGATATCCCGATCCTCCACCCGGATGTCCTGGATTTGCTCGTCCATGACCGCCAGGCTGTTTTTCAGTTCGATATAGCTTTTCTGCATGGTGGCCAGCTCGCGCGCCATTTCCGAGATTTCGTCGTGTCCGTGCTGGAACCGCTGCATTTCCCGCCGGTCGGCCTCCGTGAAATCGAACCGGGAGAGCCGTTTGATGATGCGGGACAGCCCAAGGACCGGGCGGGCAATGCGCCCGGAAATCCAGAACAGCACCAGGCTGATCACGAGGGCCAGCACCAGGAAAACGCCCAGCAGCACGCCGGACAGGGCGCGTGAACGGGCCATGATGTCCTTCCGGTTGGCCAGGGAGACAAATTTCCACCCGCTGACGGGAGAGGAGTATACCGTGACGATTTTGGTGTTTCCGTCGAGGACGGCCTCGTAGGAGCTGTCCTGACGTGATCCCAGGTGCGCGAACACATCGGTACCCAGTTCTGAGGCCGGCTTCATCAGCCATTCCGGGTGTCTCGGTGCCAGCAGGGTTTTGCCGGATGGACTGAAAATATGGATGGTGCTGCCATCCGACAACTCCAAACTGTTGACATACCGCATCATGGCGTCCAACCCGATGGTGAGGCTGACCACGCCCACCACAAGGTTTTCGCGCTTCACCACCTTGTCGATGCTGATGACCAGCTGATGGGTCACCGAGGTTTCGTAGGGTTCGGACACCCTGATGCCGCCGTGGATCAGCGCGTCGCGATACCAGCCCCGCAGGCGGGGATCATAGGAGGCTGAAGGACTGAACGGTGGATACTCCACATACTCACCGTTCAATGTGCCGAATGAGACAAAGGTGACAATGGGATGGGTTTCCACAACAGATCGGAAAAACTCCGAAATGGCGGTTTCCGCCTCGCTTTGCGGTGCGGACAGGATGCTTTCGGAAAAATCGGTGTAGCTTTTCAGCTGACCAACCCCGTCCACCAGCCGCTTGTCCATGGTGATGAGCGTGGTGAGCGCCTTCATGTTGTCGATGATGCTTTGATCCACATGCCTGGCTGTTTGAATGAGGACGCTCCGGTTGTGATCGATGCTCGATGTGGCCAGCCAGCCCTCGGTCTGTGTTCGGATGACAAAAAAACCGATGACGAATGGAATGAGACACCCCAGCAGGGTGCTTGCCATCAGTCTTTTTCGGATGGTCGATGTACGCATGCAGCCTCACTTGCCAAGACACTTGATCCGGCCCGCTCCCCGGGTGAAAAAGGGAGGTGTCAAACAGGAAAAAACCTGCTATACTGTGTATCAGTCTTTCATATGCGCACGAATGTCTTTCGTACGCGCACGCAACGCCGGTTGCGATTTGGTGACAGAACCCATACGGAAAGGATACCACAATGAACAAAGATAGAATCATGCCGTCTTCAGAAGAGTGCAACGCTGGCCTGCCAAATGCTCCGCATATGGTAGGTAGAATCGTCAATATCGGCATCATCGGGCTGGGAACGGTCGGTACCGGCGTGGCCCGCGTTTTGCTTGAACAGCAGTCGCTGCTCAAGACGCGCACCTCCCTTGAGTTCCGGCTCAAAACCATCTCCGAGCTGGATTGGACAAGAGAGCGGAACCTGAAGCTTGACGGCGTTCATTGCACAGACAAGGTGGACGAGCTGCTCGAGGATCCCGAGATCAGCATCGTGGTGGAGACCATCGGCGGATATGAGCCGGCCTTCACCTTCATCAGCCGGGCGTTGCGCAACCGCAAGCATGTGGTGACCGCCAACAAGGCGCTCATCGCCACACGCGGGGAGGAGC
>JAEWSN010000040.1 GCA_023459915.1 Bacillota bacterium
CCAGCGTCACCACCGGCCTGCTCAGTCCGGCGGCGGCGTATCTGTTTCAGCGGTGGTCCACCCGCGCGCTGATGACAACCGGGGTGTTGCTCGCCGTGCTGGCCACCGCCGCGATGTCCGTGGCCGACACCTTGTGGCAGTTTTACCTTCTTGGCTTTTTGCGCGGCGTGGGGTGCACGTTGTTTGCCTCCACCCCGGTCACCATGATTGTCGGGCATTGGTTCAAGCGCAGACATGGCTTTGCCATCGGGCTGGTATTCAGTTTCAGCGGCATTGCCGGCGCCCTGTTCAGCCCCTGGTTCAGCCACTTCATCGCGCAGATTGGATGGCGGCAGACCTATCTTGTGATGGCAATCTGTTTGGTGGCCGTATCACTGCCCGGGGGGCTGCTGCTGCGCATGATGCCGCATCGGGAAGCAGTCGGGAGTGATTTGCCGGAGAATGTGGATGCCAGGCTGGCCGGCGGAAACGGTTCTGTGCCCGACGATGAGATTGCCGCGCCGGTCCCCGGGGCGCATGTGCGTTTCCCGGTTTTCAGCGTGCAGTTTCTGCTGACCGGATTGTTCATCATGCTCTGCGTCTCCATCACCGGCGTGGCACAGCATTTCCCGGGGTACGCGGAGAACATCGGCCTCTCGGCCCAGTTCGGGGCCACCATGTTGTCTGCGGCCATGATAGGCAACATCGTGTTCAAACTGACCATCGGCCTGTTGAGCGACCGGATGGGCCCGGTGAAGGCCAGTACCACCATGGGCCTTGTCAACGTGACGAGCCTGTCCCTGTTGCTGGTGTTTGGCCGGAACAGCGGCGCGGCCGGCCTGTATCTGCTCGCGTTTTTGTATGGCGCCATCTACTCCCTGGCTGCGGTGGGCACCCCGTTGATTATCCGCCATTTGTACGGGAATGAGCACTATGCCACCGCCTTTGGCTATGCCGGCGCGCTGGTGAGCATCGGGGGCGCGATATCCCTGACCACCATCGGGTATTTGTACGACTGGACGGGTTCCTACCAGATTGCGTTGCTCGTCGCCATCGTCAGCGGGGTCATCGGGTTGACGTTATTGCAGGTCATCCACCGGATGCACCGCGTTGGATGGCGCCGCGGGGTTGTTTCTTGAGAGGTTTTCCTGTGCCGCCCGCCGAAAGAAGGCCGCGACGACAGGGACCAGGTGCGGCGGGTCGGACAGGTGCACAAAGTTGCCGACCTGACTGAAGGTGCCAACTGCCGGCATTGCCCGCAACAGCGGGTCCCCGATGGTTTCACGGGCTGCTTCGGCGAGGGCGTCCGTGTCGATGACCTGGATGTCCCGGTCAAAATAGGGTTGCACGCTGACGGGAACGTGCTTTGTGAAACCTGTTCCATTGTGCGTGCGGGCCACCAACAGCTGCGCCTGGACCAATGCGGGCTCCCGCTGCGCGATGGTGTCCGCGGCCAATGCGTTGCGCAATGCATCACGGAGATCATCCGGCACGGCCAGCCGCGCGAACGCGGTGCCGAGCCATTTGCTGTAGGGGGCATACCGGTTCGCGTACAGGAAGCACAGCCGTATCAGCCGCTCCACGATGCGGGCTGTCACCAGACGGGAACCCATGTCGTCTCCCACGGTGGCACAGCGCTTGGCAAAGGCCCGTTCTTCGGCAATCATGGTCCATTGGGAGGCGATGAGGTGCATGCGGACCTCTTGTGGATAATGACTCAAGGAAGCCAACGTGTTCCCGAATTGCATGTTGTCGACAAACAACTGGCCGCCGGTGAGTCCGAGCAGCCGGTGTTCGGATAAGGCGAGCCAATCGAAGGCATCGGCCGGCAGGAGCCCGAGATGGGTATGGAGAAAGTCAGCGGGCGTGTGGATCCAGTAAAGCGCGGAAACCGGCCCTTCCGGGATGGGCTCGGGGACACGGATTTCCCCGTCCCTGCCAGGCGTTCCGGAATAGTTGACGCTGTACCCCATGAAGGTGGTGGGCAAATGCTCACGGAACAGGCTGTCCAGACCGGATTTCAAAGGCATGTCCTCTGGCCGCAGGAACAGGTGGAACCGCGGGCCCCACATGTGGTCTGTGGAAACGGCATCATCGTATCCCAGCACATCGGAGCCATCGCCCAGCAGGCCAAGCGTGTGCCGTAGCATGGGATACGCCTTCTGAATCAACGGTTCCACAATCTCCGCACAAAAATCGCGGCACAAATCCATTCCCTTGACGAACGGCATGTCATTTCCTCCCGAACGCGTCCCGCACTGTTCGAGTGACCTTGGGACAAATGGCTTGAACAATGGCCTGAACAATGACTTGAACCAATGGTTTGAACAATGGCCTGATACGGATCATCACTTCATCCTACACCTCGTTTTGCACATTCGAAAGAGACGCCGACAGAAAAAACGGAACAACTCCTGCACCATTGAAACTTATTTACGATCTGTTGGGTATGGTAGTCATGAAGGCGCAAAACGACAGCCAAGAAGGATACAACCCCTGTGGGACAGCCTTCCCCGTGTTGGGAATGTGTGTGCAGTGACGGACGGGAGCAGAATGTGGAGAAGACAGGCGACGAAACAATCGTCCGACTGTGCCAGAAGAATCGGCGGGAAGGCTTTGAAAGCCTGTTCGACCGCTACCGGCGCTATATCTACACCATCTGTTTCCGCAGCACACGGAACGAACAGGACGCGCTCGATCTCACACAGGAGGTGCTGTGGCGGATCGTTCGGAGCATCGGCCGGTTCGATCCGAAGAAGCCCCTGACGCCATGGGTTCGAAGAATTGCCGTCAATGTGTGCATCAACCACGCAAGAGCGTCGGATCGGGCGGCCTCGAAGCGCTTGTCGCCATGGTGCCGGAAATCATGGAAAAGGTGAACTTTGAGAAATCCGGCGACAGCGGCAAATGCTGTTGCGACGAGAAAAAGGAAGATTGACCTTCTTGAGAGGGCTGAAGCAAGGCAACAAAGGTTGCAACAGGTGATCGCAAATTGCAGCGCAAGAGAAATGGTAGCGGGCATATGACCATCTGCTTTTGGCAGGATGGCTGAGGGAATCCGGATTTTTCCGGGTTCCCTTTTTCATGGATGGGTAAGGATATGGAGACGAATGCAAAACGCAGGAATTATCGGTACGTTATGGAAAAGAGAAATCGGAGGGGATGATGATGAACAAGAAAGCGGCCATTTTGCTGGCTCCCGGGTATGAAGAGGGAGAAGCCCTCTTTGTTGTGGACGTGTTGCGACGCGCCGGCCTCACCTGTGACATCG
>JAEWSN010000041.1 GCA_023459915.1 Bacillota bacterium
AAGGGCGGGCTCATCTTCGCGGGTATACTTATTGCAATCATGTTGCTGAAAGTGCTGGGTGATACTTATTACCATCATATTGTGGAGATCACAAGTGCTCCTGTGAGCATATATGAGTAGCATTTTCCATATCTCATTTCGCACCCTGCGAAAAGATCTTGAAATAATTCAGTGTTTTTTTTGCAGGGTGCGGAATGTGGGTTTCAATTCATCCATGCCATTATTATATCAAATTATGTCAGAAATGTCCAGTGTTTATTTGGCGTCTCAATAATTCCCAGATGAACCATCCCTTCTTGATACCGGTCCTGGTTCTTGCGACGAATCTCCATGTAGCCCAAAAAGGTATCCCGAGTAGGAAAAGAAGGTTCCCAGATATAACGAATCCCATTCCATTCTCCCTGTCGCTGTTCTTGCGATGATTGCCGCTCAAGACCCCCAAACCGAAGCAGTGTCACTTCCCATCATCCAGCAAACAATGTGATGTTCATACGGAATCAATGAATCTCATGATTGCCAGCCGAATCGCGTGAACACCTCATTTCCCCAATAGTGGCCGATGCTGCTTGAAATATATGGAATTGTGTTGACAGGCAGTGCGTTCAGCTTGTGCCACCTGAGTTCATCACACTTCTCAGGTTCCATGTTGACAATCTTGCCAGTCCACTTTTCAGATACGAAGAAGTAATCAATCCGTTCATCGTTCCCATTTTTCCGATGCATCACTTGAACTGGAATCAGGTCTTGACATGCAATGTCGATACCAGCTTCTTCCTTTGCTTCCCGCCTCATCGCTGACACAAAGTCTTCTCCTTCGTCGATGTGACCGGCAACCACACTGTAGTTGCCATCTTCATAGCCTGTGTTGAATCTCCTTAGCAAGAGGACTTCATCGCCCCTTATGAGAAAAAGATGCACGGCAACCGCCATTTTATGCCTATTGTTGTTCATTGCTCAACCTTCCTTGCATGTTTCTCTTCGATGATGATGCTCATATCCTGTTTCGCTTCAGGATGAATAAATTCGTTTTCCTGGTAATCCAATATTGCGAGATGATGAGCCCAATTCCGCCGAAGACAATCAGGCCGGATTTATGAATGAGAAATCCTTTTTGCACCCATCCCTTTACAACGACAACATCCGCGACACAGCCCAGTACGATTCCCGTCAGGCCAAGTACAGGGATATACTTCTCCGGGAGAAAGAGAAAACCACCCCACCAGTCTGTTTCCATCTTGCCATTCTGTACTGCTGCGCTTCTGACCCTCATAAAAGCTTTTCCATGCAGATTGATTCTGGCATGTCTTTATACTGCCCATAATTGTCGATTCTCTTGTAGCCTCTTTTGATATACAGTCCCATTGCTGCCACTAAAGGGGCGCCCGTCTCCAATACAAGCTTTCCATATCCTTTGACTCTTGATCTCTCCTCCAACGTGTGCAACAGCAAGTTTGATATTCCTTTCCCTTGATACTCTTTCCTGACATACACCCTTTTCACTTCAGCAATGCGGTCTTTAAAATGCTTAAAGCTGGCACATCCCACCGAGACCTTATCGATGTACACCAAGACAACATCATGAATGTCATCAAGTGTGTTGTACTGAATGTATTGCTCCCGCTGCTTTTCCCCACCAACAATCTCATTCAGGTTTTCGTCAAGCAGTCTGCACAATTCAACAAAATCTTTATCCCTTCCATCAGTCAACACAACATTCATTGTTCCTCACCGACCACTTCCACCCCCGCCAAACGGCGCTCCGGCATCCGACAGTTTTCCTGAACCGGAAGTTCATGAAAGACCCTTCATCACACGCACCGTGTTGTCCTCGCTTTATTTGAACGTAAAAAGTAGTGCTCCCTTTCAGGCATCTCGCCTTCGCAGAAATCAACTCTTTGCAGTGCATTCCTTCTTTCAACTGCTTCAGGGATTGCCTTGGTCGCAATCACGTCAACCTCAAACAGATCGAAGAAGTGCTCGCTGCAAACATCGAATATCTCGCGTAAGTCCTCTTCATTTTCATATCCCGAAGAAACATCAACCCGGAGTATTCCTGTTTTGACTTTGTATTTGCCAATGTAACCAAACATCTCGATTGTTCCAATCGCTCTGGACAGTGATTTGTCGATGATGGAAAAGCGAATGAAATCTTGTTGCGCATAGGCATCCAGCCAGGCTCTGATGCAGAGCACCATATCTTCTAACTTGTCCATGCAGAAATCACCTGAACACTTGTCCGCGTTGAAAAACTTCTGCGCCTTCTTGTCAGAGTAACATGGAAGGAGACCTTCTGCATCTGCTTCGGCAATGAGTCTCAGGATAAATTGTTCTGTTTCATAAGCAGGGCATACCACATATGGATCGTTCATATAATCCTCCTCATCATGTTTGCAAATGACTATATCCATGACATCAAACAGGCTTCCACTCGTATCTTCTCATGAGCTTCTTCGAGCTTCAGCAGATTTCCGGTTGCGGATTCAACCACCGGAGTGATCTGTGTAGCCAGATCATATCCGCTGTCATCCATTTTCACAAGTGTACCCAATGATGGGGAAATGACATTCGCATAGTCACGCCATGCCGACAAGTCAAATTCTCTGCCTGCAAACCATGTCATGATGTCTCAGAATAACCCATGACAATATTGTTCCGCCGATTAAACATCAGACGAGGCACCAGCATACTTCGTAAATTTCGAACCAAAATAGCTCTTCACTCTTTTTGGGTCCATTTGCGTCTTTTTCAAAACAGAACGAGCATTACCACTGAGTTCATCTTCTGACTTTGGAATTGGACGCTTGCTCATTTCCCTTTTCAAATCGCTGTTCAGGTATTCATCAGGATTATACTCTGGTGAGTACGGAGGTAGGTAGAACACTTCAATCTCATGTTTATGCTCCGTGAGCCATTCTTGTACTTTTTTCGCGCGATGAACCCGAAGATTGTCCAAGATCAATAGCACTTTCCGCCCAGTGTCCTTGACCAGCCGTTTCATGAAATCAATGAGTATATCCATGTTGACTGATTCCTTGGTGATTGTGAATCGAAGCTTTCCTTTGTTTGATATGGCCGACAGCATGTTCAACTTCAATCTCTTTGCTTCTATCTCGAGTATGGGAGTCTGCCCGACGGGCGCATATCCCTTGATATAATTGGCCGTGTTCTGAAGAGCTGTTTCATCGCCCCAATAGATCTCAGCGTTTTCAGCTTTCGCCTTCGCTGCAATCGCTGGATACTCCTCTTCCATCCACGACTTTACACGTTCGGCATCCTGCTTGTTAGCCCGTTTTGCTGGCCGTTGAACACTAAACCCCCACCGTTCCAGGTAATATCCGAGTGTGCTCAGCGGCATATCAATCTTGTAGTCCCTCAAGATCAGATCTCTGATGGCCTTCCGAGTCCACATGCAACACTTGAGTTTCATCTGCTCGGGGTTCTTGTCAACAATCACCTTCATGATTGCACGCTCTTGTTCTGGAGTAAGCGTCCGCTTCTCACCAACTCTGCGTCCACGCTTTCCGGCTTTTATCCCTTCGATTCCCTTCTCCTCGTAGGCCTTTTTTGTTGCGTAGACCAGACTCCTGCTGACATCAAGTGCAACAGAAACCTCATCCGGCTTCCTGCCTGATTTCAACATTCTGACAATGTTTTTTCGAATTTGATATTGTTCTGATTGTGTCAGGTTTTTTGCGTTTGTTTTCAATTCATCCATGCCATTATTATATCAAATTATGTCAGAAATGTCCAGTGTTTATTTGGCGTCTCAATAATGATACACATGTCGAAGTGAGCGTGATGACGCTGGGCGGCTGGCTGGACTTCTGGCTGGAGCGCTATTCGAAACCGGTCACACGGCAATCCACCTACATCAGCTATGAGACGTACATCCGGGTTCACATCAAGCCATCCATTGGCGACGTGAGTCTTCGCCACCTCACCGCTGACACCATGCAGAACTTTTTCAATGTATTGGCGGTCAATGGCCGGAAGGACAGAAAATCCGGCGGTCTCTCCACCAAGACACTTCGGAACATCCGAAATATGCTGCATCTGTCGCTGGAACAGGCGATTGTCAACGAGCTGCTGGTCAAGAATGTCATGAAGCTCATCAAACTGCCCAAGCAGCGGAAACAGGAAATGCGAGTCTTGTCTGTCCAGGAGCAGCAGCAACTTGAAGAGGCTATCCGGCAATCCAATGAAGTGCTGCCCTGGGGGATACTGTTTGCGCTGTATACCGGGGTTCGGCTGGGGGAGTTGCTTGCGTTGAGGTGGTCGGACATCAATGAGGCGGCAGGAAGCGTATACATCAACAACTCGCTTCGCCGCCAAAGCATCAAGGGGGAGATCAAAGCGGGTGATTACACAATTATTCCATCAGATCCGGACAACAAGACCGCCTTGATGATTGGACACGTCAAAACCCAGAAGGCGAACCGGGTCATCTATCTGCCGCAGAAAGCGATGGAGGCGCTTTCGCATTTCAAGGACTGGCAGGAGGAAATGAAGCTGAAGAGCGGAGCGAGCTTCAACAAGATGAACCTTGTCATATGTACGGAGCAGGGCCTGCCTGTTGACGCAAGAACCTATCAGGATGTCTTCGGCAGGGTGGTTGCGCGTTCCGGCATCGTCAAGGCGAACTTTCACTGCACGAGGCACACCTTTGCCACAAGAGCACTGGAGCGGAACGCAGACCTGAACACGCTGGCGGAGCTCCTGGGGCATGCCCAGCCGTCCACCACGCTGAACATGTACGGACACAGCTTTGACGACAGGAAACGGAAGCTGATGCTGGGGTTCGACACCTGACAGGAAACAACATAAACACAAGTCCCCGAAACAGCCCCAGAATCAACTGCGGTACGAAACTGCGGTACTAACCCCCAAAACCCCGCTTTTTCGCAGGGTAGCAAAAACCCTGTAAGCTTTACGCCTACAGGGTTTCACGTTGGTTGCGGAGACAGGATTTGAACCTGTGACCTTCGGGTTATGAGCCCGACGAGCTACCGGACTGCTCCACTCCGCGATATCATATCGCCCGGTTTTTTGGGGGCTTGTTTAGTATAGCATGCCTTTGGAATGATTGCAAACTTTTTTCGCAGGCATTTCACAGAGGCGTCGGAGCACAGGTGCCGACTTTCCCTTGAGGAAAACGCTCTTGGCGTATCGGTACGCACCGCCAGTGCCGTCATCCCATAACGCTTTTCAGGGGCCGTCATGTCATGCCACTTTTCACGTGTCATCACTTCATGCCACTTTTCATGTGTCATCATGTTGGTCCTTTTTTCATGGGTCATCGCGTCATGCATCTTTTCATGCGGGGGTGGTATAGAGAAAACGGATGGACGTTTTTTGAATTCAGTATGGCCACTTGGGAATCGTCGTATTCCCTTGCGACATCAGCTTGGATTGAGTCTTTTTGGAAGGAGTGTTTTTCATGGAATCTCCCGGTTATTATGAAGCAATTGCGCGTCATTACGACGAGATTTTCCCCATCAATCCGGTGGCGCTGGCGTTGATGAAGGAGTTGGCCGGGTCCAGCCCGACGCATATCCTCGATATCGCCTGTGGCAACGCCGCCTATGCGACTGCGTTGTCATCAGATGGGTATCTGGTGGAAGGGGTGGATTTGGATGCCGGCATGATTCGTGCCGCACAAGGGAAGAAGTCGTCGCAAAAGAAACGAGAACCCGATGCCGCAAGTGTCAGGCATGAAACGGAGGCGCTTGCCCGGGAAAATGTTCAGCCGGATACAGACAGCCCTCGGCTGTTGCAGGGGGATATGCTGCACTTGGATTCTCTTGGCCTGACCTCGCCCCAGTTCGCATATTGCATTGGCAATTCGCTGGTTCACCTGTCGGATTACAAACAGGTGGGTGCTTTTCTTGAACAGGTCTACAACCTGCTTCAGCCCAATGGCCATCTGCTCATACAGATACTGAACTACAATCGGATTCTGCATGATCATGTGATGAAGCTGCCGGACATACGAAGGGCGGATGGCAGCCTGCTTTTCGAACGGTTTTATGAGTACGATCTTCCCGGAGGTGCGTCGCACATGCCACACGCGGATACTGCCCCGGAATCCTCTGCTTCGAAAGCGCCTGGCACTGAACCGACTGCCCCGGAATCCTCTGTTTCGAAAGCGCCTGGCACTGAATCGTCTGGCACGGAATCATCCGGCACTAAATCGTCTGCTGAAGCTGTTCCTGTCCACATCAGGTTTCACACGCGGCTTCATGTAGAGGGAAACATACTTGAGAGCACCATCCCGCTCATCGCGCTCGATTCTGAAACCCTGGAATCATTGCTGGAGGCAGCCGGGTTCCAACATATAATGCTTTATGGTGATTTCAAGCGTACAACCTATGACCCGGCAACCTCTTATGCCTTGGTGGTCACGGCCATGAAGCGGTCGGTCATCCTTCTGTGAACCATGCGCTCCGACGCCGACAGGCAGTGCGTGGTTGAAGGGCCCTGATGGTGCCGGTTGCCCTTCCTTTGGACGCCTGGCGGAAGTCGGATTTTCGTGATGGCGGATGCCCTATAGATGCACTATAAGCGAATTATCCATTGTTTGCAGAGGAAGGGTGGGATACCATAAGCATACGCATGTATGTGGGCGCGGATGTGTATGTGAACTTTTGTATCCGTGTGCGTGCGTGTATGTAAACTTGTGTATCTGTGTACGTGCGGTTCCAAGCCGTCAGGGGTTCAGCCTTGGGCGTGCTGGAATGTTACAGAAGTGTTACGGTACCTGGTACCGTCATGGAGGAGTCATGAAGAAGATACGCCAGCTGCTGCAGTTTCTCAGGGGGCAGCGCCTCACCTTTGCGCTGACCCTGCTTTGCGTCATCGTCAATGTGCTCTTCGCGGCAACGGTGCCGCTGATCATCCGCACCGGGCTTGATTCCGTGTTGGGCGGCAAACCGGTGGATCTGCCGGCCGGGCTCGCCAACGTGATGGGTGGGGCAGACACCATCGCGTGGCTCAACAACAATCTGTGGTTCATGCTGGTGCTTCTGGTGGGCATGACGCTGATGCAGGGCATCCTGCTGTTCGGCCGCGGCAAGCTCGGGGCCATGACCAGCGAGGGTGCGGCACGCCGCATGCGTGACAGACTGTACAATCACCTGGAGCGCCTGCCCTTCGACTGGCATGTCAAGGCGCAGACCGGCGACATCATCCAGCGGTGCACCTCGGACATCGAAACCGTCATGAATTTTGTGGGGAACCAGTTTATTGAAGCGTTCTCCACGGTGTTTCAGGTCATCATTGTGCTGATTGTCATGTCTTCGATGAGTGTCCCCTACACGCTGGTGACGGTGGCGCTCATTCCGGTCATCACCATTGCGACGGTCCGGTTCTTCCTCAACATGATGAAGGTTTTTTCGGAAACGGATGAAGCCGAGGGCCTCATGTCCGCGACCTTGCAGGAGAACCTCACCGGCGTGCGCGTGGTCAAGGCGTTTGCCGCGCAACAGCTCGAGATGGACAAGTTCGATGAGAAGAACAGCCGCTATCGGGATTTGGTCATGAAAATCGTGAAGCTGATGGCCGGTTACTGGTCGGTTTCCGACTTCCTGTGCATGGTGCAGTATGGTGCCGTGATTGTGGTCGGCGCCTATTGGGCGGCCATCGGCAACATCAGCATCGGCACGCTGGTGGCGTTTTCCACCTACGCCGGCATGCTGATTTGGCCCATCCGCGGGCTTGGCCAGAGCATGGGCTTCATGGGTCAGTCGTTTGTGTCCCTTGGGCGCATCAACGAAATTCTGGACACAAAACCGGAAGACTACGAGACCGGCAAAAATCCGTCCCAGGTCGAGGGAACCATCGAGTTCGCCAATGTCCGCTTCGGCTACGACCCGGAAACCCCTGTGCTCGAGGATGTGTCCTTTACCGTCAGGAAAGGCACCACCACGGCCATCCTGGGGGCCACGGGCTCGGGGAAGAGCTCCATCCTGCATCTGCTGCTGCGGCTGTACGATTATCAGGGGGGCGCCATCCGGATTGACGGACAGGAACTCTCCACCATCAGCCGGGAAGCCATCCGCCAAAAAATCGGCATTGTGCTGCAGGAACCGTTCCTGTTCTCGCGTAATATTCGGGAGAACATCCGCATCGGCTGGCCGGAAGCGTCCGATGGTCAGGTGCGGGAGGCTGCGGACATTGCCTGTGTCCACGAATCCATCGCCGAGTTCGACCAGGGATACGACACCATGGTTGGCGAACGCGGGGTCACGCTCTCCGGCGGCCAGCGCCAGCGGGTGGCCATTGCCAGAACCGTACTGCGGGATGTCCCCATCCTCATCTTCGACGATTCCCTGTCCGCGGTGGACACCGAGACGGATGCCGCCATCCGCGCGGCACTGAAGGAACGGAGCCGGCAGACCACCACGCTGATTGTTTCCCACCGCATCACCACCCTGGCCGAGGCGGATCAGATTCTGGTGCTGGAGCACGGCCGGATTGCCCAGCGCGGCACACATGAGGAGCTGATTGCCCAGGAAGGCCATTACAAACGGATCTGGGATTTGCAGAGCAGCATCGGCGAAGTGGACGCGGAGCCTGCCTGAGCTGCTGCGCCTGTACGCATGTCCCCGTATCCGTACCATCATCCACAACGGGTTTCGTCCCGTCATCCACAACGGGTTTCGGCCCGTCACTGCCCCCGGACATTCGTCCCGACATCCATTGGAGGGCCCCATGAGCTTTGAGGAAAAAGAATACAGCAAACGCATTGATCTCGATGTCTGGAAAAGGCTGCTGCGCTTCGCGGCGCCACATCGCAAGAAAATCGTCGCGCTCATCTTCCAGATGGTGCTCATCGGCCTGGTTGACGCGGCATTCCCGCAGTTCAACCGCTTTGCCGTGGACAGCGTGGCCCTGACCGGCCGGTTCGAGCGGCTGCTCCCGCTCTCGCTTGTCGCGCTGGCGCTGATTGCCATGCAGGCCATCAACATCCGGTACATGATTCTCAATGCCGGACATGTGGAAAACAACGTTCCCTACGATATCCGAAAGGCGGCGTTTGAAAAGCTCCAGACGCTGCCGCTCACCTATTACGACAAAACGCCGGTGGGCTGGATCATGGCCCGGCTCACCTCGGACTGCCGAAAGCTTGGGCAAACCCTGTCCTGGAATCTGGTGGATCTTTTCTGGTCCCTGTCGAACATGACCATTGCGGCCATCGCCATGTTGCTGACAAACTGGCGCCTGGCGCTGCTGGTGCTGGTGACGGTGCCACCGCTGATCCTGGTCAGCCTGGAGTTCCAGAAGCGCATTCTGGCCAACTTCCGCAAGGTCAGAAAACTCAATTCGCAAGTGACCGCGAAATTCAACGAAGGCATCACCGGGGCCAAGACCATCAAGAGTCTCTCCGTGGAAAAGCCCATGCTCGAGGAGTTTGCGGCCACCACGGGATCCATGCGCAATTTTGCCGTCAAGGCGGCCACCATCAATTCTTTCTACACCCCCATCATCATGCTGCTGGGAAGCATCGCGTCCGGACTTGTGTTCTGGCAGGGCGGGCTGGCCATGAAGAACGGCAGCCTGGGTGTCACCTATGGTGTGCTGGTGGCCTTCATTTCCTATGCCGTCAATTTTTTTGAGCCCGTCAAGCAGTTTGCGCGCGTGTTCACCGAGCTCAACTACGCGCAGGCCTCGGCCGAGCGGGTCATGTCATTGCTTGATGAAACCGCGGACATCAAGGACAGCGAGTCGGTCTCCCGTGACTATGGCGCCATGTTTGCGGCGGATCGCAGCCAGTGGCCGGCATTCCATGGCGACATCGAATTCCGGGATGTCACCTTCCGCTACAAGGAAGGGGAGAACATTCTCGAGCACTTCAACCTTCGCGTCCGGTCAGGCGAAACGCTGGCCATCGTGGGGGAAACCGGTTCCGGCAAGACCACCATGGTCAATCTGGCCTGCCGCTTCTATGAGCCGACCGAAGGAAGCATCCTTGTCGATGGCGTGGATTACCGGGAGCGTCCGTTGATGTGGATGTATGCCAACCTCGGATATGTGCTCCAGGAGCCGCATCTGTTTTCGGGCACCGTTCGGGAGAACATCGCCTATGGCAGGCAGGATGCCACGGACGAGGACATCGAACGGGCCGCGAAGCTTGTCAACGCGCACGATTTCATCACGAAGCTTGAGAAGGGTTACGCGTCGGAGGTGGGGGAAAACGGCAGCCGGCTTTCCACCGGCCAGAAACAGTTGATTTCCTTTGCGCGCGCCATTCTGGCTGATCCCGGCATGTTCGTGCTCGACGAGGCGACCTCGTCGGTCGACACCGAAACCGAGGCGCTCATTCAGGATGCCATGCACAAGGCGCTGCGCGGCCGCACCAGCTTCCTGATTGCGCATCGCCTGTCGACCATCCGCTCCGCGGATCGCATTCTGGTCATCGAGAAGGGCAAGATAGTCGAGGAGGGTACCCACAAAGCCCTGATCCGGCAGCGTGGGCATTACTGGCAGCTGTATACCAATCAGTTCATGCAGGAACAGGAGGCGGCCATTCTGGACGCGTAGTGGAAACAGGCGCATAATGGAACATGAACGCGTGGGGGACAGCCAATGCCAAAGATGCCATGCGGGAAATGAAGTGAACGGATGAGAAAACGGCAGACAGACGTGTATGCGAAGAGGGGATTCGGCGGCCGCATGGTGTGGCATGCCATGAGTGTGTTCTTCATCTCGCTGGCGCTGATGATCCCGTCCCTTGCGACGACGGTTGGCGCACCGACCGTTTCCGATGATGATCAGATGCCGCCTGTTGCAACAACGGTTGGCAAGTCTGCCGGTTCCGATGATGATCAGATGCCGCCTGTTGCAACAACGGTTGTCAAGTCTGCCGGTTCCGACGATGACAAGATGCCGGGCGTGGCCGCGGTATGCCCCGGCCTGCAGAATGGTCTGGCCACGCGGGACGGAACCCGGCTGGCGCTGGAATTTCCGTATGCGTTTGAAAACCCGGTGTTTCTGGACGGACAGGCGGTCCGCCTGCCGATCTCGTTTGGCGATAAGAACACAGGCACGCTCAGCATCCTGCTTGACTCGTCCATGCAGGTGGAGCCGCGCTATGGCCGGATTGTGCTGCACGCGTCGGGAGAACTGCCGCGCCAGGGCCAGCGCGTGCGCGTGGGAGAGGCTGTACTGGCACTTGTCCGGCAACCGCTTTACCACGAGGAGATAGTGCCTCGGATGCCTGCGCCGGCACTTGATGAGGTTCATGTTTATGGCGCGGCCAACGCGGTGGGTGTGGCTGCCCGCGATCTCCCGCCGGCAGGATACATCTCCCGGGTTATTGTGTGGCTGGAAAATCGGGCCGACAGGGAATGGCGGATCTGTCTGGGTCCGGCCCCGGAACCGGTTTCCGGGAAACTGGTGGATCGCACGGTCTCGGAGGCCCTGCGCTATGTCACCTCCGACACATTGCTGCCGCAAACGTATGAACCCGGACTCACCTGGAGCCGTACGCTGCCCTGCATTCGGAATGGGGGCACTTACGCCTTTTCGACGGAAATGATGCCCGCGCTGCAGACCATGCTGCGCGATGCCGCGCGAACCGGCGTCTCTTCCTACAGCCTCAGCTACAGCTACCGCTCAGCTGCGCTGCAGAAGCAGCTGTTCGACCGGCGCCTTGCCCTGAGCCGGGCGGATGCCACCATATTGGATCCCCTGGGTGCCACGCTGCGCCGTGTGACGCGGCCCAATGGCAGTGAGCATCAAACCGGCATGGCCATGGACATCTTTTCCACCACCAGCAGCGGCGTCGCCTTTGCGAATACCAGGCAGTATGCGTTCATCAACGACCACGGGTGGCATTACGGGTTTGTTGTCCGGTATCCCGACGCCGCCGAGCACATGACGCGCATCATGTTTGAGCCATGGCACATCCGCTGGTTCGACCGGCCGGTGGCCGCGTGGCTGCACCGGGAAGACCGCGTGTATGAGGAGCTGGTGGCGGAAGTGCGGCAGCAGGGCACGCGCTGGCTCGGAGGCTGTGATGCGGGCCAGCTGCCAACGGCGGCCACCGCGGCGACGGCGTTTTTGGATGCCTCGCCGGTGTATGCGGATCCGGACATTCTCTGGCTGGCAGTGGCCGCCACGCCGGAGGCGGTGTACGGGTCGGCCGTTTCAGGCTATGCGCCGGAGATCTGCGCGTTTTTGCCGGAAACACAAATGTGGCTGGTCCCGATTGGCGCGCAGTAGGCGACATACACGTGGCATGCCGAAACGGCCGGACATGTGGGGATGCTTTCCGTGATGACGGGCAGCCCTTTAATAGTCCCGGGCTGCCTGCATGCGTTCCTTCTTCTTGCGAATCAGCATTTCATCCGCCTTCCGAATCACCGTGCCGAAGGTGTCGCGTGAGGTCCCATGGGCGTAGCCCCAGGTGAAGTCGATGCGATAGCCTTTCTCCATGTGCGCGTTCAGCTCGTCCAGCTGTCCAAGAAGGCGTTGCTGCAGCGCGTCCACCATGTCGGGCCCGGACTGCTTGACCAGCAGCAGGAAACTGTCGCTGCCCTGCCGGAGCACGCGATCCTGATCGCGGACACATCGTTTCAGGGCGCTTTCGACGACTTCGAGCACATGGTCGCCTTCATCGTAGCCAAAGCGGGTGTTGATTTGCCGCAGGCCATCGATGTCCAGCACCAGGATGAGGTAATGGGTTTGCGGGGCGGGGGTTGCCAGCCCCCGGAACGGCAGCATGGGCGCGTCGGGACATCCGGAGGGATCCGGCACAAAGGTCGCCGTGCCGTCCAGATTGCTTCGGATGCGCAGCTCGTTCAGCTGCCGGTTGGTCAGGGAGAGCTGTGTCACAGTATCCGTCATGCGTTGCTCAAACTGCAGCTGTTCGCGGGAATGGTGGTCCGCTTCCAGCCAGGCCATGCAATGTCGGCACAAATCCTCGAGATATTGCGTGTTGGCCCCGTTGGGGGAGGTGAGAATGTACCCGAAGGGCTTGTCCGCGAACAGAATCGCCTTGTAGACCAGGGCCCCCCGATAACGGTAGAGCATGCCTTCGGGGAGCAGCGCCGGGGAAACCACGGACTGTGTCGGATAAATGACATCATTGTCACAAAACCCAAAAAGAAGGGTGCCCTGGAATCTGGGCGGGGAATCGGGTTCGGCTGGTTGTTCCCGGGTGTCGATGCGGACAACGAAGAATGCGCCGATCAGGTATTCCCGGAGCTTTTCAGCCATTTCCCGCCAGAACACCTCCGGATTCCGTGTATCGGAAAAGAACTCCGGCTGGTGCAGGTACGTCAGTGGGAATTGATGCAGCAATTCCCGACGTGCCGATACCCGTCGTTCAGCCCTTGTGGAGGCGGATGGACGCAGCACGGGTTCGATTTCCACCGTGGGCGCTTCCGCATCCGATTCCCCGGTCCGGGATAGCAGCGCCAGTGCCGTTTCCGCCATGACATGGGGATTGTTGGACACGGTGGTCAGCGGTGGTTCCGTCATCAGGGCAAGGGGCGTATCCCCGTATCCGGCGACCAGCAGGGAATGCGGTACCCCAATGCCTTCCGCTTCAAGCAGCCGCAGGCTTCCGGCCGCGGCTTCATCGTTGGCGAAAACCAGCGCGTCAATCTCTCCGGAACGGATGTGGGGCAGGAGGGTCAGGGTGCTGTTGTATCCGGAAATGGAGCTGAAGATGCCCTCGACAATCCAGTGGGATTTTGGCGTGATGCCTGCGGCGATCATGGATTCCAGATAGGCGCGTTTTCTGGCGGAGGCTTCCCGGTTCATCGAGGGCCCGGTGACATGCGCAATTCGCCTGGCGCCCTGTGCAAACAGGTGGGCCATCAGCAGGGCCATGCCCTTGTGGTTGTCCGTGGTCACGCAAGGGGTTCCGGGGAAGCGGAGGCCGATGGTGACAAGCGGTACCGGGCAATTGAGCACAAACTGCTTCATGGACTCCATGGTTTCCGCCAATGAGATGGAGTCTGCCATGAAGATCACGCTGTCGACCTCATGAATGTGGAGTTTCTGGTAGGCAAGAGCCAGGTTCCCATAACGGGCCTCGTAGATGATCAGTTGGCTTCCCTGCGCGGCGCACGCTTGTCCCAGTGCGTCAGCCAGCAGGCTGTCAAAGGACCAGGTGATGTTCTCGAGAATCAATGCCACGCGCTTCATGGGTTGCCTCCATGGGGTCAGACCCCGCGTTATGGGGTCAGACCCCCTCGTACACAAGGAACATGGTGGTCAGCTGGCGGCCCGGTGTCATCAGCGTGGTGCCGTTGTAGTACAGGCCGGTGGAACCGCCGCCGTCGAGGTTGATGGCTTCCACGCATCCCAGCGCGCGCATGATTTCCTTCATGTCCGAGATTTTGGCTGCTGCGGTGGAAACGAGCAACAGTTTTCCCTGTGCGGTGAGCCCGATGGCGGTGCGCGGGGTGGTGCTGGTGGTGAAGCGCGGATCGGCGAAGGTGGCGCTGGTGGATGGTGGCGCCTCCTTCCCGTCGATGACCAGGTCCGGTCCGCCGGCGATCATCCATTGCATGTCCTGGAGCGGGAACGGTGTTTCTGTGGCTTTGAACAGGTAGTTCTCCAGTTCCACGGAGCGTCCGGCTTCAGGGCGCCAGATATCCGCCCAGTCCTTCGAGACGGAGGTGCCGTAGAACACGAGGTAGCCGTCGGTGGGAATGGGCAGCACGCTGCCCGCGCCGACGGTCTGGACGGAAACCACTTTCCCCGCTTGAACCGTAACGACATCTCCGGCCGCCGTGAAAGCGATTTCCTTTCCGCGGTGCGGAGTGTACACGATGGCATTGCCGGCAGTTTGGGCACGGGTGTTGACCTCATAGGCGGGCCACTGGTTGTAGGCGGTCATGATGCCGTTGGCCATTTCGTTGACCTTTTTCCCGTCCGCGAACAGACGGGTGAAGATGGCCGGCTTTTCGAACAGCACCTGCTTGTCCCCGGTGATGCCCACCGTGGTGAGGCCGCTCTGCCCATAGACCAGCGTGCCGTCAATCATGACGTGTCCGATGGGATCCTTGATTTCGCCATAGGCGGTGAAGAAGTTCGCGTTGACCGCCACCTTCGCGCCCTTCGCCTTCACGGTCGCCGCGAAGTCCGCGGTCTGGTTGAGCGCGTTGCCGGGCAGCATCACCTCAAACCGGACACGGGGATCCTCCGGCCGGATGGTGGTGACATGGACGCTGCGTGTACCGTTGGTGGTCGGGATTTCTGTCTTCCGGTAGGTGATGGGCGCGGAGAACCGCTCCTTGAGCACTGCAATAGCTGCGGCATCCACCACGGGATCCAGCAGGTTATGCTGTTTGCTGACCACGATCAGTCCGCCGTTGTGCCAGTCCACTTCTTGACCCAGAGCCTCGGCGATGGCGCGCATGGGCACCAGAATGCGGCCGTCGGTCACACGTGCCGGCACATCGAGCGGCACCTCCCCGCCGTTGACCGTCATGTGGGTTTGCTCCAGCGTGATCCTGATGTTGCAATCCGGAGAGGTGATGACGGCGGTCTTTTCCTGCCCCAGCCATTGTACCTCGGCTCCCAGGCTTTCCGCCAGAAACCTCACCGGCAGCAGCGTTCGGCCGGAGATGGCCACAGGGCGAACCGCCGAACTGGTCTGATCAATCTGTGTCAGGCGGTTGTTGACGCTGGCGACGGGACTGTCCAGAAAGAACACCACCGCACCGGCGATCCGGGTGTGCGCGTCGGTGGCCGCACCGACCGACAGAACGGTTCCCTGCAAGGGGAGCAGCATGGTGATGAGAATCAGCAGCACAAGGGCGGAACGGGCGAACTTTTTCATTTGTGGGGATACCTCCGAGTCCTAGCCTTTGTCATCGTCATTGTCCTTGTAGTTTATCTCATCTTATGGCAGGTTGACAATCAAATGGCGCCAGTGGTGCCAGTATATGGGCACGCCAACCGGGCTGATCCGGATGGTTCCACAGCACAAGCCCGCTTGCCCCAGCCTTTCTTGTGGACTTGTACGATTGCAATGCAGGAACGTGACGGGTATAATGGGCGTGGATGCCTCTGGCATCATGACTCCATTAGGTGAGGCTCCTGTACGGATACACGCTGCACCCGGGAAACGTCGAGAGACGCCAACCTGGGAAAACAGGCACTACCGGAAACAAGGTTTTGCCCATGCAGCCGGAGACATCCCAGGCCGTACAGTGCCAAAGCTCGGATGAGGGGAGTGATGGATATGAACGACGATCGAAGTCCGCATCCTGCGGCCTTTTTCTTTGCCAACATTTCAAAGAAAAATGGAAGTGAGGTGATGTCCGATGATGGAGATCTTCAGGACTTCAGATCCAACAGCGGCGCTCGTCCGGGTGGACCGCATCGAACCCGGCTGCTGGATCAACTTGATTGCGCCGACCCAACAGGAGTTGGATCGCATTGCGCAGGAAATGAACATCGAACCGAATTTCCTCAGTGATCCGCTGGACGATGAGGAAAAGGCGCGTATCGACGTGGAGGATGATCAAACGCTGATCATCGTGGATGTTCCCTATGTCTTCGAGGAGGAGAAGAGCATCCGTTTTGAAACCCTTCCCATGGGCCTGCTGCAGGTCCGCGATGATTACATCATCACCATTTGCAGCAAGCCGGCCGCCGTGCTCGAACGCTTCCGCAACGGTCAGGTCAAGGGCATGTACACCTTCAAGAAGTCCCGGTTCATCTTTCAGGTGCTCTATCAGGTGGCCAAGGAATTTCTCAAGTTCCTCAAGCACATCGACAAGAAGACCGGCGACGTGGAAGCGCTGCTGCACAAGTCCATGAAGAACCGGGAACTGTACCGGTTGATGGAGTTGGGCAAGTCCCTGGTTTACTTTTCGACCTCGCTGAAGTCGAACGAGTCCATGATGGAACGACTGCTGCGCGGCCGGGTGGTGAAAATGTATGAGGAGGATCAGGATCTGCTCGAGGACGCCATCGTCGAGATCAAACAGGCCATCGAGATGGCCGGCATCTACAGCAGCATCATGAACGGTTCCATGGACACCTACGCGTCCATCATCTCCAACAATCTCAACGTGGTGATGAAGTTCCTGGCGTCCATGACCATTGTGTTGTCGCTGCCAACGATGGTGTTCAGCTTTTTCGGGCAGAATGTTGATTTCCCCATCCCCACAGGCGGGTTGTCCTGGCTTTGGATTCTCATCGGTTCCCTGGTGCTGTCACTGGGGGCCGGCATATGGCTGTACCGCAAGAACATGTTTTAGCAGGAAGGAAGGCATCGTGAAGGACTATTGTGTCGACAGTGAAAAGGACTCCATTGTGTACCGCATCCCCTATGGGGCCCTGGGGATCGTGTCGCTGGCAGGTGCCACGGAAATGGGTGGTCTTGTCAACGACTGGATTGCCGGCTGGCGTCAGGAAACCGTGAACCTGTATCCGGAAATCGCACGGCTGTCCCCGGATTACCAGCGCGACAGCTATCTCATTGCGCACCAGGCAAACCGCTTCGCCACCGGGGAAGGCAAGCTGGTCATCAACGAAACCGTCCGCAATCACGATGTCTTCATTCTGGCGGATGTCGGCAACTACAGCTGCACGTATTCCATGTACGGGCAGGAGCGGCCGATGAGCCCGGACGACCATTACTGGGACATCATCCGCACCATCGGGGCCATTTCCGGCAAGGCCAAGCGTGTGTCGGTCATCATGCCGCTGCTGTACGAGGGACGCCAGCACAAGCGGACCTCCCGTGAATCCCTGGACTGCGCCATCGCCCTGCAGGAACTCGACCGCCTGGGAGTGGCCAACATCATCACCTTCGACGCGCACGACCCGCGGGTCTGCAATGCCATTCCGCTCTCCAGCTTTGAAAACCTGAGCCCGCATTACCAGGTGCTCAAGGCCATGTTCAGAACCGAGAAGAACCTGAACGTCCACAAGGATCACATGCTGGTGGTCAGCCCCGATGAGGGCGGACTGCAGCGCAACATATACTATGCGTCGATGCTGGGGCTCAATGTGTCCACCTTCTACAAACGCCGCGACTACACCCGTGTGGTCAATGGCAAGAACCCCATCATCAGCCACGAGTACCTTGGCGACAACCTGGATGGCAAGGATGTGCTCATCGCGGATGATCTCATCGGCTCGGGAGACTCTGTGCTCGACGTGGCCCGGGAACTCAAGAACCGCAATGCCAACCGGGTGTATGTCGTCGTGACCTTTGCACAGTTCACCCAGGGGCTCGAAAAATTCCATGAGGCGTATGCCGAAGGGTTGATCTCCCGGGTGTATGCCACCAATCTCACCTACCGGACCCCGGAGCTGCTGGCGGCGCCCTGGTTTGTGGATGTGAACATGTCCAAATTTGTGGCGTACCTCATTGAAACCCTGAACCACGACCAGTCGCTGAGCCATCTCATCGACCCGTCCGACAAAATCCACAGCCTGATGAAGCGTTATGAGAACGGGTGCTGCCGCGGATGACTCATCCGCCCGCTTTCCATTGCTGCAGCACCTTGATGCGCGAGCCCTCCGCGTCGCCGTGCTCCGGATCGAACGCATATTGGGTCAGCGCCTCGCAGGGGAGCTGGCCGCAGGCGCCACAATGGGGCAGCCCCTTTTCGATGCTGCAAAGGGCAATGGGGCAGTCTCCGTGGAACATGTGACCGCCCGCAGCCTGGCATCCGGGACAGTTCATGCGCTCCCGCCAGTCGCAGCGGCCGCAGTCCAGCCCGCATCTTGCCATTTCAATGGGTAGGGTGACCGTTGACATAAAAACCTCCTTTTCGGCCGAACCCCTCTTTTGGAGTCCATCACGCCGTGAAGAACAAGGATGCCGTGCGGGCAGGAGCCGCGCTGTCCAAGTCCGCTCGTCGCATCCATGAACAGCCTATCACCCTGAACATGACATCAGCTTGACAACTTCGCCGGCAACCCATCCGGTCATCAGCATGTCGCTTTGGCTTGCGCGTGTGCGATTACGGGTTCGCGGCGTCATACAATCGGGCCATGGCCTGTGCGCGCTCCGACACGGTGCGCACCAGGGTTTCCGGCGAGAGAACGCGCGCCTTGTCTGCCAGGCTGAAGATGAAGCCGAGCATCCAGTCGTGGTTCACATAGGGGAAAGAGAACCGCAGCCATCCGCTTGCGTCGGCCTGATAGCTGTCCGGTCCGAACGCATCCAGCAGCTTGAATTCGGCGCTTGGATGCACCAGCAGCACCGCGGTTTCCGTGTGTTCCTGGTGAAACATCCTGTCCGGATCCATTGCGGATGCGGGCAGATCCCGGAATGCATAGGTTGAATCTGTTGGAGACAGGGAGACAATGCGGTTGATGCGGAACATGCGGAACGCGCCGCGCAACCGGCACCAGCCCGCCACATACCACGCGCTCCAGCGGAAGGCGATGTAGTAGGGCTCGAACAGCCTTTCCGTGGCACCGTTTGCGGCCAGGTACGCCAGCCGGAGAACCTTGCGTTGCGCGATGGCATCGCGCAGGGTTCTGATGATCGGCGCCAACCGGTCCTTGCTGTAGGAAGCCAGGTCGATGTACAGATCCGGCGCGGGGGCGATCCGATCTGACCCCAATGGGGCCAGCATGCTCCGCAGGTGGCGGGACTCGCTTTCGTAGCCGATGCTTTCCAGGCTTTGCAGCCCGGTTAGAATGCTGCGCAATTCCGGTTCGGTCAGCGCTTTTTTGTCGAGCTTGTACCCGGGCGCCAGCGCGATGCCTCCGTGGCCGCCCGGGTATGTGACCAACGGGATGCCGGCCATGCAGATGGCCTCGACGTCCCGGTGGATTGTCCGCAGGCTCACCTCGAACCGGCCGGCCAATTCCCGTGCGGTGATGCGATCCACCTGGGCCAGCGTATGGACAATCCCGAGCATCCTGTCGAGCTTCATGCCTTTTTCGCCTTCAGAATCGGGAACGTTGCCGGTCCGAACGCCACATTGAAGGAGAAGGACAGCTCCAGGCCGGACCGGGTGCGCAGGAACGAAAGGGTCATGGTGTCAGGGGTATCCGCAAACCGGATGGTCAGCTGCAGCGCGCCCTCTGCGGTAAATCCCGCGGAGGCGCGATTCTGGAATTTGCGACGCTTGCCGTGGTTGTGCGGCTTGAAGTTGGTGGCCGATGCCACCCATTCTCCCCAGCCAAAGGGCAGCTTGTGTGTGC
The DNA here is from genome assembly GCA_023459915.1 of Bacillota bacterium. Taxonomy (GTDB): domain Bacteria; phylum Bacillota; class Clostridia; order DSM-8532; family DSM-8532; genus JAEWSN01. The sequence continues at coordinate 20,137 of JAEWSN010000041.1, forward strand.
CGCGCGCGTCAATGGTCTGCAAATAGGGCGTTTTGCGGGAAACGCCGAAGCTGATTTCCTTGAGCCCAACGTCGTTGTCGTTCAGCAACCAGCGTGTTTCCGTCCATTTCCCAAAGCGCTCCGCGAATTCTTCCGCGCTTCCGGGGATGGCGGGCGGCTCGTGGGAGAGGGAGGCCAGCCGTTTGCCCAGCATGGCGCCTGTGACCTTGACCCCCGGCGCTTCCAGGCCGGGCGCCAGATGCTTCCAGACCAGATTCAACACCGCCTGCATGTCGTTGACACCGCTGTTGATGGCGACGACCATGTCATGGGACTCCATGACGATGCAATACTGTCCGAACGCGCCATCTCCCCGATAGAACCCATGCTGGCAGCGCCAGAACTGAAAGCCGTAGCCCTGCTGCCAATCCGGCGTGGGCATGGCGCTGTTGTCGCTGTGAAGGCTGGTCGCGGTTTCAATCCAGCTGGCGGGGAGCAGCTGCCTGCCTTCCCATTTTCCCTTTTGCAGCAGGAATTGGCCAAACCGGGCGATTTCCCCGGTGGTGAGCCAAAGGCCCCAGCCTCCCGCGTTGATGCCCTTGGGGCAGGAATCCCACTCCGGCTCCGGTATGCCCAACGGGGTGAAGAGCCGTGGCATGAGATAGTCCCGGACGGTCTGGCCGGTTACCTTCTGGATGATGGCGGACACCATGTAGGTGGCCATGCTGTTGTAGAGGAAATGTGTCCCTGGCTGTCTGGTGGGCGGGGTTTCAAGAAAAGCCTTCACCCAGTCGCGTTTGTCGCGGATGGCCGGCTCCGTTTCGTGCCCGGTGTTCATGGACAGCAGGTGACGGATGCGCATGCTCCGCAGATGGGCGCTGGCCGTTTTTGGTGTCTGCCTGGGGAAATGGGAGATGACGAAATCGTCAAGGCCCATCAAGCCCTCTGTCACCGCAAAGCCGGCGGCTGTGGACAGGAAGCTTTTGCTCAATGAAAAAAGCTGGTGGCGGATGTCCGGGCTGTATGGTTTCCACCAGCCCTCCGCCAGCGGCCGGCCATGCTGCATAATCACAAGACCGTGCAGATCATGGCCCTCGGCCCTGATGCCGTCCAGAAACGCGGATATTTGCGATGCGGAGCATTTTTTCATGACGAGGTTCCTCCCTCACACGGAACGATGCGTGAAAAATGACAGGGCTGGGCCCGATTACACCCATCATATGCTTTTCGTTTCACATTTGCACCCCATTCAGGAAGAAAATGCGCGGATGATGAAGCAGGATGGGGGATTTCTGCTTGGCCATGTCTCATCCGCCATTTGATCATGAAACAGTTTCCCGTTTTGCGCAGTTGTCATTTTTGGAAAGTGGTATGATTTTTGAACCTTTTACCCCAAAATTGCACGTTCTATGGATTGCCGCGTTTCCGGAACGGACGGGATAATGGGAGGGAGTCGAATGAATCCATCTGGAAGAGGAGAAGGAGGAGTCCATGATGCAGGAAGTACAAGACAGGCTGCAGCACCGCAAGGGAAGCACCAAGCTGGTATTTGCGGCGAAGGATGGGTCCGTGAAGGCGGGACGTGAGGTCAAGGTTCGGATGCGCCAGCATGAGTTCCTGTTCGGATGCACGGAGTTCAGCGCGCACGGTCTGGCCAACGGTGAACTGGAAGGCAAGGAAAAAGAACTGGTGGAAGAGCGTTTCCGTCATTTCTTCGAGATATTCAACGCCACCACCTTGTCCTTCTACTGGGGCCGGTTTGAGCCGGTTCAGGGCAAGCCCGACACCGTGAGAACCCGCAAGACCGCGCAGTGGTTCAAGGAACGGGGGCTCACCCTCAAGGGCCACCCGCTGTGCTGGCACACGGTCTGTGCGCCCTGGCTGCTGGAAATGAGCAACCAGGACATCCTGACCACGCAGATCAACCGCATCCGCCGGGATGTCAACGATTTCGCGGGGCTGGTGGACATGTGGGATGTCATCAATGAAGTGGTCATCATGCCCTTCTTCGACAAGTATGACAACGCCATCACCCGCATCTGCAAGCAGCTGGGGCGTATCCGGCTGGTGCGCGAGGTGTTTGGCGCGGCGAAAAAAGCCAACCCGAACGCGACACTGCTGCTCAATGACTTCTGGACGGATGAAGCCTACGACATTCTCATCGACGGCTGCCTCGAGGCGGGCGTGCCGATTGATGTCATCGGCATCCAGTCCCACATGCACCAGGGCTACTGGGGTGTGGAGAAGACACAGGAGATTCTGGAGCGGTATGGCCGCTTCCGCCTGCCCATCCATTTCACGGAGAACACCTTGGTGTCCGGCGCCATCATGCCCAAGCACATCGTGGATCTCAACGATTACCAGGTGGACGAGTGGCCGTCCACACCCGAGGGGCTGGAACGCCAGGCCCGTGAGGTGGAAACCCATTACACCACGCTGTTCGAGAACGACCTGGTGGAATCCATCACCTGGTGGGGATTCAATGACGGCGGCTGGCTGAAGGCCCCTTCCGGCCTGGTGACCGTGGACAGCAAGCCGAAGCCGGCGTACGACGCGCTGTACGATCTGGTGCGCCGCAAGTGGTGGACACCGGAGCAAACCCTTGTGACAGGCGCGGACGGCGCCATCACGGTGTCCGGCTTCCGGGGAACCTATGAGGCCGAGTGCGACGGCGACGTCGTGTCCTTCAAGATTGAGCGCGGCTCGAATGGGGATCCCAAGGCACCGCAATTTTAAGCGGGAACCGGCTTTGGGCAGGAACATGGTATGGAAAGGGGGGCGACGGTGAGAACTGCGTCCCTTTTTTTCATGCCATCATCCAGTGCCGTCGTGGGAATGCGCGCAGTCCCTCGGTGCCCGGATCAGTCATCCCGATAATTGCGAACCAGCACTTCCATCACCTCGCCGCGCTTGTCCGGATTGGTGTTGATGGCGCGTGTTGCGCCAACCTGTTCAATATGGAAGTCGCGGTACAGATCCAACACATGGGGGGTGGCGGAATTGGACAGCAAAAAGCGGACCCCATTTCTGGTCAGACGCTCACAGGTCTGCCGCAGTCGCGCCTGATCCGCCCGTGTGAAGCCGCCCTGCGTATATCCGGTGAAATTGGCGGAGTCGGATACCGGCATGTAGGGAGGATCGAAATAGACAAAGCTCCCCTTCCGGGCGCCCTTGACCGCATCGGCAAAGTCTGTGTTCAGCATCCTGACATCCCGCCGGTTGAGGTACCGGCTCACCGCCCGGATGTTGTCCGGAATGGCGATGGTGGGGTTGCGGTACCGGCCGAACGGCGCGTTGAACTGGCCCAGCCGGTTCACCCGGAACAGGCCGTTGTAGCAGGTTTTGTTCAGATACAGAATACGGGAGGCACGTTCGACGGTTGACATCGAGGCATACGCCGGGGTCCGGTCCAACTCGCGGATGGCATAGAAGTAGTCGGCCTCATTGCGGTGTCCCGCGAGCAATGCGAGCAGCGCCTCGGGGTTGTCCCGGATGGTATGGTAGACATTGACCAGCTCCGCGTTGCAGTCGTTGACAATGGCGCGGGCCGGTTGCAACCGGAAAAGCACCGCGCCGCCACCAAGAAACGGTTCATAATACGTGGTGAAGCGGGACGGGATGCGGCGGAGGATCTCGGGCAACAGCTGCCGCTTGCCTCCGGCCCACTTCAGCACGGGGGCAATCATGGGATCCGGCTGTTTTTCCCTGGATGTGACCGGTTGTCTCATGTCGCGCTCCTATGTGTCAGGATGAACAAACCCCCTGCAACATGTGTGCTGCAGGGGGTTTGTATGGCGCGCCCAGGAGAGTTCGAATCCCCAACCTCTTGATCCGTAGTCAAGTGCTCTATCCAGTTGAGCTATGGGCGCAAATTGCAGGAGGGCGGCCCGTGATGCCCTTTGCCCTGCGGCGTCCAGCGTTTGTGCCCGAAGGCGCATTTTCTGAGGCGCAATAAATATCATAAACGAAATCCGGTCGAAAAGCAACAAGGATTTGGCCTGTTCTGAAAAAATCTCCGCACCCGTTGCGGGACAAGGGGTTGGGCGCACGGTCATCGGGGTGGCCCGCACAACAACCGCTGAAAGGAGGCATCCTTGCAGGCAAATCGTGGATGTGATAAATTGAAAACGAACAAATGTTCACCAAAAAGGGATGGGTTCCTGGGAAGGATGTCTCGCCATGATCCTCAGCGCCAGCCGAAGAACAGATATTCCCGCGTTTTACATGCCGTGGTTGCTCAACCGGTTTGAGCAGGGAGAGGTGTTGGTTCGCAACCCCTTTCATTACCATCGGGTGTCGCGGATTGAATTGTCTCCCCAAACGGTCAGCTTTATTGCGTTCTGGACAAAGGACGCAGGCCCGGCCATCCCCTGGCTCAATGCGCTGAACGGGTACGACTATGGCTTCCAATATACCATCACGGGATATGGAGAGGCGTTGGAGCCAGGGGTCCCGGGACTTGGTGTGTCGTTGGACACGTTTCGCCGCCTGTCGGACCGCATCGGGCCGGATCGCATGGTCTGGCGCTATGATCCCATTCTGTTCCATCCGCGGCTCACCCTGCAGGATCACCAAAGCCTGTTTGCGCGCATCGCCTGCGCGCTGGCGGGAAGCACCCGCCGATGCATTGTCAGCCAGCTCGATCCGTATCCGGGCATCCGCGGCGCGCTCGGTACGGCGGGCATTGTGCCACCAACCGCCATGCAAATGGCGGAATTGGCACCGTTTCTGGTCGAAACCGCCGACCGCTGCGGCATGACGGTGGAAGCATGTGCTGAACCAGCGGATTTCTCGAAGTATGGGATTCTGCCGGGACATTGCCTCAGTCCCGCTTTTACCGGGGTCATGGCAGATGGAAAAGACAAGGGGCAGCGTCCGCATTGCGGTTGCCAGCCCTCGGTGGATATCGGGGCCTATCACAGCTGTCCGCATCAATGCGTGTACTGCTATGCCAATCATGGCGCGAAGCGCATGGCTGCCGCAATCGCCGGGCACGATCCCAAGTCTCCCCTGCTTTTGGGCAATCTTGAGCCGGAAGACGAGATCCGCACACGCAATGCCAAGTGATTTTTTTTGCGTGAATGGGGTTGAGCGGGGTTGTCTTGCGGCGGTGGCAATGCGGCGATTCATCCGGTTGTGATGCAGCTGTCATCCGTTTGACATAAAGTCTCGATTCGGCGGATAAATGTCCATGATGGGAAGACATCATTAGAGAATGATGAGAAAAAACAAGAAAAAATCATATCAGGACAAGAATGTTTTAGAATTATAAAATGCGCATCCAAAGGGCTTGACAGACGACGTGGACGCACATATACTGAGAGCGTCCAAGAGATGCAGCGTGTCCGCCAAAACCGTTTTAAGAGATTCCTGGTGATCAATCATTTGTCTTGGTGGACAATCAATTTGAAAGGAAGGGTTGCCGGAAATGAAGCAGTACGGAGAAGAGGCGCACAACTGAATAGAGGAGGGCTGACAAGGCGCGGCATCAAACCCGCCCATCGCAATCGGCCCTGTGCGTTGACAGATTCGGAAAGCGGCGGCTCCCAAGATTCCACACTTCCACGAACCGTGTCATGACACGGTTTTTTTCACGTTCAACGAGAGGCCTTTCATGAGAAGGCGAACATCACAAGACAAAACACACACCACCAGACAGGCCGCACAAGACGAATAAGTCAAGACAACGCCACACCACAGAACACAGGACGAAACGACACACCAGAAGCGCAACACAACAGAATACAAACCAACACACAGCACCACACGGCCATCCGTGTCAATGACCTGCCGCGAAGCGCGAGGGTTCGGCTTCGTGTACCCAAAAGGAGGAAACCATGTCCATGTTTATTTGTGAATACGATTGGCAATCCCCCCGCATTGAGTGGGAGTCCTGCCGCGACCGTTCGGTACGGAAACAGGCCGGATCGGACTGGGTCCGGTACACGGCGAAGACCGTGTCGATACGGCGGAAATTCTTTGGCAAGAAGGTGCAAAAATGATGTATGAACAGAACTGGCATCTTTTTGCCCTGATCCAAAGACGCAGCAAAGATGAAGTGAAGCGCAAAAGGGCGGGGTTATCCTTTCGCGTTGCCAGACGCCTGGTATAGGGTATGCATGACACAAGGGGGTTTCACATGTGGAAATGTGAAACCCCCTTGTGCTTTAGGTTGCCGGGGTGGCTTGTCTGGCGCATCCTGATTGTGTATGATGGGCTCGCGGCAGTTTCCGCCTTCGGAGAGATGCATGAAACACAAGACCGGCAATGTTCGCTTCGCCATGCTCCATGGGCTCTATTGGGCCTCCTTTTGTGTGCTGTACAGCTTTCTGGTTCCGATGTACCGCAGTTATGGGTTCAGTGAGATGACCATTGGATTCCTGTCCACCACAACATCCCTGGCGTCCATGGTCATCCAACCGCTGTGGGGGATGATCAGCGACAAGAAGGGAAGCCTGAAGGGCATCTTCATCGGCACCGTCCTGGTGTCCATTCTGGTCTCCTATGGCACCTGGCTGGGCCGATTCGGCGCGGCATGGATGTTCCCGGTGGTCTTTCTCATTGCGGCCACCTATATGGCCATGGGCACCGTGCTCGATTCCTGGGTCATGAAGATGACCAACCAGGGACATCCGGTCCGGTACAACATCACCCGCGGCGTGGGGTCCATTGCGTTTGCCACCACCTCGCAGGTGTTTGGACGCGTGCTCGATGTCACCGGCATGGCCATCATTCCGTATGTCTTTACGGGGCTGGCGCTGCTGCTGGTGTTCCTGGCCGCCATCACACAACCGCCCGTGCACCAGGCGTCCGAACCGACGAAAAACCCGTTTTCCGCGATGGGCGAAATTGTCCGCAACCGGCGCTTCATGGTGCTGATGGTGGCCCTGCTGCTGTCGTTTGCCGGTAATGGCGCCGCCATTGTCTTCATGCCGGTCCGCATGGCGGAGCTTGGCGGCACCAACCTGCACGTGGGGACGGCCATGATGGTGATGGCCCTGAGCGAGGCGCCGGCCATGCTGCTGCACCACCGGATTGTGAAGGTGATCCGCAACGATCGGCTGCTGACCATCTCCATCTTCTTTTTCATTGTAAAAGTGCTCCTGCTGGGGTTTGCCACCAGTCCGCTCCTGCTGATTCTGGCCCAGACCTTCCAATTCCTCTCGTTTGGCCTGTACATGCCGTCGGTGATCCATGAAATCAACCGCATGGTGCCTGAACGGCAGCTGACCACGGCGTTGCTGGTGTATGCTTCATTGACGTTTGGCCTGGGCATCATGATCGGCAGCAGCCTGGGTGGCATTCTGGCCGAAACGCTGAGTGTGCAGGTGATGTTCCTGATCATGGCCGTTGGGCCCACGCTTGGGTTGTTTATACGAATGTTGTCCGGTGTCCTGTGCCGGAAGTCAAGAGCCAATGCGCTCGGATAAGCAGGTCTTGAAGGTTCTCCTTGATACGGTTCTCTCCTTTTTTGTCTTAACGCTCACGCAAACCTTGTCCGGTTTTGCGCAAAAACCGGCGAACGTCACGACGCCTGTCATGGTATGATGACAGGTGTATCCCTTTGTTCTTCACACTGCCAATTTGCAAGTGAATCCCCGATGAATCACAGGAGGAATCGTTATGTCCGAACAAGCACGGTATCTGGATGAATCCCTCTCGTTCCGCGAACGCGCGGAAGATTTGGTTTCACGCATGACCCTGGAGGAAAAGGTTGGCCAGATGCTTTATACCGCGCCGGCCATCCCGCGGCTGGGCATCCCGTTCTACAACTGGTGGAACGAGGCGCTGCACGGCGTGGCGCGTGCCGGTGTGGCCACCATGTTCCCGCAGGCCATCGGTCTGGCCGCTTCCTTTGACGAAGATTTTTTGGAACAGGTGGCGGATGTCATCTCCACCGAAGGCCGCGCCAAGCACCATGAAGCCGCCCGCAAAGGCGATTTCGGCGTCTACAAGGGGCTCACCTTCTGGTCTCCCAATGTCAACATCTTCCGGGATCCCCGCTGGGGCCGCGGACACGAAACCTACGGGGAGGATCCGTACCTCACCTCGCGGTTGGGCGTCGGGTTCATCAAGGGCATGCAGGGAGACGATCCGAAATACCTCAAGACGGCGGCGTGCGCCAAGCACTTTGCCGTTCACAGCGGTCCGGAGGGCGAACGTCACTCCTTCAATGCCGTGGTGTCCGAAAAAGACCTTCGTGAAACCTATCTGCCCGCTTTCCGCGCGGCGGTGACCGAGGCGAAGGTGGAAGCCGTGATGGGCGCGTACAACCGCACCAACGACGAACCGTGCTGCGGCAGCAAGCGGCTGCTCAAGGACATCCTGCGCGGCGAGTGGGCCTTTGACGGCCATGTCACCTCCGACTGCTGGGCCATCCAGGACTTCCACCTGCATCACCAGGTCACCAGCACGGCGCCGGAATCCGTGTCGCTGGCGGTGCGCAACGGCTGCGACCTCAACTGCGGCAACATGTACGGCAACCTGCTGATCGCCGTTTCCGAAGGCCTCATTGACGAGTCTTTCATCACCGAATCCGCCACACGGCTCATGGTTTCCCGCATGCGTCTGGGCATGTTCGACAAACCCGAGCACGTGCCGTACGCGTCCATCCCATACGAGAAGAACGACTGTGGGGAGCACCGTCAGGTCGCGCTGGAAGCGGCCCGTCGCTCCATGGTGCTGCTCAAGAACGACGGCACCCTGCCGCTGAAATCCGAAGGACTGCGCACCCTCGCGGTGGTGGGCCCGAACGCCGACAGCCGGCTGGCCCTCATGGGCAACTACTATGGCACGGCCTCCCGGTATGTGACTGTGCTCGAGGGCATCCGCGAGCTGGCGGGCGACGATGTGGACATCCTGTATTCGCAGGGCTGCCACCTGCATCTGAAGCATGCCGAGAACCTCGCGAAGATCTGCAACGAGGGTCCGGATCGGCTGGCCGAGGCACAATCCGTGATGGAACGCGCGGATGCCGTGGTGCTGGTGCTTGGCTTGGACGAAACCCTCGAGGGAGAGGAAGGCGATCAGGGCAACCAGTACGCCTCCGGCGACAAGCTCAGCCTCGACCTGCCCGGCCAGCAGCCTGAATTGCTGCGCCTGGCACTCGACACCGGCAAGCCCGTCATCGTGGTGAACATGACCGGTTCGGCCATGAACCTGTGCGAGGCGCAGGACCGCGCGGCCGCCGTGCTGCAGGCCTGGTACCCGGGTGCCGAGGGTGGTCTGGCCGTCGCCGAGGTGATTTTTGGCCAGTTGAATCCCTCCGGCCGCCTGCCGGTGACCTTCTACCGGAACACCGACGATCTGCCGGATTTCCACGACTACGCCATGAAGAACCGCACCTACAAGTATTTCAAGGGCGAGCCGCTGTACCCCTTCGGTTTCGGGCTTGGCTATACCCGTTTTGCGTTCTCGGATGCGCAGGTGGCCTCCAAAACCGTGGTGGCGGGTGAACCGCTTGAGGTTTCGGTGCGTGTGCGCAACACCGGAGAAGTGGCCGGCTTGTGTGTGGCCCAGGTGTATCTCACGGATCTGGAAGCGTCCGTGGACGTGCCGGTGCACGCGCTGGTGGGTATGAAGCCCGTTTCGCTGGCGCCCGGCGAGGAACAGACGGTTTCCCTGCGCATCGATCCGCGGCAAATGGCCGTTGTGACCGAAGCCGGTGAATATGTGATAGAGCCCGGCTGCTTCGAGGTGAAAATCGCCGATACCCAGCCCGACGCCAGAAGTCTGGCGCTTGGCGGCAGCAAGCCGGCGGTGGCGGCCTTTGATGTGACCGGCACCGTGACATTGCCCTTTTAGGCCTTTTTGCCCGCCCGTGCCGTGCTGTTCATGACAGCCGGCGGGGGCGGGCTTTTTCACACGCAACCGTGTCTCAAGGAGGTTTCCATGGAGAATCCGGTATTGATGAAGCAGCTGCAGGCCAGACAGATTCCCGCGTTGTTTCCAAAGCAGGACATTCCGGCCGGTGCGGCGGCGGTCAAATCGGCCAGGCCGTTGTGGCTCAAAGCCCTCGCGGCCGGGGAGTATGGCCAAATGCCCGGTGCGCCGGTCGGCTTTGAAATCCGTGAAACCAAACGGGTCAGGGACGCATTCCACGGAAAGGCCATCCACACCTGGTATCGCCTGACCTGTACCACGCCCGGCGGGCGGTTCTCGTTCCCCTTCCAGTTGGTGTTGCCGGAGGGGACAGACCCCGTGCCGGTCTTCCTGCAGATTTCCTTCTTTGGGGTGCTGCCCAATCCCTCCTGCCCCGTGGACGACATTGTGGATCGCGGGTTTGGGATATGCAGCTTTCAATACACGGATGTGGTCCCCGATACAACGGACGGGCTCGACGAAGGTCTTGCCGGGCGTTTTGATGCCTCAAACCGTGCTTCTGACGGAACCGGCGCCATCGGCTACTGGGCCTGGGCCGCGCAGCGGATTGCGGATTTCCTGCAGGTTCACCCCAGGGTGAAGGCAGACCACATTGCCGTCATCGGGCATTCCCGGCTTGGCAAGACCGCCCTGTGGGCCGGCGCGACGGACGAACGGTTCTCGTTCACCGTCTCCATCCAGTCCGGCTGCTCCGGGGCTGCCATCACCAGAGGCAAGAACGGCGAGCGGGTTGCGAACATTTCGCAGATGTTCCCCCACTGGTTCTGTCCCGACTACGCACGGTTCGCGGACAGGGAAGCGGAGATGCCCTTCGAGCAGCATCAGTTGCTGGCCGCCATCGCGCCGCGCCTGCTGTATGTCAGCAGCGCGCAGGAGGACACCTGGGCGGATCCCCCCTCGGAGTTCCTGGGTTGTGTGGCCGCTTCCGAGGCATGGACCGCGGCGGGGGAACCGGGGTTCATCACCGGGGATGCAATGCCGGTCTGTGGCGCGGTCCACCACGAGGGGCGCATTGGGTATCATCTGCGGGCTGGCGGTCACGCGCTCGAGCCACAGGATTGGAAACAGGTGATGGACTTCTGGGCCATGCGCCTCAAGGAAGTGTCCCCGTTGCCTTGAACGGACGTTTATGCGTTCAGGGTAAGGATGTATTTGCCATCTTCCTGCGTGAAGCCCATGCGGCGCAGATATCCGGTGTGGCCGGTATCTGTGGCGTGTGCCGTCATCCGGTGAATGCCAAGCTTTCGCCAAGTGTCGCGGCTGTCCACGAACAGGAAACGTCCCGTTTTGAAATCCCGGTACGCGGGGGTGACATAGTCGAGCATCACATCAAGGGTCTGCCCGTCTGTTTTCCTGCCGATGAAGATACCGGCGGTGGCCATGTCCCTCAAAATGTAGAAGCCGATGGTGTCCGGCGCGGCCGCCATGGGATCGGCCGTGGCGTCGACGAGCGGGAAAATGCGCCCCAGATCCTCCCGGTAATACTGCTGGAACCGGCGCAGATACGGGTCACCCGGGCGGACCTCCAGCAGCTCGAAGCTTTCACGCGCGCCATACATGCGAATGAGATAGAAAATGTTGATGAACACAATGACCGTATTGAAACCGGCCACCGGCCAGGCCTGTATCAGGAACCCGTACACGGCGAAGATGGCGCTGCCGAACAGGTTGATCCAGCGCAGACGAATCAGCGATTTCATCAGCAGGGCAATCGCCACCACCAGGGACGCGGTGTAGCCGAGCCATTCTGTCCATGGAATGCCAAGAAACATGGGAGCCTCCTTGTGGATGGGCCTGCTCGATCCGATGTGACCGCAGGCGATTCATTCTTTATTCTCCTTCTTCATCTATCCCACCGGTATGCGAAACACAAGCAAAAATTGGTGTTGAATGCAGACGTGAAGAACCGCGGGCCTGTCATCGAATCGTGGTAGCCACATGCATGGTTGCGGGTATATCATGATGGTGCGGGATGCATCTCAGAATATGCCATCGGAGGGCACCTGCCGGACAGGCGGCATGGCAGCTTTCCGACGATTCAGCAGACAGGGCCGCCAGTGCAGGCCTTCGGGTGGTGTGAGATGCGAAAAACGCCAAATCCGTTGTTCACGGGTGAACTCGGCAAAAGCCGGAAGTTGCTGGTCCTCGATGGCGTTCTTCAGAACGCCGCCGCCATTCTGACCATGGGCGTGTTTTTGTCCGGATATCTGGTCTGGCTGGAGGGCTCGGACTTCATCACCGGCCTGGTCAACAGCTCGGTCAATTGGGCCTCCATCACGGTGTTGTTCTCCTTTCTGATTTTTGAACGGCTTCGCCATCGGAAAAAATTGCTCATTGTGCTGACGGCGACCGCCCGCCTGCTGATTTGTGGGTCTGTCTTTGTTCCGCTGCTGGTTCCCGACAAGACGGTGGCCCTGCCGATGGTCGCCGGCATGGTGATTCTGGGCAGCTTTCTGGCGGCACTGTATGGGACCGGCTTCACGGTCTGGATGTTCGGGGTGCTGCCCATGCAGCAGCGCAGTGAGTTCATCTATCTGCGCACCTTCTGGCTGCGCATTGCCTTCACCCTCACCACCGTGCTGGGCGGATTTCTGCTGGATGCCTTCCAGAAGGGTTATGGCGGTTTCTTGTTGCTTTTCTCCCTGAGCCTGGGCCTGTCCTTGATGGACATCATCCTGCTGATCCAGGTCAAGGAACCGGAATACGAGCTGGACACCTCCGTGCGCCCCACATTGCGCATGCTGGCCATCCCTGCCCGGGACAAGACCTTCCGCTCCTATCTGATTTTCGTGTTCCTTTTCTATGTTGTGCTGACGATGTCCGGCACATTCACCCCGGTGTATCTGGTGCGTTACATGCAATTCGACTATTCCTTCATTTCCACGATGAATGTGCTGCAATATGCCTGCCTCATTGCGTTCACCTCCTTCTGGCGGCGGATGGAGGCGAAGAGGGGTCTTGTGTTCGTGCTGCGGGTGACGGCCACCATCGCGGTGGTGGAGTTTCTGCTGTATGGCCTGCTGACGACAAGAACGGCCTGGATTCTGCCCATTGCCACCATGCTGGCGGGCATTGGCTACAGCGGGTTCAACATCACCATCCTGAACTACCGTTACAGCATTTTGCCGGAGAAGAACCGGACGGTCTATGAAAGCCTGTTTGCCGCCGTATTCGGCCTGTCCACCCTGCTCTCGCCGATGATCGGCAACTTCCTGATGAACCGCATGCCGGTGCTGCACAATGCCGTGTTCGAACACAGCCGGTTCCAGCTGATGTACCTGCTGTCTTTTGTGCTGGTGCAGGGGGTGCTGTTCCTGTCGTTCAACATGCCTTCCAGGCGAAGGCTCATCAAGGCGCATGCGCCGGAATGACAGCGGGCTGCCAGTCTCCTCCGCAGGAACAATCATGAGATGGTGCCCCGTTGCACAGACAGGGTTGGTCATCCGGGCCGAATCTCGCCTGCATCCTTCGGCAGTTTCCGAACGTCCAGCAAAAAAATGGTTGTTCGGCGGTCTTCCTCCCTGTTGTAGGCATATCCGAGTGTGCCTCCGACAAAAAGTGCCGTTTCCCGAAACAGTGTGACGGATTCGAACAAGGCGTGCCAGACCGCTTCCGGTTCGGCAACGGGATAGGTTTTGAGCAGACGTTCCCAGGTCGCTTCCGGAAGGTGCTGATTCAGGTATTTGTCGCATTTCCCGATGCTGATGGCAAATCCATGACGCGCGGCAGCTTCCCAGCCGAGCATCATGCGCAGCATCCGGCGGATGCAGGTGTCCAGATGATCCAGCGCAAACAGGATTTCATGGCGCCACAACCCTTTGGCGACATAGGGGCAGACCCACCAGAATTCATTGCAGCAGCTGGCGAACTGGGCGGCGGTCGGCTTTTGGACATGATAGGACTTGTCGGATGGCGGCGGAATTTCCGGCAACAGGCCGTCCTTGTCCAGCAGCGGCAGGGTCAGGCTGTCTTCGGGATATCTTGTCTTTGCGGCCGCCAGGGTGAGAAGGGTCAGGTCGATGCGGTTGCCGTCCTCAAATTGCATCAGATACGCATAGCCGACGGACAAATCCGTTTTTTCGTATGGGAGAGCCGTGGCGTCCGGCTCCTGCATCACGCAGAGTTCTCCGAAGCGGGTGAGCCAGGCTTTGTCATCCACGAACGGGCGCACGTCCGTGACGACATAGACAATATCGTAATCCTGAAAAATATCCGGCTTCGCGTTGGGATTGGTGCGCGATCCGTTCATGTAGACCGCGCGAATGCGGTCGTTCTCCCTGGCATGGCCAAGAATGAGTTGCATCATTTCCTGCCCGCTGCGCATGTTGCCTCCTTCCAATACTTGGTTTTCGTTTCATCTGTGAAAACCAATGTCGCAAGATACTTGTGATGCAAGCCTCTTTACGCATTTGCCCGCACAGAGATCAAAACGCAAAGTACCATGTGGCGGAATCCGGTGGCCAGCCGCCCCATTGCGGGAAAGTACGGCGGCCACGCAATCATCCTATCGCATGAAGGGATTGAGCGCCAGTGGGTTGTCGTTTCCCGGGAAAGTTTGTGCCAAGGAAAACATTCCCTTATCGGGGCGCGTCGGGGATGCTACACTGGAACCAGCCCGGACTTGAAATGGAGCATACGAGGCCGGTGAACAGCAGAGAATACCACGTGGTGGAGAACAGACGAAAGCACAGAAGAATCGCCATGCGGTGGTGCCAAGAAGCAAGCACCAGATGGTAGGGAGCAGGGGGAGATGTCATGTCGAGGCAACCGGAAGGATATACGCTTGTCACAAACATCCGGCGGGATACGGAACGGCGGCGGGTCTTCAACCAACTGGCCGGGCTGGTGTTCGGACTGGATTTTGAACCATGGTTCCAGCGTGGCTTCTGGACGGACAGCTATCTTCCCTTCACCTTGTTTGACGGCGATGTCGCGGTGGCGAATGCCTCGGCGAACCGGTTCACCCTTGTCATCCATGGGAAGCGCCACCGCGCGATACAATTTGGCACGGTGATGACACATCCGGATTATCGTGGAAAGGGACTGGCCAGCTTCCTGATGCGAAACGCCATGGACAGCCTGCGGGATGAATGTGATTTTTTCTACCTTATGGGGGACAAGGACGCACTGGGGTTTTATCGGAAACTGGGGTTTGAGGCGGTACCGCAGACGTCCTATCGGTGGGTTCCCGCAAGCGGGGCACTGCGAGGCGAATCTCCGGGAACCGGACGATGGCTGGATATGGACAACCCACAGGATGTCCATATCCTGATGGATTTGGCGGCAGCGCGGGAACCGGTGTCCATGCGGGCCGGCGTTCTGGATGCGACGCATCTGCTGACGTTTTACGCGCTCAATGGGTTCGGAGAGAAATTTTGGTATGTGGAGAAAGCCTCACTGCTGGCCATCTTTGAGCAAGCGCATGGTGTGCTGACATTGCACGATCTGCTGTTCCGGAGATCCATTCCGCTTGTCGACATTCTCCCGCTGCTGCCTCACGGACCTTTGCAGGAGGTATCTTTTGGGTTCACACCGGACAGAATGGAACTCCTTCCCGAAGATGGATTGCTGCAAGCTGAACCGATGGAAATGGACGACGCGTTCTTTGCGATGCCCGCCGATTCATTCGGCCCGGAGCCTTTTTTGTACCCGCCAATTGCGCTGGCTTGAAACCATGCAGGCTACCGGGCTCTGTAGAAGTTGAATAAATGGTCTTTGCAAGAATTATTCCGTAAAGAATAATATTATAAAGATAATGCTGTAAAGAATAAACATTACAGCATTATCTTTTGTTTTCGAGATTATCGTTATAATGGAGTCAGGCATAGTTTTGACAGGCATTCGACGTTGGCCTCAACGTTGGAATGCAACCTTGCCAAAGGTTCATGGAAAGAGGTGATTGCATTGACGGGATTCATCGATCGGGCATTCGAACTGCAGACGCTGGAACGCTTGTATTCATCCCAATCAGGCTCGCTCCTGATACTGTACGGCAGGCGTCGTGTTGGGATCGGCTGGCCTCTCTCCTTGCCGCCGGTGAAGGAAAGAAGTTGCTTGTCATCGATGAATTTCAATATCTCTGCAAAGCGAATCCGGCATTCTCAAGCGTCATGCAGCGCTTGTACGATACCGTGTTGAAACCCGCTGGCGTCATGGTTATCCTCTGTGGTTCGCATATCAACATGATGGAGTCGGAAACGCTGAACTACGAGAGCCCTCTTTACGGTCGCCGTGACGCGCAGATCAGGCTGGGACCAATACCTTTTCGGTATTATCATTCTTTTTGTTGTCCACGCTCATCAGCTTGGATATCCTGGAACGCAGGGTGCCGGTCACGGAAACCCAACCGGCAAAAAGGCATTTGGTTGTGCACTTCAAAAAGTGGGGAACTGGTGGGACAATCGTACCGAGATCGATTTGATGGGTCTTGGCACTGACGGCCAGACCATGGTATTTGCAGAATGCAAATACCATGAGCGGCCCGTTGGACCTTCGGTGCTGACCCAGTTGCAAAACAAGGCCCGCGCGGTGACCTGGGAATCTGATCAGCGGATTGCGCATTTTGTTCTGTTCTCCCGAAACGGGTTTGAACGGAACCTTCTGGCAATGGCTGAAGCAGATCCCCACATCCACCTCGTTGGGCCTGCATTGGACTTCGATTCGTCGATTTTGGCATGACTCATTCGAGTGGAGTCAGCTCATCAGGCGCTTCTGTCCCTCAATGGCCTTGATGGGCGCGATGTTCTGGGTCACTTCCAATGTGCCCAGGTACTCCCCACCCTCGCCACGCACCGCAAAGTAGCGGATAAGGACGAATTTGTCTCCCATGGGGATCCAGAAGTCCTCGGAATCCTTCTTGCCGGATTTGAGATCCGTGACCAGCTGCTCCACGACATGCACGCTGGACGGCGGATGGCAGTTGGAGACCGCGCGGCCGATGATGGCCTTGGTACGGGCAAAGATGCGCTCTGCGCCCTGTGAGAAGTAGCGGACCGTGTCGTTGGCGTCCACGAAGGTGATGTCGAACGGGAGCGTGTTGAGCATCCCCACCAGCTGGTCGAGCTTGAGCACGCCCGTGGGGAGGATGACGGTCCCCTCGATGCCGGGAATGCCGGACATGGGGTCAGCCCCCTTTGGTGCGGGGTCTGACCCCGCGCCTGTTTCTGCCTCCGGCCCCTCGATGAGGCACCAGCCGATATCGCCGCTTTCCTTTGCGATCATGTCCCATTCACCCGGCTTGAAGTTCTCCAGGCACATGGGGAACAGGATGTTCTCTTCCTTGAAGATCATCTCATCGAGCTGTGTGACGGCCTCTTCGACAAGCACTGCCGCCAGTGCGGTCTCCGGACCCTCCAGTGCGGTCTTCGCGCGCTTGATTTTGCCCCTGATTTCATCGTCCACGCCCCACATGACCTTCGGTGGCGCGGTGATGCCGTAGTTTTCGAGCAGCGGGAAGATGAGATTTTCCTTCTTCAGGTAATGGATGTGGACCTGATACAGCTCATCCAGCGCGGTTTTCAACGCGGCAACGGTTTCCTTCCACGGCCGGTGGTCGGGAGAACCGTTGGCCTGCAGATTGGCCAGCAGCGGGCGGATTTTGTCGGCAATCAGGGCCTCCAATGCCCGGTTTTCAAGCTTGAAGGTATGCACCGGATGGCCGGGGGCGTCTTCATTGGGCGCGACCGCATCCGCGTCCGCGGCCATCATGCCGGTGCCAG
>JAEWSN010000042.1 GCA_023459915.1 Bacillota bacterium
GCATGTCAATGGCTATGGCGTGCACGACATGCCCCGGCGTGAGGTGCCTTTCCTGCGTCGCAGCCTGGGCATGGTGTTTCAGGATTTCCGGCTGCTGCCCAACCGGACGGCGTACGAGAATGTCGCCTTTGCCATGCAGATGGTGGAGGCGCAGCCGCGTGAAATCCGGCGTCAGGTCCCCCTGGCCCTTGGCCTGGTGGGTTTGTCCAAGAAGGCGAAATCCTATCCATCCCAGCTCTCGGGTGGAGAGCAGCAGCGCATCGCGCTTGCGCGGGCGCTGGTCAACAACCCCGCGGTGCTGATTGCGGATGAGCCAACGGGCAATCTCGATCCCAAGACCTCCTGGGAAATCATGAATCTGCTCGAAGAGGTGAACCAGCGGGGCACCACGGTGCTGGTGGCCACACATGAAAAAGGCATTGTGGATGCGATGAAGCGGCGTGTGCTGACGCTGGAGCGCGGCTCCATCATCCATGATGCGGAGAAAGGCTTTTACGAACATGAAGATTAGAACGATGCGCCTTTTGTCCCGCGAAGGCGTTTCCAACGTCGTCAAAAACAAGCTGATGTCCCTGGCCTCCATTGTGACCGTGCTCATCTCGCTGTTGCTGCTCGGGCTGGTGCTCCTGCTTGCGGTCAATGTCAACAGCAACATGGAGCAGATGCGCCAGGAGCTTGAGGTGGTCATCTTTCTGGAGGTGGATGTAAACCCCCTGGACCGGGAAACCGTCAAGGGCTACCTTGAGGAGCAACAGACGGCCGGCGTGGTTTCGCAATGGCGTTACGAGGACAAGCAGGCCGCGTTCGAAAACCTGAAGGCGGGTTTTTCCGACCCCGCGCTGCTCAAGGGAATGACCCCGGAGCAGATGGCGGAGTCCTTTTATGTGCGGTTGACCGATCCGGACGATGGGGATGCGTTCCTCTCGCCGCTGTATGGCATGGAAGGCATCCAGCCGCAGCCGGACGGCGTCAACTATCCACAGTCCACCCTGTCCCAAATCTCCCGATTTGCGGACGTCATCAATCTGGTGACCCTGATTCTCATGGGGGTGATGCTCATCATTGCGGTGTTCATCATCAGCAACACCATCCGGCTCACCGTGCTGTCCCGCAGCCGCGAGATTGAAATCATGAAAAGTGTGGGCGCGCTCGACAGCTTCATCCGGATGCCGTTTTTCGTCGAGGGCATTTTCATCGGCTTGCTGGGCGCGATCACGGGATTTCTGCTGACGTTTCAGGGCTACGCGATGCTGCGTGAGTCATTCAACCTGATGATGATGGATTTGGGGCTCGGGTTGTTCCAGCTGGTGCCCTTTGAACCCATGTCGCTGCGTATTGCGGTGATGTATTTGCTGATTGGTGTGATGGTGGGCGGCATCGGCAGCCTCATTTCTGTTCGCAAATACTTGAAAGTATAGGTATTGGGGGATATAATGGATTCGTATTTCACTTGTCATGACGTGCCGACAACTCACAAAGGAGAAGGCATGCGGACAGGGGCCCATCGCCCCCAAAACATGCAAAACAAGGCAGGAGGGGGAACCATGTCCCGAAAAATCACTGCGTTCTTTCTGGCTGTGACGCTGGCTGTGGCCATGCCCACACAAGCCATGGCCTCAAAACTCACCGAAGCGAAAAACAAGCAACAAGACTTGCAGCAGAAGCTCAACGAAATCAAGACCGAAAAAAAAGAGGTCAGCGAGGAGCTGGTTTCCAACAAGGAGGCCCGCGCGAGGATCATCGAGGAGCTTGAGGCCAAGGGCTACGAAAAGCAGGCCATAGAAGAGAAGATCGCCCAAATCGACTCCGCGATTCAAACCCTCACCGCTGCCATTGAGCAACTGGAAGCGGAGTACGATGCCGAACTGGCGCTTTTCCAGGAACGCATCCTTGTGATGTACCAGCGCTCCAAAAGCTGGCAGGGCATGGATTTTGCACTGAACAGCGAGAATATCACCGAATTCTACAAAAACCGCAATGCCATGAAGATGGTGTCGAAGGCTGATCAGGCCATGATGACATCGTTGATTGAAAAGCAGGCGCAGATCGAGGAACTCAAGCAGGCGAAGCTGGAAGAGGAACGGATCACCAGAGGGGATCTGATGCGAACCCTTGAGGAGGCGGAGAAGCTCTCCATGTCACGCGCCAAGATCGACGAGGAGATCCAGTCCACAGCCAAAACATTGGCACAGCTGGAGTCCGCGGAAGATCAAATCAATGACGAGGCGGCCAAGATTTCTTCCTACATCAAGCAGCTGTCCACCACCAAGGTGGAATATGTCGGTGGCGACATGTCCTGGCCAACGCCTGGCAACTACCGCATTTCTTCCGCATACGGATATCGCATCCATCCCATTCTGAAAACCCGCAGGTTCCATTCCGGCATCGACATCCATGCCAATTCGAAGGATCCCATCGCGGCCGCGAACAGCGGAACGGTCATCTATGCCGGCTGGCGCAATGGATATGGCAATACGGTCATTCTGGATCACGGTGGCGGCATCACCACCTTGTACGCGCACATCATCAGCAAGGGCATCCTTGTCAAGAACGGCCAGAAGGTTTCCACGGGAGACATCATCGCCAAGGTGGGCAGTACCGGCCTTTCCACGGGTCCCCATCTGCATTTTGAATATCGCAAGAACGGAGAGACCCAGAATCCGGTACCGCATTTCGGTACCAAAAAATAGCGGCAGGTTGTGTTTGGACGATTGCGGAAGGCACCCGGAGGGGTGCCTTCTTTGAGGAAAATGACATCATTGTGGGGGATACATGAGCAAAAAGCAAACAGTTCGATATGTTGGAAAACTCATCGGCGCGCTGGTCCTGTCCGCGGCGCTGTTTCTCGCCGGCTATCTGGTGGCCGTGGAACGCATGGTCTCCCTGAAGGGGATGGCCTCTCGGCCTCTGACAGACTGGTTCGGGCGGCAGTCCGCCATTGTGCTCGATGCCGAGGCTGTGCCGCCGGAGGACGCGGCTGCCTTCAACCGTATTTTTGGGCTGCTGCAGACGCGGTATTATCAGGAGGTGCCCGGCGGGGAGCTCTTCGACTGGGCGCTCAAGGGGTTGGCCGCGGGTACGGGCGATCCGTACACCACCTACCTCACCCCCGAGGAAATGCAGGAGTTTCAGGAAGCCGCCACCGGCAATTATGTGGGGATTGGCGTGTCTGTCAACGAGGACGAGGACAACCTGCTGACCATTGTGGAGATATTCCCCGATTCGCCCGCCCTGGCTGCCGGGCTCATGGTGGGGGACAAGGTTGTCGGCGTGGATGGCGAGGATGTGACCGCCATTACGGAGTCCACCCTTGTCATCAACCGCATCAAGGGAGATGCGGGCACCGAGGTGACCGTGACGGTGTATCGTCCCAAGCTGGAGGATACGCTGGATTTCACCATGAAGCGCGCCACCATCAATGTGCCCAACATCACCGCGAAGATGCTTGAGGAGCAGGTGGCCTACATCCGCCTCAGCCGGTTTGACGCGGACATTGCCAGAAGCTTTGCCCAAAGCTGGAACCAGCTGCACGGGGAAGGTGCCACCTCGCTGGTCATCGACCTGCGGTTCAATCCCGGCGGTGATTATGGGCAGGTGGTTTCCATTGCGGACATGCTGCTGCCCGAGGGACTGATTGTGTATACGGAGGACCGCGGGGGCCGGCGGGAGGAGGAGCGCTCCGACGCCAACTTCCTCGATGTGCCGATGGTGGTGCTGGTCAACGAGTACAGCGCCTCCGCCTCGGAAATTCTGGCCGCCGCCCTGCAGGATTACGACCACGCCGTGGTGGTGGGACAGAAAACCTTTGGCAAGGGGCTGGTGCAGACCATCGATACCGGGTTCGACAATGGCGCGGGGTTCAAGTACACCATTTCCACCTATTATTCACCCGGTGGCCGCAACATTCAGGGCGAAGGCGTGACGCCGGACATCGAGGTGGTCCTGGAAGAAGCCCTGGCCGCCACCCCGCTGGCCAACATTCCCGAGGACCAGGACAACCAGCTGCAGACCGCGCTGGCGGAACTGCGCCGGATGCGATCCGCGGAGTAGCGGGGTCAGACCCCATGTATACAGGGGGACTGACCCCATGTACACAGAAATGTACATTTCCTTGAATAACACGGGGACCGGAGTGGTAACACACCACCGAGGTGATTCCCATGTTGATAAAAGACGAACTGTTGAAAATGCAGGTGGCCCGTGAACTGGGCCTGATGGACAAGGTGATGCGGGATGGCTGGAAAAGCCTCACCGCCAAGGAGACCGGCCGCATCGGCGGCCTGATGTCCCGGCGGCAGAAGCAGCACCATGACCTTGACCTGGATCGGGAGATGCGGTTGTGATGTCTCCCCTTTTCGAGCTCGCCATCATGACACAAGCAAAAGAAGAGGAGTCCCCAAAGAATGTACATCACCCTGGCCCAGGTATATGACCGTTTGATGCAGGATGTGGACTATCCGGCGATTGCCGATCGCGCGGAGGCCATCTTCCGGCAGTTTGGTTGCGCGCCGAATCTTGTGCTGGATCTGGGATGCGGCACGGGCAGCCTGGCGTTGGAGCTGGCAGGGCGTGGCTACGACATGATCGGCGTGGACAACAGTGCCGACATGCTGGAGCAGGCGGCCCGCAAGGCCCGCGCGGCCAGCCGGGACGTGTTGCTGCTGTGTCAGGACATCCGTGCCTTTGAGCTGTATGGTACGGTTGGCGCCATTCTTGCGACGCTGGACGTGCTCAATCATGTGACGAACAAGCAGGGATTGCGCGCGGTGTTCCGCCGTGTGCGGAATTATCTGGATCCCGGCGGATTGTTCCTGTTCGACCTGAATTCACCCTTCAAGCTTTCAAAGCTGTTGCCTGCGCAGCCCTCCTACCAGGTGGCGGAGGACATCACCTGGATTTGGGACAGCACGTACGATCGCGGCCGCCGGGTCTGCACATTCGATCTCACCTTTTTTATCGCGGATGATGCCGGCACTTACCGGCGGGAGGACGAGATTCAGGAGGAGCGCGCATGGACGGAACAGGAAATGCGCGAGTTGCTCGCGGAGACCGGGCTCGAGTTTCTGGCGGCATATGATGGCTGGTGCGCGCGAAAACCCGGCCCCGAATCGGAACGGCTTTTCTTTGTCGCCAGGCGTCCGATGTGATATGATGAACGATGCCACGAATATGGGTTCGGGCGGTCAGGGTATGACGGAGGTAGGCTCCCTTGGGCAGACGGGAAACGCGCGAATGCGCCATGAAACTGATTTTTCAGACCATGCTCCAGCGCGGTGACGTGGAAGAGCAGATTGGTCGTTTTTGCGAGGAAAACGGGTTGACGGACGAGACCGAGCTGGCGTATTTCCTCGATGTCATCCATGGCGTGCACACGCACGAGAAGGAGCTCGACGCAAGCATCGCCCGTCACGCCAAGGGCTGGACCATCGAGCGGATGCCCAAGGTCGATTTGTCGATCATGCGGCTGTCTTGTTATGAAATGGGGCATCGGGAGGATATTCCGGGTTCCGTCTCCATCAATGAGGCGGTGGAGCTGGCCAAGAAATACGGGGATGACAACTCCAAATCATTCGTCAACGGTGTGCTGGGCAAGGTGTTTCTTGACTACCACCCGGACGGGGAGGCGCCGAAAACATCGCTGCCAGCCGCTGAAGTGACGTCGCCGGCATCTACCGGGTCAGGCGTTGAAGATTTGCCGCCGGCATCCGCCGGGTCAGGCGTTGAAGATTTGCCACCGGAGCCTGTCGGGTCGGACGCTGAACCCCTGCCGCCGGACGCGCCGCAGTCATGAAGGCTGTCTGGACGGTGAGCACGCTCACCCGGCACATCAGCGGCCTGTTCGAGGAGGATGACGCGCTCTCGGATGTCACGGTGTCCGGAGAGATCTCCAATTTCAAGCATCATTCCTCGGGGCATATGTATTTCACCCTGAAGGACGCGCAAAGCGTCATCAAATGCGCCATGTTCCGCACGGCCAACAGCCGGCTCCGGTTTCGGCCGGAAGACGGCATGCGCGTGCTCGCGCATGGCAATGTGTCCGTCTACGGGCCTGGCGGCACCTATCAGCTGTATCCCGACAGGATGGAGCCGGACGGCATCGGGAGCCTTTTTCTCGCGTTCGAACAACTGAAGACAAAATTGGCGCAGGAAGGCCTTTTTTCGGAAAGCCTCAAGCGCCCGCTGCCGTTGCTGCCACGAAAAATCGGGGTGGTGACTTCGGCGACCGGCGCGGTGCTGCGCGACATCCGCAACGTGCTGTTCCGGCGATTCCCGCGCGCGACGCTTGTCCTCGCGCCGGCTGCCGTGCAGGGCCAGGATGCTCCCGGACAGCTGATGGGCGCGCTGGGCCGTCTGGCGCGGGTGCCCGGGGTGGACGTCATTGTGCTGGCGCGCGGCGGCGGTTCGCTTGAGGATTTGTGGCCGTTCAACGACGAAGCGCTGGCACGGGCCATCAGGGCATGTCCGGTGCCGGTGGTGTCGGCCGTGGGGCATGAGACGGATTTCACGATTGCGGATTTTGTGGCGGATTTGCGCGCACCCACCCCATCCGCCGCGGCGGAGCTGGTGGTGCCCAATGAGCAGGAACTGCGCGCGTTGCTGGCAGACAGCCTGTCCCGGGCGGGGCATGCCATGCGCCGGCGCATGGAAGTGGCGCGCCTGCGGGTGGACCGGTTGGCGGGCAGACCCATCTTCCGGCATCCCATGGCCGTGGTCGAGATGCGCCGCCAGCAACTGGACGGCTTGCAGCAGCGGGTCCGACAGGCCACGATGAACCGGTTGGAACGGGCAAGGGCCACGGTTGGCAATCTTTCAGGAAAACTCGACGCGCTCAGCCCCTTGCGGGTGCTGGCGCGGGGATATGCCACGGTGGCCGATGAAGCCGGCCATCTCGTGACAAAGGCGGCGAGTCTGCATCCCGGGGATGTGGTGAGGCTTCGGTGGGTGGACGGTGACGCGACGGCGCGGATTGAGGCGCTCGGAAAGGAGCAATCCCGTGGCAGGTAAAAAGAAGGACGGGCAGGACGCCCAGATGGCGCTGGAACAGGAAACGGCCGGCATGGCGCAGGAAAAGCAGTCCGCTGAACCGGCGTTGGGAAAGCAGCCCTCTGATCCGGCGCAGGGAAAGCAGCCCTCTGATCCGGCGCAGGAGAAGCGGGCAGCTGAACTGGCGGCGCTCACCTATGAGGAGGCGCTGGCCCGGCTGGAACAGACCGTGTCCAAGCTCGAAAGCGGCGCGATGCCGCTGGAGGATTCCCTGACCGCGTTCGATGAGGGCATTGGCCTGATACGGCTGCTCACCGCGCGGCTGGACGGTATGGAGCAGCGGATTCTGCGGCTCACGGAGAACGGGGAGACCGTTCCGGTGCCTCTGGAGGACGTTTGATGATGCGGTTCAACCAGCAGCTCAACACCTATGTGAATCAGGCGGAAGCCGCATTGGCGGAGGACTTGTCAATACCGGCACTGCCGGAGGCCGTTTTGCGGGAGGCCATGACCTACAGCCTGTCGGCCGGGGGCAAGCGGTTTCGTCCGGTGCTCGTCTACGCGGTGGGCGCGTTGGTTTCACTGCCGGTTGCATCGCTCCATCCTTTCGCGCGCGCGCTGGAGATGATTCACACCTATTCGTTGATTCACGATGATTTGCCGGCGATGGACAATGACGATTTGCGGCGCGGCAAGCCCACCAACCACAAGGTGTTTGGGGAGGCCATGGCCATTCTGGCCGGAGACGCCCTGCTGAACCGGGCCTATGAGGTGATGCTCTCGGCCGCGGCCGCGCCCGGGCTCAATCCCGACGGGCGGCTTCGCGCCGTGGCGGCCGCGGCCATCGTGGCCAACGCGGCCGGCGCCGAAGGTATGGTGGGCGGGCAGGTGCTCGACATGATTGCCGAGCAGGCGGCGACCCAATCCACAGATGCCTCACCTTGTGGCCAATCCGGTCCTGACGCGCCTGTTCGGTCTGCCGGTGCGGCCGTGTCGCAATCCGCCGAACCGGATGGGGCGGAGGCACCCGCCGCCTTGGCGCGGCTGCGCCGCACCCATGCGATGAAAACCGGCGCGCTCATCCATGCCGCGGTGATGGTGCCGGTGGTGCTCGCCGGCCGTCCGGCCTCCGAGCGCGACGCGCTGGCCGGCTATGCCGACCAGCTGGGCGTCGCGTTCCAGATTCGCGATGACCTGCTCGATGTGCAGGGAACCCAGGCGGCGCTTGGCAAGCCCATCGGCAGCGACCAGCGCAACGGGAAGGCCACCTATGTCACACTGCTGGGCGTCAACGGTGCGCGGCAGGCGCTGGCGGAGGCCACGGAGCGGGCGCTGGCGGCATTGGCGCCCTTCGGGGAACGCGCCGCGTTCCTGGCGGATCTGGCGCGGTTCGTGGCCGAGCGGGAACACTGATGAATGGGGTCAGACCCCGACTGGGGTCTGACCCCATCAATGACCCGCCGGGGGTCTGACCCCATCAGCCCAAAAATATGCTATAATCGAAAGTACGCAGAATGACGCAGTATCCTAGTCAGTACTGCCGGTTTCGAAGACGGGCCTAAAAATCCGTACAAAGGGCACATCGATGAAGTTCCTGGTGCTGGCTTGCGACGCCCAGTCGTGGGCTGGTGCTGGGAGTTAAGGTTCAGGGGCAGCCCGCAATGGCATGCGGGAACATGACCCCTCTACCGCGGAGACCCTGTCTTGTGGAAGACAGCATGCGCGCCTCGGCGCAACAGGGCGTGACTACGAGCAGGGATGAAACCTGTCATGCGGTACCCTCGCGGTGCTGTGGACAGTGTAGCCTGCCTTGAGTGGGACCTCTGGGATGATGGATCAGATGTTTGTGTGCCGGCCGGCACAGAAGCATTATCGCTGTCTGAAAAGGGCCCTGCAAAAGAGGATAGAAGTCGGCACAGGCTCATGGGGAAAACCCCTAGGCTGAACACCAGGCCGCCCGGGGATTGCAGTGTGGACTCCAGTGGCGATCAGGCTCCGGAAAGGGCAACCTTCCGGCACACAGGACAATGGGAAACCACCCGCTCGGCGACGACGGGCCCTGTGTGGGGAAAACCTGCCTGACCTAAGACGCAAAATTTACTCGGGGGGCCGTCATTCTGCCCCACAAAAACACCCGGAGGCTGTCTCGCAAGGGGCAGCCTTCCGTTGACAGGGAGATAAAAGCTTGGGAAGGGAACAGTCGGAATCGGCCTATATCAGGAAGCGCGACAAGTTGCGCCGGACGGTGGAACCGTTCAAGCGCGAGGCGTTGCTCGAACGTTCCCATGCCATTTGGTCCGGTTTTGTGATGGTGCTTTCCTTTGCGTTGTCCATTCTGCTGCTGGCCGCCTCCGGCAGCCTGTTTGAACGCACGGGCGTGGTGGTGGCGCTGGTTGTGGTGTTCGTGATTGTGCTTGTCGGCATCCTGTTCGACATGATCGGCGTGGCGGTGGCCGCGGCGGAGGAAACGCCGTTCCACTCCATGGCCGCGCGGAAAATCCACGGCGCGCGCCAGTCCATCCGCCTCATCCGCAGCGCGCCGCGCGTGTCGAGCTTTTGCAACGACGTCATCGGGGACATCTGCGGGGTGGTCAGCGGCACCGCCGGGGCCGCCATCGTGTTTCGCATGTTCGCGAACCTCTCGGACACCACCTGGGCCGAAGCGCTCATGGGAGCCGCCATCGCGGCCCTGACCGTGGGCGGCAAGGCGTTTGGCAAGAGCTTCAGCATGCGGAACAGCAATTACATCATTTTTGTCGTCGGTCGCATACTGGCCTTTTTCACGCCCGCGCCATCGAGCCGGAAGCAGGTGAGGAAGGCCTTGTCCCGTGCGGTTCGCCGGGATAAGGCGCCGACAGGAGGAAGTCGTTGAAAGCGAATACATCATCACCGTCCGGGCTGCTCAATGCCATTTTGGAACCGGCACAGCTCCGGACGCTGTCCATGACGCAATTGCAGACGCTGGCCAATGAGATACGGCAGCGGCTCATCCATTCTGTCTCCAAAACGGGTGGACACCTCGCCTCCAATCTTGGGGTGGTGGAGCTCACCCTGGCCCTGCATCGGGTATACCAATCCCCGGAAGACCGCATCGTTTGGGATGTGGGGCATCAGGCATATGTGCACAAGATGCTGACGGGACGGCTGGACCAGATGGAAACCATTCGAAGCCGGGACGGACTGTCCGGCTTTCCCAAGCGGGAGGAGAGTCCGCACGACACTTTCAATACCGGCCACAGCTCCACCTCCATCTCCGCGGCGCTGGGTATGGCGCGGGCCAGGGATCTGCTTGGACAGCAGCACCATGTCGTGGCGGTCATCGGCGACGGCGCGCTGGGCGCCGGCATGGCGTTCGAAGCGCTGAACGACGCGGGCATGGACAAGACGAACCTGCTGGTGGTGCTCAACGACAACGGCATGTCCATTTCCAGGAATGTCGGCGGCATGTCCCGCTATCTCAGCCTGTTGCGCACACGGCCCATCTATTACCGCACCCGCGAAAGCGTGGAGCGTCTGACGGACAGGATGCCCAAGGGGCGGTTCATCCGCAGAACCCTTCGCCGCATCAAAACCACCCTCAAAGGCCTGCTGGTTCCCTCCCTGCTGTTCGAAGATTTGGGCTTCCGCTATTTTGGTCCGGTGGACGGACACAATCTTGAAGACATGATTGCCATGCTCACCCAAATCCGCACCATGCAGGGCCCCGTGCTGCTGCATGTCCGAACCCAGAAGGGCAAGGGCTACCAGTTTGCCGAGAAGAAACCGGACGTGTTTCACGGCATGGCGCCCTTCGAAATCGAAACGGGGAGCCCCATCCGCTGCAGCACCGGCACCTGGTCGGAGTGGTTTGGCGAGGCCATGACCACCCTGGCGGACGAGCGGACGGACGTGGTGGCGATCACCGCGGCCATGCCGGATGGCACGGGGCTTGTGCCCATGCGGGCCAGCCATCCCTCGCGCGTGCTCGATGTGGGCATCGCGGAACAGCACGCGGTGACCCTTGCGGCCGGACTGGCGGCGGGAGGCGTCCGCCCCGTGGTCGCCCTGTATTCCACCTTCCTGCAGCGCGCGTACGACCAGGCGCTGCACGATGTTTGCCTGCAATCCCTCCCGGTGGTGTTTGCCGTCGATCGCGCCGGCGTGGTCGGCGATGACGGGGAAACCCATCAGGGCATCTACGATTTGTCCTTTCTGCAGTCCATGCCCGGACTGACGGTGCTGGCCCCGGCGTCCGGCAGTGAGCTGCTGCCCATGTTGCGGTATGCGTTGTCCAAGCCGGACGGACCGGTGGCCATCCGCTATCCCCGTGGCTGCGCGGACATGCTGCCCGCTGCGGATCAGTCCCTCGACGGGGAAACGGCGGTGGTGCTGCGGGAGGGCGCGGATTGCGCGCTGTTTGCCGTCGGCGCGCTGGCGCCTGCCGCGCTCGAAGCGGCCAACGCGCTCGCAGCGGAAGGTATCTCTTGTGCCGTGATCCATGTGCGCTTCGTCAAGCCCTTCGACAAGGTGCTGCTGGGCCGGTATGCCCGTCATACCCGTTGCGTGGTGACGCTTGAGGACAATGTCCTGACCGGCGGGTTTGGTTCGACCGTCACGCATTGGCTGGCCGGGGAGGAGATCCCCGCCCGCGTGCTGACCCTGGGCTATCCGGACATCCCCATTCTTCAGGACAGCCGGGTCGGCATTCTGGCCGCGTTCGGCCTGGACGCACCGGGCATCGGCAGGCAGGTTCGTGCATTTGTCCGCAAGGGAGGCGCATATGGCCAAAAAGAGGCTTGACGTGCTGCTGGTGGAACGCGGATTGTTTCCCAGCCGGGAGAAG
Organism: Bacillota bacterium; assembly: GCA_023459915.1. Classification (GTDB taxonomy): domain Bacteria; phylum Bacillota; class Clostridia; order DSM-8532; family DSM-8532; genus JAEWSN01. The sequence continues at coordinate 11,807 of JAEWSN010000042.1, forward strand.
GCGCAGGCCGCCATTCTGGCCGGCATGGTCTATCTCGGTGACAGCCGGGGCACCAAGGCGGGCGATCAGGTGGATGAGGCGGCGGAAATCGTGGTCAAGGGGGCGGCCCTGCCATATGTCAGTCGCGGCGGCCTGAAGCTCGAGAAAGCCTTGCGCGTGTTTGCACTCAATCTTTCCGGCAAGGCCTGCCTGGACATCGGTGCCTCCACCGGCGGCTTCACCGACTGCATGCTGCAAAACGGCGCGGTCCATGTGCACGCGGTGGATGTTGGCTATGGCCAGCTGGCCTGGTCCCTGCGGTCCGACGAACGGGTGACGGTGCTGGAACGGACCAATTTCCGGTATGTCACGCCGGAGGACATCGGCGTCGCCATCGATTTTGCCACTGTGGATGTGTCTTTCATTTCCCTGTCCCTGATTCTGCCGGCGGCCGCGGCGGTGCTCAAGCCGGACGGCCAGATGGTCTGTCTGGTGAAGCCGCAGTTCGAGGCCGGACGTGAGAAGGTCGGGAAAAAGGGGGTTGTCCGGGATCCCGCGGTTCACCGGGACGTGGTGGTGGCCTGCTGCCGGCATGCCGAACGCAATGGGTTTGCCGTGTGCGGCCTTTCCTGGTCGCCCATCCGCGGCCCGGAGGGCAACATCGAGTATCTGATGTGGTTGTCGAAATCGGCGGCGGACGGCATTGATGTGGAGGCGGAAGCCACGCGCGTGGTCACAGCCTCCCACCAGGAGGCGCTGGCATGAAGCGTACGGACAACAGGTCCCAATCCCCGCTGCGGGAGGCGCTGTCCTGGGTGCTGGTGCCCGTGCTGCCGCTGGTGATCGTGCTGGTGCTGCTGAGCCGGGTTTTCGCAATCACCACCATCAACCAGGAGTCCATGCTGGATACCTTGAAACCGGGAGAACTGGTGTTTTGCACACGCCCCGATTTCAACCGGCAACCGCCCCAAAGAGGCGATATTGTGCTGTTCTACGCGGACAACCGCGAGCGGGGCAATCTGTGGTGGGAATTCGGCATGCGGTTTGTGGACATGGCGGACAACTGGCGACCGGCTGAGGCGCGGAACAACCTGCGATATGTGAAGCGCGTGGTGGGGCTTCCCGGAGAAACAGTGGATATCCGGGATGGAATGGTATACATTGGGAGTGAGGCATTGCCCGAATCCTACACGCGCACACCCACGGAGATCCGTGAACTCGGGTTCCCCATGGTGATTCCGCCGGGAGAATACGTTCTCCTGGGAGACAACCGCGAGGTCAGCAAGGACAGCCGGGACTTCGGACCCGTGCGCCTCGGCGCGCTGGAAGGGCTCGCGCGGTTTCGGCTGTTGCCGCCCGGCCGTGCGGGACGAATCGAGTGACTGAGTGTTTGCCATGAGATGGCAGTGGGGGAAATGCGATGGCGTTCTTTGGGAAAAAAACAGCCACATCCGTGAAATCCGGCGGCAGGCATCCTTCACACGGTTCCGATCTTCAGGTGCCGCCGTTGGAACCGGCATCCCTGCGTCAGAACAACATTTCCCGCCTGACGCTGGATGAGCGCTGGACCGGGCTTTTCTCCGGAACCACGCTGCCATCGTCGCTGGCCGAGCTGCAGCAGCAGATGAACGGGGCCATCAAGCGCGAGGCGCTCCAGAACGGTGAGCTGGAGCGGATGGAACCGACCAAGAAAAAGGCGATGAACGAAATCATCCGGCTCACCAAGGAAGCCTTCGAGGATGGCGACGAGAAGGCCAGGGAAAAGCTGCTCAAACGCAGGGAGGAAATTGAGTCCATCAACCTGCGCTGGTCCAAGCTGCTCGAGGAGCGGGATGCGCTGACCGATGAGTTGCGTGCGCTGAATTTGCAGATGCTGCAGGAAACGGCACGGCACGTCTTTGCCACCATGCGGCGGGCCCAGGTGGAAGTCCCCGCCATTGACGCGGAGATTGGCCAGCTCGAGCAACGCCTGCACGAGCTCCGCCAGGCGCGGGAGCGGCTGGCACTCGACTGGAACAAGCTGTCCGAGCCGTTTGCCAAGCTGTACGGCACCGCCTATGTCCGGCAGCTCGAAACCCAGTTTGCCGCCGAAATCCAGGCGTCGCGTGTGTTCCTTCCGGAGCCCCCTGCGGCGGAGACCGCTTCGGGAGATAGCCGGAAGGAGCCCTCCGGGGCCGCGAAGCCGGCCGATGCATCCAGGAACCCGGACACCGCGAAATCGGCGGACGGCAGGGACAAAAAGGAGGAACAGTCATGAGGGTTGTTTTGCCACAAACCATGCGGGCCATGGACAAAATGGCCATCGAAGCCTTTGGCATTCCCTCCCTGTCGCTGATGGAGAATGCCGCGCGTCAGACCGCACTCGAGGCGTTGTCGATGCGGGGAGACCGGGACGGCGCCGTGCTGCTGCTGGCAGGGCCGGGCAACAATGGCGGAGACGCGCTTGGCGCGGCGCGCCACCTGCTCAACGCGGGATGTCCCGTCCGGGTGGCGCTGCTGTTCCAGGCGGAACACGCCCAGGGTGATGCCGCGACGCAGCTGGACATTCTGGTGAAAATGGGACTGCCCGTGATTCAAATGACAGAAGAGGTCACGCAGGAGGGGTGGGACACGCTCTTCCGCGGCTGTGTCATCGCGGTGGACGGAATTTTCGGCACCGGCTTGTCGCGCGCGCCGGCCGGGATGGCACTGGCCGCCATTGAAGCCTTGAACCGGTTTCCCGGAGAAGTGCTTGCCGTCGACGTCCCCTCGGGTGTCGACGGCCGAACCGGACAGACCCCGGGGATCGCGGTTCGCGCGGATGCCACGGTGACGTTCGGACTGTCCAAGCTGGGGCTGCACGTCTATCCGGGCGCCATGCACACCGGCCGCGTCCGTGTCGCGGACATCGGCATGCCCACCGGCCTGATGCCCTTCGCCGACGATCGGCATGAGGTGGCGGACCGGGCGGGTGTGCGCGCATGGCTGCCGCAACGGCCGCCCAACGCGCACAAGGGCACTGCCGGCACGGTGCTGCAGGTGGCCGGTTCGCATGGCATGACCGGTGCCGCCGTCCTGGCGGCGGCGGCGGCGCTGCGGGGCGGTGCCGGGTTTGTCCGCTGCGCCCTGCCGAATGCACTGATTCCCGTCCTGTCCACGCTTGTGCCGGAAGCGGTGCTGCTGCCGGTTGCCAGCGACGACGGCCACTGGCCGGTCACGGCGGCTGACGACATCCTGCCCTGGCTCAATACGGCGGATGCCCTGCTGGTGGGCCCCGGCCTGGCGGTGACCGGAGAAACGGATCTGCTGCTCGATCGCCTGTTGCAGGCGGCGGGCGAGCTGCCGGTGGTGATTGATGCCGGCGCGCTGACCCTGCTTTCGCAGGGCGAGGACATCCGGGCCCGGCTGCCGGAACACGCGGTATTGACCCCGCATCCCGGCGAAATGGCCAGATTGATGAAGTGTTCGGTGGCCCAGGTGCTGGCCAACCCGGTGGAAAACGCCGTGCGGTGTGCCAGGGAATGGCAGGCCACGGTGGTGCTCAAGGGTGCCGGCACCATCATCGCGTCGCGGGGTGGCCGGGTGGTGATCAATCCCACGGGGAATGCGGGCATGGCAACCGCCGGCGCGGGCGACGCGCTGGCAGGGCTCATTGCCTCGCTGCTGGCCCAGGGCATGGACACCATGGGGGCGGCGGTGTGCGGCGCCTGGCTGCATGGGTTGTCCGGAGATCTCGGCGCGCAGGTCACCGGCCAGCGGGCGCTGCTGGCGTCCGATCTCGTGGCGGGTATCGGCGCGGCCTATCTGGAAGTGGAAAGGGAGACGGAGCAAAACGGATGATCAATACCGATGTACTCATCAACCGCGCATGGGCGGAAATCGACCTGGACTGCATCGCGCACAATGTGCGCGAGATTCGGCGTGTCATTGGGCCCCATCCGGAGATCATGGCGGTGGTCAAGGCGGACGCGTACGGCCATGGCGTGCGGGAAACCGTGCAGACCATGCTGGACGCGGGCGCCACGCGCATCGCGGTCTCCATGCTCGACGAGGCGCTGGAATTGCGGCAGATCGGCATTGACGTGCCCATTCTGGTGTTGAGCTACACCGACCCCAAGCGGGCGGGCGAAATCATCCGGCAAGGCATCACGCAGACCGTTTTCAGCCATGATTTGGCCAAGGCCCTCTCGCGGGCGGCCAAAAAGGAGGGCATGCCGGCCCGGATTCACATCAAGATCGACACCGGCATGTCCCGTGTCGGCTTTGCGCCGGGGTTTGCCGCTGTCAAGGCGGTTGCCGCGATCTCAAAGCTCCCCGGCATCGTGGTCGAAGGTGTGTTCACCCATTTTGCCTCGGCGGACGAGACGGATCCCGCGTTCACGCTGCGTCAGTTCGAGCAGTTTGAAAGCATCCTGTTCGAGCTCAACCGCGTCGGATTCCGCATGCCCCTGCGCCATGTGGCCAACAGCGCCGCCACGCTCGCATTTCCGGATCTCGCGCTCGACATGGTGCGCCCGGGAATCATCCTGTACGGCATTCTGCCCTCCGCCGAGGTGGTGCCCGTGATGCACGACGGAGAGCCGCTGCAGTTGCGCCCTGCCATGTCCCTCAAGGCGCATGTCATCATGGTCAAGCGAATCGGCAAGGGTGCGACGGTCAGTTATGGCCGCACCTGGAGGGCGCACCGCGCGTCCCGGATTGCCACGCTGCCCATCGGGTACGGCGACGGCTATGCCCGCGCGCTGTCCAATCACGCCCATGTGTTGATCCATGGCCAGTTTGCCCCTGTGATCGGCCGGATCTGCATGGATCAATGCATGGTGGATGTCACGGACATTGAAGGCGTGGTGAAGCCGGGTGACGAGGTGGTGCTGATGGGCACGCAGGGCAACCGGTCCATTCGGGTGGAGGAGCTGGCGGCGTCGGCGGGAACCATCCCGTACGAGACGATCTGTCTGGTCGGCAAACGGCTTCCCCGCGTGTACAAGCGGGATGGCGAGGTGGCGATGGTGCACAACTACCTGTTGTGATTTGACAAGCCCTGTGGGAGTTCATATCCTATACATGACGATCTGGAAAGTGAGGACTGAGGATGAAACAGGCAATGAAAACCGCCGCGGCGGCACTGGCCGGCATGGTGGCCGGCATGGGAATCCTGCTGGCGTCCGCGAGTGGCGCGCAGCCTGGAAGTGAAATGGATCCGCTGGTGACAAAAAGCTATGTGGATCAGCAAATCGCCGCGCTGCAGGCCGGCATGGCGGCGGGTGGCGGTACGGGAACAACCGGAGGCACCACCCCTTCAACCGGCGCCACGCCGATGGACAGCGAGGAGGTGGCGCAGCTGAAGACGGATGTCGGGGAACTGACGCACTTCATCATCGACGCGCTCACCGGGGTGGACAGCCTGAAGGCCCGCATGAATTCGCTGGAAAGCGGTTTTGTGGTGGTGGAGGTGCCGGCCGGCAAGACCATTTTGCTCAACGGCGGTTCCGAGGCCATTGTCCGCAGCGGCAGCGCCACGGCAGTGGGCGGAACCTATGGCGGTCTGGCGGATGTGACCTCCGGGGCGGATCTCAAGACCGGTGCCGCAATCACCAACCAGCATCTGCTCATTTCCTCGCGCAGCGATGGCCGGGGACTCAAAATCGGCCCGAATACGGTGTTCCTGCTGGTGCGTGGCGGGTACTCGCTAAAGTAGCATTTTCCGTTATTGACAACAGTGCGGACAAATGCCCCAAGGGGCTAGCAGGGCAGGCACAACAGGGAAGAACGGGAAGGGGAGACACCGCATGCGAAGAAAGAAAGCCGTGCAGAATCTGGTGGTGCTGACCCTTCTTGTCGTCATTGTGGTGTTTGGCGCCCTGCCCATCCTGACCCGGGACGATTCGTTTTATGATCGGTTCGGCGCAGCGGACAAGGGGTACGACGTGGTGGTGCTGGGCATGGAGCCCGAGGGCATCGCGGCCGCGCTGGCGGCCGCACAGACCGGAATGCGCGTGCTGTTGCTGTCACCGCAGCCGGATCCGTCCAGTTACCTCACCGATTGCCTCATCCAGAGCATGCCGCATCAGGTCGGAAGAATTGGCGAACAGTGGCAGTCCCTTTCCGGGCCGGCTTTCCAGCGGCTGTTCGGACAGGTGGAGAGCACCTTTTCCTCCGCCGAATGGTTGCGCGGCATCCATGCCCTGCTCCTGAAGGAGTCCGGGCTGGAGGTGTTGTTTGAAGCCACGTTGACAGAGGTGCATACCTCGGGCGGCCGGGTGTCGGCTGTGAATGTGTATGCGGCGGGCGGCGTTCAAACCGTGAAGGGCCGCGTGTTCATCGACGCGACCGAAGACGCGCTGCTGCTTGACCAGCTTGGGGTTCCATATCTCGTCGGTTCGGAGGATTTGGGCGCGCCAACCTTTTTCGAACCGGTCTCTTTCCATTTCCGCCTGCTGGGCGTGAACTGGGAGGATCTGCGGACCATTTCCAAGGTGAAGGATCTGAGCGCAGCATTTTCCGATGCGCTGTTTCTTTATCCCAGAACCCGGGATGATGTGAAACTCCTCCAGCCCACCCTCATCCGTCAGGATGAGGAAGCGGTGGTGATCAGCGGGTTGCGCCTGGGATTCGTGAATCCCGACAACCCGGCGGAGGTCGCGGCCGCCTGGCAAAACGGATTGCGGGAGGCCATGCACATGACGGCCTATCTGCAGACGGAGCTGGTCGCGTTCAAGGACGCCACCTGGGATGTTCCGGCGGCACGGTTGTTTGTCCCGGAGTACCGCCATTACAAGGGAATGGAGACGCTCTCGGTCAGCGATATCCTCAACAACCGCGATCGGAGGGACAAGGTGGCGGTGCTGTCCGACCCGGTGTCGGCGAACCGGTTCCTGCGGGGAGACGATCCGGCAATCCTCTGTGACCCCAACGCGTATGCCGTGCCCATTGGCTGTCTGGTGCCCGAGGGCTGGGACAACGTGCTGATGCCGGGCCGCAATGCCTCCTATTCGTCCCTGGCCTCAACGAGCGCGGCAACCCCCTCGGCCAGAACCGTGGTGGGGGAGGGCGCGGGCCTGGCCGCTGCCTGGTGCGTGCTCGAGAACACCGATCCCGCGGAGGTTCCCGCGTTGTCCAACGAGCGTCTTGCCGAGTTTGTGTCGTTCCTGACCCGCGCGGGTCAGGTGTTGCCTGATTTTGCCGAGCCTGTGCGGCAGCCGGATGGGTCCGCTTTGGCCGACTGGTGGATGGCGGAGGATGTGGAGACACTGGTTTCCCTCGGTGTGCTGATGGGCGGGGTGGAAAATGATTTCCGCCTTGCGGAGCAATGCAGTGGCCAAGTACTGGCCACGCTGGCGAAGAACACCCTCATCCGCCTGTATCCCGAAGGATACGATCTCGATTTGGAAACCCGCCTGTCTCCCTGGCAGAACGAGGCTGCCATCCCAAAGGAGGAGGCCGCCCGCCTGTTGCTCGCCCTGGCCAACCTTCCGGCCAATGGGGTCAGACCCCATGAAGTGTTGTTCAACTGGCTGTCCGAACAGGGGGATTGGCAGGCGCCCGAACCGTTGGCGCAGTCCTGGTCCGAGGCGGGCATGGCATCGGACCCGCAGGCCACCGCCGGTGAGTTGTACCATCTGGTGCTCGCCGTATGCCGGGCCCTTTCCTGACCGTTTTTCGGAATCCTCAACCGTTGCCTTTTTCTGTTGCCGGCCGGACTTCGTACCGCCGATGTTTCCGGTGCCTGACCCGGCGTCATGCCGCCGGTGTCTTTTTCTGGCGCCCGGCCCATTTTACCTTGAAGGTCAGCAGCACGAAGCGGGGCAGATCCAGCATGCGGCGCCAGCGCCGCGGCTCCCGGACAAGCCGGAAGAGCCATTCCAGACCGGCCCGGCGCATCCATTCCGGCGCAAGCCGGCCGGTGCCGGCAAACACGTCCAGGCTGCCGCCAAGGCCAAGCGCGGCACCACAGGCCAGGACATCCCTGTTCTCCATGATCCATTGCTCCTGTTTGGGCGCCCCCAGGCAGACAAACGCGATGTCCGCGCGGCTGCGGTTGATTTGCTCGACAATGGCCGGTGTGTCGGCGGGGTCGAAATATCCGTTTCTTGTGCCGACGATTTGGATTCCCGGATAATCGGACAGCATGTGGATGGCGGCCCGTTCCGCCACCCCCGGCTTGCCGCCGAACAGGAAGAAGCGCAATTTCTGCTTGCGGCCCCGTGTCAGCAGCCCCTTGGCCACGTCGATACCGGAGACTTTTTCTTTCAGGGGTGTTCCCAGAATTTTTGCTCCCAGTACAACTCCCGCCCCGTCGGGCAACAGCAGGTCCGCGCTGTTGAGCAGGGACCGCAGCGCGGGCGTTCGAACCGACTGCATCACGATTTCCGCGTTCGGGGTGAAAATGGTGAACGGGCCCATGGACCCGGATCTGGCGGGAATGGCATCGAGAATGGCATCAAGGGTCTGTGCCATTGTGATGTTGGAGATGTGCAGCCCATGGAGGGGAATGGTTTGGACGGCAAACTGTTCGGACATGAAGACATCCTCCGCTGACGATGATGGGTGATTCGCCATTGAGCATACCACATTCGGAGGCAGGCTGTCAGACCCGCCGGAATGCTGTATAATGAATCGGACTGCGATATCATGAAGCGGGCTGCGATACCATGAAGCGGACTGCGATATCATGAAGCGGACTGCGATACCATGAAGCGGACTGCGATACAACGAAGCGGACTGCGATACCGGGCGGAAGGCGGAGGCACGGGATTCGGAACGAAAGACGGAGGAGAGGCTTCACATGGGGGATCAGCAAGCGCCCATCAGCATTCTTGAGGACATGGCCCGGTGTACGGGCTGTGGTGCCTGCATGGCCATCTGTCCGGTTTCGGCCATCCGGATGCTTCCGGATGACGAGGGATTTCTGTTTCCCAGCATCGACCATGCGCGTTGCACGCGCTGCCGCGCCTGTGTGCGCGTTTGCCCGGTCAATGCGTCGCTCGCGGCTTCCCGGGAAAGACAGGATGATTCATCCCCGCCAACGTACGCGTGCTGGGCGGCAGATGAGGCGCTGCGAACGCGCAGCTCTTCCGGCGGCGCGTTCGGGGTGCTGGCGCGTGCGGTGCTCAATGCGGGCGGGGTGGTGTTCGGTGCGGCATTCGTGACTTCCGAAAGTGTGGCGCACCGCATGGTGCAAACGCATGAGGCGCTTGAGCCGCTGCTGCGTTCCAAATATGTGCAGAGCGATACCGGAGACAGCTTCCTGCAGGTGCGCGGGCAGTTGAACTCCGGACGGCGGGTGTTGTTTTGCGGCACGCCCTGTCAGGTGGCCGGGCTGGTGTCCTTCCTGGGCGGCAGGCCGGCAGGATTGCTCACCTGCGATTTTGTCTGCAGCGGTGTTCCCTCGCCCCTGGCCTGGCGGACGCATCTTGACGGCCTGGCGCGTCGGCATGGCGGCAGGGCCTCGGCGGTCTCCTTTCGAAGCAAGACGGGCGGCTGGCGCAAATACAGGCTGGAGATCCGATTCGACAACGGCGCGACATACCGGATTCCGGCCGGACGCGATCCTTTTTTCATCGGCTTCGGCATGGAACTGTTCAACCGGCGCTCCTGCGCCGATTGCCGGTTTCGCACCCTGCAGTCGGCCGCGGATCTCACCCTGGCCGATTACTGGGGCATCTGGAAGCACGGGGCGGCGCATCCGGCGTTTCGCGACAACCGGGGCGTTTCGCTGGTTGTGGTCCACACACCGGCCGGGGCGGCGGCGCTGTCCGAGGCGGGAGACGCGCTGTGCCAGGTTTCCAGAACGTATGGGGAAGCCGAGGCGGACAATCCCCGCATGACGAGCTCGCGTCCGCCTTCCCCCCAGCGGAAGGCCTATTTCCAGGCGGTGCGGGAAGGCGTGGATCCCCTGCGGATCCAGCAGCGGTTCATGAACAACACAGGGCTTGCATACCATCTCAAGGCGCTGGCCAGGAAAATTCTGCCGGAATCGCTGCGGCAACGGCTGCGCAGGGCCTGACGGAGGGACTTTTTGAGAACAAGGCTTTCTCTGTACAACACCATCGCGGCCGCGGTGCTGCAGCTGATCAACATGGTCGTCAATTTTGTGCTGCCGGGCATCCTGATCCGGCAGTATGGCTCGGCCATGAACGGATTGGTCTCCTCCACCCGCCAGATGATCTCCTATTTCACCATCGTGGAGGCGGGGTTGATGGGCGCGGCGGTATTCGCGCTCTACAAACCGCTTGCGGCAAAAGATCGCGACGCGACCAGCGGCATTGCCTCGGCCGCCAACCGATACTACAACATATCCGGGCTGTTCTTTGCGGTGATGGTGCTTGGCGCCACCGTCCTCTATCCGCTGTTCGTGTCCGGCCAGGGCATCGGCACGTTCACCGTCGGTGCGCTCGTGGCCATCATCGGGGCGTCCGGCGCCATGGAGTTCTTTCTTGTCGGCAAATACAAGGTGCTGTTCACCGCCGATCAGAAGAGTTACCTCATCTCGGCCATCAACGCGGTGGGCGTGGTGGTCAACGCGACCATTCTCATTGTCATGGCGCGGATGCGGGTGGACATGGTGCTGGTCCAGCTGGCCGCGCTGCTGGGATTCCTGCTGCGCAGCGGCTTGTATGTGTATTTTGGGCGCAGGGCGTACCGGCATCTTGATTTTCACGCGAAGCCCGACAACCGCGCGCTCGACAAACGCTGGGATTCCCTGTTCCTGCAGATTCTCGGCCTGGTCACCTCCGCCACGCCGGTGACCGTCACCACCCTGATGTGCGGGCTCTCGGAAGTCAGCGTGTATGTGGTTTACAACATGGTGTTCCTGAGCGTGTCCGCCGTGCTGTCCACCTTCAACAACGGATTGAGCGCCATGTTCGGGGACATCCTGGCCCGCGGGGAGACCGATGTGCTGCAGCGGGCCTACCGCCAGTATGAAATGCTCTACTATGCCCTGCTTGGCTGGGGATATGCCTGCGCGGCCATTCTCATCATGCCGTTCCTCCGCATTTATGCGGCGGACTTCACGGACGCCGCGTACCTGCGGCCCGGCATTGCCTGGCTGTTTGTGCTGACGGGGCTTACCACAAACATCAAGACGCCGCACGGCATGCTGGTCAATTCGGCGGGTCTTTTTCGTGAAACCCGCTTCCAGTCTCTCACGCAGGCGGCCATCAACATCGTGGTCGCCGTTGCGCTGACGCCGCGGCTGGGCATGGCGGGCGTGCTGCTGGGCACCATCGCGGCCAATGTGTACCGCTGCGTGGATCTCATCTTTTTCATCCCAAGACATGTGACGGGGCTGCCACCCATGGCGACCATCCGACGGGTGATCCGGATGGGTGTCCTGTTTGCGGTGGCGGTGGTGCCCGTGGGTCTCTGGGTGCCGCTTGCGCCGGCGGGCTGGATGGCTTGGCTCCTGCAGGCGGTATTGACGGCCCTGTGGGTGCTGCTGGTGTTTGGTGCCGGCAACGTCCTGATGGAACGACAGAATGTGCGTGAAACGGCGCAGCGGTTTGCCGGCGTGTTCCGCAGCCGGATCCGGCACAAACAGGAGGGAATGGAATGAAAGCTGGCATATTGACCTTCCATGCCGCGCATCACTATGGCGCGCAGCTGCAGGCATACGCACTGCAGCAGGCCATTGGCGGACTGGGCGCGGAGGCGGAGATTGTGGACTATGTCCGTCCGGACACCGTCGAGGCCAAGGCATTGTTTCGAAAGTTGCGGTCGGCCCGGGATCTGCTGGCCAATCTGCACACGCTGCTGCACCATGGGGCGCTGAAGCTTCGGGCGGAGCGCTTCGAGCAGTTTGTCCGGGAGCAGATGCGGTGTTCCTCCCGTCGGTATCATGACTATCCGTCGCTGCTGGCGGATCCGCCGGTGGCGGACGTGTTTGTGTGCGGCAGCGACCAAATCTGGAATCCGCAGATTTATCGGGAGCAGGACTTTGATCCGGCCTTTTTTGCGGCCTTTGCCCCGAAAACGCGCAGGATATCCTACGCGCCGAGCTTCGGGCTGCCGTCCCTGCCGCTTGCGCATCACGCCGCCCTGCGCGCGCTGCTTCAGGATTTTTCCGCGCTTTCGGTCAGGGAACAGCATGGGGAGACCATTCTGGCCGAGGTGTGCGGACGCGATGCGGTGACCGTTCTGGATCCCACCCTGCTGCTTGACGCGGCGCAATGGCGGGCCATCGCCCGGCCGCCACAGATGGCGGGACCGTATCTGTTGTGCTACTTCATCTCGGATCCCGCGCCGTATGCCGCCACGGTCAGGGACATCGCCAGGCGGCTGGGATTGCCGATCGTGAGCCTGTGTGGCGCGCGCCGCACCGTGCCCGGCACCCGGCAGCGGGTGCTGGATGCCGGCCCTCGGGAATTTCTCGGCCTGTTTTCACAGGCCGCCCATGTGCTGACGGATTCCTTTCATGGCACCGTTTTTTCCATCAATTTCGGACGCCCGTTCCACACCTTTGCCTTTGCGGAGAGCGGCAAGGCCAGAGTGTCCTCCCGCTTGCAGAGCATCCTGTCTATCCTTGGGCTGACGGATCGCATGCTGACCAGCGCATCCGCGCGGCCGGCGCTTTCGCACCTGCAGTCTGCGGCCGCCCCGGGGCAGGAAGCGTCGGCGACGATGCAGGAACAGGGAACGCCGACGACTTCGCAGGAGTTGGAAGGCCTGGCGGATTCGCAGGCGCGGGAAATGCTGGCGGCCGAGCGGGCGCGTTCCCTTGCTTGGCTTGCCGGGGCCTTGGCCGGTGGTTTGGAAGACGCCGGAGGAGGCCGTCATGGGACATGATGCACCCCGTGTCCTGTTTGTGCTCAACCACGCCGGCGCGGGCGGAACGGAGCGGTATGTGGAAAGCCTGATGGGCGGACTTGTGCCGCAGGGCATGTCCGCGATGCTTGCCTACCATGAGGAAGGTCCGCTGGTGGCACGGCTTGCGGACATGGGCATTCCCTGCGTGCGCGTGCGGATGCGCAGCCGGTTCGACTTGCGCGCGGCGCGCGGGCTTGCCCGGATCGCGCGCGAATTCGACGCGGATGTCGTTCACGCCATGTTTCTTCGGGAGCATTACCTGTTGTGGCTGGCACGCCTGTTCGGGTTGCGGGCGCGCCGCATGGCCACGGTTCATCTGATGCTCGAACAGGTGGCGCGGCCACCGCTCGGGTGGGTGGATCGCGCGGTCTATCGTGGCATGGCCGCCATCGTGACCGTCTGCGAGCTGCTGGCCACCCAGATGCGTGCCGCCTACGGGCTCGGCGCGTCCCAGGTGATCGCCATTCCCAATGGAATTGCGGTTGCGGAGGCGCCCGAGGGTCAGTGGGCGGCGGAGCGGACAAAGACGCGCGTCACGCTGGAAATTCCGGACAATGCGGTGGTGTTTCTCACGGCCGGACGGTTTTCAGAGGAAAAAGGATATTTTTTCCTCCTCGACGCCATTCGCGACTGGCGGGACAAGGCCGCTTCGGAGATGGCGGGGCCTGCGCCGGTCCGGTTTGTGCTGGCGGGAGACGGTCCATTGCTTCATCCGTTTCGGGAGCGGCTTGCGCAGGAGGGCCTGACTGGCCTGGTCACCTGTGTCGGGTACCGCCGGGATCTGCCGGCCCTGATGCGCGCCGCGGACGTGTATGTGTCCCCTTCCCGGACTGAAGCCATGAGCTTGTCCATCCTCGAGGCCATGGGGGCGGGGCTGCCTGTGGTTGCGACTGCCGTGGGCGGCACGCCGGAGCTGATTCGGCCGCAGTGGGACAACGGCCTGCTGGTGCCTTGCGGCGATGTCGCGGCACTGGCGGACGCATTGCGGCAGATGGCCGGGGATGAGGCGTTGCGGCTGCGTCTCGGCGCACAGGGCGCCGTCGTGACCCGGGAACACTTTTCCGAGTCCGGCACACACCGAAGGACATTGGCGGTGTATGAACGGCTGGCCGGTTGCATGGTCGCATCCGGCCGTATAAAATGATGACGAAGATGAAGTGGAAGGAAAGGGAACCCTCATGCTGATAGACAACAAGGGAAAGCTGTTCGGCAAAATCAATGTGCTCGATCTGGTGGTGATTCTGGCCGTGCTGGTGGTCATCGCCGGCGTGGCGTACAAGTTCACCAAGTCCAACACCCCGTCCGTGTTCCGCCAGAATGACAAAGTGGAAATCACCTTCTATGTCGAGGAGCTGCCGGATTATGCCGCTGACGCCGTCGAAGTGGGCGCGCCGGTCACTGACAGGACCACCGGTTCGAAATTCGGCGTGGTCAAGAGCGTGGACACCCAGCCGTCGGTTTCCTACGCGCCCAACAGCGCCGGGGAGATCGTCAAGTCCACCAAGGAAACCTTCCGATCCCAGAAGGTGGTGGTGGCGGGGGAAGGCCTGTTCTCGGACAACGGCGTCACCTACAATTCCATCGATTACTATGTGAACAAGCAACTGGAGGTTCGGTTCGGCAACGTGGCTGTCTGGACCCGGGTCTATGATGTGCAGGTTGTGAAATGAGGGGCGGAGATATCCTGGACGGCAGTTTGCTGGCCCGTCTGGTTCGTGGCGTCGGCAAGGGCATTTCCCGGGCTTCGGAGGGGAGTGCGGTTCGACGCGCCGCCATGCGCACACGCCAGGGACTCGGCGGTGTTGCTGCCGGCAGTGCGGTGGGGCGGTGGCTCTCGCGTGATGGCCTGGTGACGGGCAGCGCGGACGCCAGCCATATGGTGGGTCTGTTGAACCTTTTGTTCCAGCGCGTTCCCAAGGCCTGCGGCAGCACCCTCGGCCGGTTGCCGGCCTTCGCCAATCCGGGTGTGGCCGCACGGGCCATCGGGTGGCTGGCGAATCAGCTCCACCTGTTGTCCGCCCTGTTTCTGTGTGTGGTCCTGCTGGTGCCCCATACCCACTGGAACAACCTGTACAGCACGGCCGGGGTGGCCGGGCTGTTTGCGCTGCTGCTCATTCGGGAAGGCACCCGGGCGGACCCCCAGATTCATGTCCGGCGTACCGGTGGCTGGTTTCTGCTGTACATGCTCTTTCAGGCGCTTTCCTTTGTCGCGTCCGTGTATCCCGGTCTCAGCGCCCGTTTCCTGGCTTTCCACGGCACCAATTTTTTCGTGGTGATCCTGCTGGTGTCGGTGTTCCGAACACTGGATGAACTCGTCACCGCGGTGGAGCTGCTGGCGTGCACGGTTTCCGTCAGCGCGCTGTACGGGGTGTACCAGGGCATCCGCGGGGTGCCCGTCAAGGCGGCGGAAATTGACACCACCCTCAACACCACCGGGGTGGGACGGGTATATGGGTTCTATGACAATCCCAACAACTTTGGGGAAATTCTGATCCTGTTCCTGCCGTTCATTGCCGCGTTGTTCTTTGCCTCCACCGGCTGGAAGCGCAGGGTTTTCTATGGCCTGGCGGCGTTGCCGCCGCTTGTGGCGCTGCTGATGACGCAGTCGCGTTCCAGCTGGGGCGGCCTGTTGGTGGCCATGCTGGTGTTCGCCGTGTTTCTGGACTGGCGGCTCATTCCATTGGCCGGCGTGCTGGGGTTGGCGGCCTTTCCCTTTCTGCCGCTGTTTCTGCGCCAGCGGGTCCTGTCCATATTCAACCCTGCCGACACGTCCGCCAGTTTCCGGACGAAGATCTGGCAAACCATGTGGCCCGTCATCCGCGATTACTGGTGGACGGGATTGGGATTGGGCAACGACGCGGTGATGAAAATTTCCGCCCGCTATCTGTTGTATACGCCGTCGGTGCCGCTGCACTGTCACAACGTGTTCCTGCAGACATGGGTGGAAACCGGCATTCTGGGCCTGGTTTCCCTGCTCGGTTTTCTGGGGAACACGGCAAAACGTGCCATCCAAGCCATTGTTCGGCTGGGCGGAAAACGTGCGCCGGGGGCCAATCCGCACGCCCGCCTGCTTGCCATGGCGGGATTGTCCGCCCTGTGCGGC